>NZ_JBQFTP010000014.1:0-126829 GCF_056538705.1 Ruegeria sp. BF12 | reverse complement strand
CAGTCAGCCAGAAAAGGTCGCTCATATCACCGCTCCGGTTTTCGAGCCGTGAATCACGCAGCGCTTTGAAAATCAATGCACCCTGACCCTAGCTGGAAACTGTCCGCACAGCCACCCACTCCTTAATTTTTAGCTGACGAGAGATTGCGACGATATTGCCGCGTGATTTCCGCGGCTTAGCATGAGCAAATTCTGATAGAGACACGGGACAGAGAGCAAACAAGCCCGATTTTAGCCTGTAGTCTCTGTTTGCCATTTCGGCGGCTCGAGTTTGGTGGATTGTTGGTTGGCTTTGCTCAGAGCTTTGCGAACTGTTCGCTTTGCTCAGCCCACGAAGCCGGTACACCTGACTTAATGAGATAATCAGACGTCAGGCCATCTGGCTGCTCACCCGATGCGATGGCGCAGCGGATCCGGCGCATCACCGTACCCCGAAGAAGCGCGTGCCTGACCAGTGCGCCCCGGTAATGTGCTTTGCAATCGCTGACAGGAACCGCCAGCTTTTACCATCCATGACGTACCCGCCTTCAAGGACTTCGACCTGATATGTCCGTCCGTTCCACTCCCGGACCAGATGAGACCCAGGCCTCGCGGTCGTGGGCAACACTTTCCCAGCCGCAATCTGCTTCAGGCGTCGGGTGGTTTTCGCTGACACACTGCCCAGCGCTTTGTTTTGCATATCCCAGATCAGCACCCGCTTCATAAACTTTGGTGACAGATACTTTGGTGGCGAGCGTCCGAAGGTCTCGCGCCAGCACTCGAGACAGACGGCGCGATCGAAAGTTTCGATCTCTGATATCAGGATCGACATTTCTTCGTCTTGCTTCGTTTTCATTGGGTGCCCTGCTCATCGACAATCCGGTAAACCGATCCCTTGTCGGTTTCCTGTCTGTCGACCACACATCCCGCTTTGCGTTGCGCGGATATCGCGGCCCGTGCCGTGTGCGCCTGCCAACCGAAGGTCTTTTGAAGCTGCGCGATTGTGACGCCTGATTCCCGTGTCAGCATTCGGTGAAGCTGCTTATGCCGGGTTGGCTGGTCGGCAACCTGTGCAGATATGCCTAAACTTTGGGTTGCCGTATTTGGTTTTGTCATCGTGTTTCTCCACTCTGCGGGCAAAGGTCCATCCCTCGCCCCGTACTGAGTGGAGCCCGGCGATCCCGGGCGAATGCGACACAGTCAGTACCGCTCTGAACCGCCAGGAAGTCCAGTCCAATTGTAAAAAATGTTCTCGCCTAACCCGATCGCAGGGCACAGGCTTCTGTGTCTGCTTTCCGCTCTTAAGCAGTCATCTGAGTAAAATGCTCGGATGTCAGCATCGAGCCCATTGTTACAATGATTTCGGTCCTGTACCTTCAAAACTTGGCATATCGAGGTTGCGCAATGGAAAATTTGGCTATGGCTCTTGCACTTGCAGTAAAACACATTGAGACGCGCGAAACTGAAACGGATTGTGACAACGATATTAGCACCTTGGAAGACATTGCAGCTCATCTACGGTTAGCTGACCATGACTCACAGACTGCTGTCGCAGACGCGCTTCGAAAGCTTGAAGTGCCAGAACTTATTGAAGGAATTGGCCTGTACATGAATGACGGCTAAGTCCCGCAAGTAGGTCATCGAACGCAGAAGGAATAAAGTCTGCTATCCAGAGGAGCGGCCGTTCGCGTCTAGACGTTTGAACACTCGGTTTAAGTTGAGATGACGGACGGCTGATGCCGTCCGCCAAATCCTCAATGATCGATCTTCTCTGCAATGCTCAATGCATCGTCGAATTCGATTTCAAGATACCTAACCGTGCTATCTACTTTTGTATGTCCGAGCAGAAGCTCGACGGCCCGAAGGTCGCCGGTCTTTTGATATATCAGAGCCGCCTTAGTGCGACGCAGGGAATGCGTCCCGTATCCACAAGGCTCTAGTCCGATGATAGACACCCATTTGCGGACGAGACGCGCGTATTGCCGAGTCGACAGGTGAGACGAAGCGTGGAGCCTGCTCGGAAAGAGGAACCTGCGACCTAGCGTGGCGGGCGACGTGACCCACTCAAGAATCGATCGTCGCGTGCTCTCCGACACCTCGAACTTAACTGGCCTGCCTGTCTTGCTCTGGATGACCGACACTCGGTTTTGGACTGCTCCGGCAACGACAAGATCGGCCACTTTCAACCAAACAAGATCGCATCCGCGAAGTTTGCTGTCGAGCGCGAGGTTGAACAGCACGAGGTTGCGCTGGCTCCCAGCGAGTTCGAGACGCGCACGAATTGCCCAGACTAGTCTTGGCTGCAGGGGACGTTTCTGGCCAACAATTCGGCCCTTTTTCCAAAGCGGACGGGTCGGTCTGACTATAGGAAGCTGAATACTATACATAGCGAAGTCTCCATCCAGCCCTCCCACACCAGGCATCGGCACCCTGTCAACCTGCGCAACTTAATGCCTCTGCCTTCGCAAGAACCAATCACTCGCATCTGAAACAGTGGGTCAACACATTAATGACCGCTTTCGATCAGGACGGACATTTGACGAAATGAAGTCGATGACCGCGTTGCGGGACTTTGCAGCCATCCGCATTCTTACTCCAAAGGACCGCAGTCAGCCCAAAACGGACATTCGAAACTAGACTTTACAAGTCCAGCGAAACGCAACCAAGCCCCCATTCAATCCGCTCAATCCAATGGCAGCGTACAAGCCATATTGCCTGATCTTGGAGCCCGGTGTTCACCTTCGTTAGAGGCTCTTGTAAAGAAGACCGCCCGGCCTCTGTGCACGTTTGTGGTGAAGATCCTAAGTCGAACTGCCAGAAAGGAGTTTCGGGACAAGTTCCTCGGCAAGGGAGGCGACTGCGTCCACTCGTGCGATGCGCCGCGAGCCTGGGCGGAACGTCAGATAAACCGAATATGGCCGCGAGACGTGCTTGGGCAAGCAGCGGACAAGCATTCCTTCTTGCAAGACCTCATCAAGCATGAATTCCGGCAGAAACGCATATCCTCGCCCCGCCATTGCAAGATCAAGTAAGACAGAAAAACTCCGTGTGGCAAAGGGTCCGCCTACCTTGATGGTAGAGACATCGCCTGAGGAAAAGAAAGTCCAGGTAGCGTTGGCAACATCACCTCTGAAGGTGAGACAGGGTTGGTCCTTCAGGTCGTCTGGTGTGTTGATCGCTATCTGCGCTGCAAGCTCGGGTGACGCGACGAGCCAGCAACGAAAGCTGCCAAGCTGCTTCGCGACCAGTCTGTCGTCTTCGAAAGTTCCGATCCGGAATGCCAAATCCGTATTGGGATCCTGCATATCCTCGAAATCATAAGCCGGGCGCATTACCAACGAGAGATCTGGAAAGCGCTCTTGGACGGCCGGAAGGATTACTGAGGCAATCACCGAGCCGAATTCCGCTGTTGCGGCGAAGTTCACCTGACCCGAGACGTCCCCCCGTTCTTCACGGGCGATGTCACCAAGCAAATCAATGTCAGCCAAAATGGACTGGATACGCTGGTTCAGTCGGACGCCTGTCGGGGTGAGTTTAACGGATCTTCCACTCCGTTCGACCAACTTCACGCCAAAATGGTCTTCCAACCGCGATATGTGCCGGGACACACCCGATTTCGCCATGTTGAGATGATCGGCTGCAACGCTGATCCCACCGAGCCGCGCGACGGTGTGGAAGCTGACCAAGGCAGGTATGCCAATCGTTCTAATATCTGCAACCATCAGTTCAATTTGATACCTCTGTTGCTTTGAGTTGGCAATTTTTAACTTCGAACCATCACGGGGCCCGTTGCAGGGCCACATGCAGGAGAAAAGACATGAACATACTCGTTACAGGTGCCAGCAGCGGATTTGGAAATCTGATGGTGGCGGATTTGATCAAGGCTGGGCATCGCGTTGTCGGGACCGTGCGCGATCCCGGAGGACGCAACAAGGAGGCCGCGCAGATCTTGCGCAATCTCGGCGTTGATGTTGTCGATATCGACGTGACAGACGATGCTTCCGTCGAAGCGGGCGTGGCCGCGGCAGAAGCCACGCTCGGGCAGATCGATGTGTTGGTCAACAACGCCGGTGCGGGTGCACACGGTCTGCAAGAGAACTTCTCTGGAGACGATTTTCAACGCGTCTTTGACGTCAATGTCTTTGGAGTGCAGAGGATGATCCGCGCCGTCTTACCCAAAATGCGGGCACGGCAATCCGGGCTGATCTTGAACGTTACTAGCCTTCTTGGCCGCGTGACAGTGCCCTTCCTTGGGCCTTATAACGCGGCGAAATGGGCCGTGGAGGCGCTCAGCGAAAACTACCGCTGGGAGTTGAGCCAGTTTGGTGTCGATGTCGCTGTCATCGAGCCCGGCGGCTTCCCCACGAACTTCTTCAACAACCTCATTCAGCCGTCTTCGCGCGACCGGGATGCAAGCTATGGCGAATTTGCCGGAGCGCCCGAGGCCATGCTGCAAAGCATGGGGGAATCCCTAGCCAACAACCCGTTACAGGTTCCGCAGATCGTGTCGGACGCGGTGCTCGAGGTGATTCATACCGCGCCTGGACAGCGGCAGTTTCGCAATGAAGTGGACAAGAGCGGCATGGCAGACCCTGTCATTCCGATGAACGTGCAAGCGGAAAAGGCAACCCAGGCGCTCTTCACCGCCTACGGTATGGTAGGTATGATGAAGCTTAAAACTAACGTGGCCAACGCGGCCTAAAAACAACGACAGGTCTGGGGTTTTCCGGGCCTGTCGATCCAACACGGGAATAGGAGGAGCCTAGCCGATGACACACCCCGCATTTACCTCAGACTCTGTGGCCGTGATCACCGGGGGTGCTTCAGGCATTGGCCTCGCCGCCGCAGTGAAGTTCGCTCAGATGGGCATGCGCATTGTTATTGTTGATCAAGACACCGAGAAACTGGCTGCCGCGGCAAACATGGTGTCCGCCGCCGGTGCGGCCGATGTGATGACGTCTGAGACAGATGTCAGTGATCGCGCGCAGTTAGAGGCGTTGGAACGGATGGTAGGAGACCGCTACGGCGGGGCAGACATCTTAATGAACAACGCTGGTGTCGGCGGCAAATCATCGACCATTGGGGACGCCACGGCTTGGGAGAAGATGCTGGGCGTGAACCTTTGGGGCCCGATCCATGGCACTCAGGTATTCGCACCAAATATGATCGCGCGAAACAGGCCAGGTGCAATAATCAATACAGGGTCCAAGCAAGGTATCACCACACCTCCGGGCAACCCGGCTTACAACGTCTCAAAGGCGGCTCTGAAAGCATTCACCGAGGCGCTATCACATGAGCTGAGAAACGGCCCCGGCCATCAGATCACAGCGCATCTCCTTGTGCCTGGCTTTGTTTATACTGGTATGATCTCCCTGCCTGAAAAACCTGCCTCCGCTTGGACCGCAGAGCAGACGGTCGACTTCTTTGTCGACAGCGTGAACCGCGGGGACTTTTACATCCTCTGCCCCGACAATGATGTCTCACGTGATGTCGATGAGAAACGCATTGCCTGGAGCGTGGGAGACGTCATCGAAAATCGCCCCCCACTAAGCCGATGGCATCCAGACTATAAGGAGGCTTTCGAGGCGTTTATGGCGAAGGCTGACTGATCATCGTAAAAGTCCACCACTCAGTAAAAAGCTAAAGATTGAAGACTGTCCGGCGGCCCTGCGGGTTCGGCGGCGCCTTTCAATTCGCGTTTAATCTATCGTATACAGCTCCTGTCTTTCAGCAACACCGCGCAATCTGTATTGCCCCAGGGAAACGAGACTTGGAATGGTGTTCACCAAGTCGCCGGCCACCTTGTCGGAAACGACAATGTTCTGATCGAGCGCGTTGCACATGCCAAGAATACGGGACGTTGTATTGACTGCTGGGCCGACCACTGTGAAATCCAAGCGAGACCTACCGCCTATGTTTCCATAAAGAACATCGCCAGCGTGCAATGAAAGAGTGAAACCGGTCGTTGGCAAACCATCCGCTTGCCTTCGTTGGTTGAGTTCCTCAAAGGTATTTCGCAACTCCGCGGCCGCGTGAATTGCGACGCGGCGAGCGTCTGGAACTTGATCGATATCGAAGATGGCAAGCATTCCATCTCCCATGAACTTCAGAACATTACCGCCATGGCGTTCAACTACGTCAACAGCTTCCGCGAAGTAATCGTTTAGCAATTCTATTATTGAATGTCCCGGAAGCGCCTCTGATAATTTGGTAAATCCTTGTAGATCAAAGTACCAAATCACGGCTGAAATCGTTTCGGATGAACCTCGGGTGATGTCCCCGGAAAGAACGCGCCTGCTGGCGTCTTTTCCCAAGTAAGCGGCGGTTATGTCTTCAGCCATTAGCCTGTTTGCGCCACATTTCAGCGTCAGGCAAAGTGGAGAAATTAGTTGACGCAGACCGTCAAGTTGCTGGCTTGTGAAGCCCCCGCTCGCGTCGGTTGCCAATGAAATAATAGCGCCTTCCTCGGCCTGCATTGGATCGACAGGTGCAGCATTATCTGGAAGAAGGAAGAACCGTTTGACAGCGAAGTAGTCTGTGGCACCGCGCTCGCGGAGTTCGTCAAACAAAGGAAAATAAAGCTCCGGGTCGTCGACCGTCAGGTCTTGTCTAATCTCTTCAACGTTGTTTACCAAAAGATAGTAAATCGGGCTCAGAACGTATTCTTCAGGTGCATCCGTTCTTCGAATAAACTCTTCTCGCTCATTTTCTCCGTGCCTGTGCCAGCGGAAAGCGACTGTCCCAATCTCGGGATGATGTGCGCGCACAGTGATGTTTGCTCTTTGAAGTGGAATTCCCGCCGAAACAAGACGCTTGCAGAATGCTTCGAGCCAGGTCTCCACCGGCGCATTCTCTAAGCCCTGTTGAACCAGCCAATCTGCTATGTCCTGGATGGCGGCGGTCAGTTCCCAGTTTTGGACTAAAGGAGCTGCCATGATGTCCTCTTAATGAGCTATCTTAACAGTTAGTTCTCAGTCTAATTCACTTCAAGGACACATCAAATTCAATTCTCCCACTGCGCTCGCAGCCCGAAGCGGAACTTCGACGCTGAGCTTTGTAAGTTCAACTGCGCGGGAGGCGAGTTACTATTGGTGCGAAAGGCTTGTACCTATCGAGTGCTTCGCCACGGCGATAATATAAGAAAGAAATTGACGGCCAATAGCAAAGCGGCTGAACTAGCTTTCTGACAGGAAGCAGGTGTCACCGCAAACTTTCGTGCAAAATACGGCTAGCCCAAGGTTTTGCCGGTGATGAAGGTGTACGAACTTTCTACCAGATCGATGACGACATCCAGCTCTTCTCGTGTGGTCGGTGTGTATATCATGACAAAGCCGCTCCACCCAGGACGTTGCTTGGCCCAAGGGTGTGCAACGGCCCAACCGGCCTCAATTGCCCGTCGCGCCATTGCGGGGTGCAGCGAAGCGTGCAAGCTGCCATCAGGATGCATATGCGCAAATTCAAACCCACCGACGATAGAGCTCGGTTGAGACAACAACATATCGGGATCAAGCTGAAAACCAATTGCCCCAGGAAGCGATATGCGTGTCGGGCCAAGTGTGACCCCTGGGAATTGCGCAACACGCTCCAGCAATAGCTGGGCCAAATCGGCATCTATTTCGACACCGATCTGAGTATGCGGTACGCCGCTTGTCGTTTCAGGACGGGGTGAGGTACGCTCCGGCAAGTAGGGCTCTTGTGCGAATGCCAGCGGGCACGTCAATGCCGCTGCTGTTGTAGCAACTGCCAGTTGTCTCAGGAACACATTCATTTTGTTGTCAGCCCGCCAATAGTTAAGAACGAGCGCTCAGTGTAGTATCAGCACCCCTGCACAGCATCATTCAGCCTTTAACGCTTCGACATTGATCAAGAGCTCTATTTCGTCGCTCACCGCAGGTGCGAACGCCCCAAGTCCGAATTCAGACCGCACGATAGTCGCCGTGGCTGCCAGCCCCAAGGTCGGGGTGCCCTCCTTTGCACCAAACGGGTATGGCGCTGACTTGTTTAGAGATGTTTCCAGAATGACCAGTTTGGTGATGCCATTAATGGTCAGGTCGCCGGAAATATTCGCGGTATTGTCCCCGGTGACTTCAATGCTGGTGGAGGCGAATGTGACCACATCACCATCGCTCGCGCCAAAAAAGTCATCTGACATGAAGTGTTGCAGACGTGCATCCCAGCCTGTGATCATAGATTTTACAGGCATAGACACTGCGACAGATGACGCAGACGGATCATCTTCGTTGAACTCTATCTCGCCGCTAAAACCCGAGAACATTCCAAACGTTTCTGAGAAACCGATGTGGTCGTAGCTGAACAGTATCTGGCTGTGCCCGGGATCCAGCTCGTACGTACCACTCTCGGACAATGCGGTTGTCGCGCCCATCGATAAGAGTACCGCTAGCGGGGTTGCTGCCACTTTGAACATTGATACGCTCCCATTTTGACAAGACGTGTTCGCGAAATTGAGTATTGAGCTTTAGTTTTTGGTTGGCCATACTTTTAGAACAAAATGTTCTACTGTGCAACAAAATGCTCTATAGGAGGGGCGATTGAAAGAAGATCCTAGGCTGATCGCCACACGGCAGGCCGCGCTTGATGCAGCGCAAAGGATACTGATGGATGAGGGCGTGCTGCACGTAACTCATGGCGCGGTTTCAAAGGCAACGGGCATTTCGCGCAGCACACTTTACAGGCACTGGCCAGATGCGCGCAGTCTGCGTGATGCTGCATTCCGATGCATCGCAACACCGCCGAGTATACCGCCCAAAACCAATGGTCCCTTGCGATCTGACCTGCGCTGGTTACTCGGTGTATTGATGGGAGCCTTGAATGATACACCGTGGGGCCAAATCGCGCCTCAGGTGGTCGCCGCTGCGTCCACCGACGAAGAAGCGCGGTTGGTGATCACTGAATTCATGAAGGATAGGTTCGCAAGTGTTGAAGCGGTATTTGCAGCCGCAATAGGCCGCGGCGAGATCACCGCCGGCGTTCCGGTTGATCAGCTCATAGAACTAGCAGTCGCTGCACCTTATTTCCGCAAGCTCATACGTCACGAAGCACTGAACGAAGAATGGTTGGACAGACATGTCGATCTGCTTTGCAGTATCGCGAAAACCAATTCGGGACAGTGACCATCGCCTGACTTTGCAATCAAAGCGAACCGCAACTGGTGCGAGATTTCGGAAGAACAGCAAGTTATGATCAATAGCCTGTCCATCCAGTTCCTAATAGCGGTTGCTTCAAATGGCCCCGATAAAGGTTCGCTAAGATCGTTCGTCGAGGTTTGCAAAGTCTGCTATCTGCGCACTGCTGTGGTTGGGGCGTCGCGCAGCATCGGTCAAAGTGGGCTCAATCCGGTCGTTCGCTGCACTCGGCGTGAACGACCGCTACGCGGACAAAACCGGACTTGTGCGATTGCGGCAATTGCTGACGCAGCATTGATTTGCTGTCGCAGCGCATTCATCGCTGCGTTGCAGCTGTTGTCGCCAGACCGGTCATTCAAAGCTATGATGATGCGATACTATCAAACTCTAGTTTTGCGGCACATAGGATCAGCAACTTAGACACCGAACAAAGCCAACGTTTGCGTTGTCGCAGGCAGTGCAGCAGGACAGGCCATGCGGGCCTTCAGCCAGTAAGCAAATTCTCGTTGTGGCTCACGCAGGTGGCGGGGAAGAGGGAGTAAGTCGCGGTCGTGGAATTTTTCATTAAGTCGAGATATTGCAGAGATTGGAACTTTGGTTCCTGCTTCGTGTTTGAATTGATCAGGAACGAGGCACCAATGGTGCTCCTATTTGTTGTTATGCTTTTTTGACGAGCGTAATCTTGTTTTTCTGACAGGAAATTAACGTTACTGCCGAACGCGATAGCCGGAAGCAATGATCTTGTTTATCAGAACAGCGGCGGCCTGGTGCATGTCCTTTTCATCGTTATTGCCGACCGCTGCTTCGTGGGCAGCGGCTGCGTCACGCAAAACTCCCACTATCTCATGTTCGGGCAGGAGCTCACGATCTTTTATTGCAAGCAAAAGCGCTTCGCAGATTGAGAGTGCGGCCATTCCTGAGTGGTCTTGCCGGTCGGCCATGGTAGACGTCCTTTTGTAACAGGCGTCCAAGCAAGGAAGCGCCACGATGAATTGCATCATACTGGCATAGATTGCTGTATACTTAACTGATCGAAAGCAGTCTTGGCGTCGGATAGTTTCGCGGGCTGCTCATCGATGAAGGAAGAACACTTGCGCGCTATCAAAAACAGTCCACTCACCCGAAAGCTCTTAAACTTCGTCGCTCTGACTGAGGTTGAACTTGCGGTATTAGCACGCCTGCACAAACGCCGCAGAACCTTTGAAGCGGGACGTGATCTTGTGCATCAAGGGCAATCAGAGCAGGCTGCCTACATTCTGGCCTCGGGCTGGGTTTGTTCCTACAAAACCCAGACAGACGGGTCGCGTCAGATCGTCGATTTCCAAATACCGGGTGACTTTCTGGGCTTGCGGAGCGTTCTGCTGCACACCTCGGATCACAGCATAGAACCAATTATGGAAATCCAAGCCATTGAGGTAGTAGTGGATGATCTCCTGGAAGCATTTGCGCAAACGCCCCGGCTGGCGACAGCAATTCTTTGGGCGGTCTCCCGAGATGAAGCGATGGTGGTTGAGCACCTGGTCAACATAGGACGGCGAGATGCGGGTGAGCGCATGGCGCATTTTCTATTGGAACTTGGTGTGAGGCTGACTCAGGTCGGGATGGCAAGCAAGACGGGATACGCCTGCCCCCTGACACAATACCACCTTGCCGATGCACTGGGACTGAGTGCTGTACATGTTAATCGTGTCCTACGGCAACTGCGGGAGAAGGGGCTGGTTACTTTTCAATCCGGGCAAGTGGTATTTGATGATTATGAAGGACTGGTGACGTTGGCCGGTTTTGACCCCACTTATCTGGATCAGGCCGGGCCACTGTTGAAGCAATAAGTTCACCCCTACAGCGATGCCGGGATTTTGATGATCGTTGCCTGTTAGAGACGGATTTCGCTTCGGCAGATTTGGGATTTCACTGAAAAAGAAGCGCAAGATAAATACAGTCCGATTGCGGTACTGGATTTCCTGCGCTTCTCAAATACTCGTTAAGAACACGCCAGCAAATATCCCGCCAACACACATCACGTTGCCGGAATCCAAACATCGTTGCACTGACGCAGGTTAGTCAATTTTTGGCAGTACCTGATCCTCGGGCACCAAATGCATTTGAGATTCCAATAAAATCTCAGGTCATTGGCCGCAGACTAACATCGATCAGCGCGCGTCTGCCATTTGCACATTATTCTAAATTACAACGCCAGTACTACCGCGGCGCTTACGAGCGTGTACCGCGGCAGACTGCGCGGGGAAGATCCAACAGACTATATGGAGGACCAAGGTGAGCACGAGATCGTCCAGTTCTTTGGTGACGTTTTCAAATCCGTTCTCTTTGTCCGGCTACACAAGGGTAGACGATAGCTGCCAGAAAATCGTGGTGCCGGACAACGCCTACCTAACGAACAGCACTTATGGATCTGTATGGATTTGCAATCGTGGCTACGAGATAGACGGAGAAGCGTGCGTTGCAGTAGCGGTGCCGGAAAACGCTTTTCTGAACGCATCAACCAGCGGGCGCCCCTGGACCTGCGAGCGTGGATATTTTGAGCGAGACGGAAGGTGCGATGCCGTCATCGTGCCTGAAAATGCTTTCTACGATGACGCGATCCATGGAGTTGGATGGAAATGCGAACGTGGCTACAAGGCGTCCGGTGATCGCTGCAACGCAATCGAGCTACCGGCAAATGCCCATCTCGACCGATCCGGCAATGGGTGGCAATGCCACAGAAATTATCATCGGTCAGAAGGGCTGTGTGTTCTGAACAAGTGAGGTTTCAGGCAGAGAGCCCACTTTTCCAAACTTCACAATTTGCGCCCGTTCTTACAAAGGACGGCGCGTTTCACACTCCAAAAAGGAACAGATATGAAACCCGAACCCATCGAGTCGGATGCCAAGCAGTTCATTGCCAGCGAAGCGCAAAAGCTACCACCTGCACAAGCAGTTATTCCAGAGCTTCACCGCAAAACACTTGTGACAGATACACCGACTGCAATTGTGTATTGCGAAGGAAACTTCGCAAAGATCGATGGCAAGACGGCTAATGGTCTCGTTCGACATTCACAGGCCTATCGCGTTCTTTCGGTGATCGACAGCACGTATGGCGGTTGTGACAGTGGCAAAGTCCTTGATAATGTCGCCAATCAGGTTCCCATCTTCGATGATCTTGATGCCGCCGTCGCTAATGAAGCTACGATCCCCGACACGTTTATTTACGGAATGGCGCCGGCCAGCGGCAGAATGTCCCTTGAGGATCGCGAAGTTGTTGTGGATGCGATAACGCTCGGAATGAACATCGTCAGTGGGCTGCATGAATTTCTTAGCGATGACAAAGAGCTCGTCGGATTTGCCAAAATTCACGATGTCACGATCCGCGACATTCGCAAGCCGCGGCCCAATCCCGACCTGCGCCTGTTAGATGGCAGTATTGGAGACGTCCAGGCGATCCGCATCGCGGTGTTCGGCACCGATTGTGCAATTGGAAAGCGTACAACCGCGACAATCCTGACAAGCGCACTTAACGCGCATGGGATCAAAACAGTTTTGGTCGGTACCGGCCAGACAGGATTGATGCAGGGCGCCAAGTATGGCGTCGCGATGGATTCGGTGCCGCCGCAGTTTTGTTGTGGCGAGCTTGAGCGCGCTGTTGTTGCAGCATCTGAAGATGAGCACCCGGATGTCATAGTGATCGAGGGCCAGGGCGCGCTAAGCCATCCGGCCTTTTGCACATCAGCCTTCATTCTGCGAGGCAGTCAACCACATGCGGTTATTCTTCAACACGCACCTAAACGAAAACGTCGATGCGACTTCCCCAACATGGCCATGCCCGACCCTTGCGATGAAATCACCCTGATCGAGGCTTTTGCGAACACAGAGGTAATTGGCATGACGATCAACCATGAAGGAATGAATGATGTTGAGATTTCAAAGGCCATCACAGACTACAACGGCAAATTGTATCTCCCGGTCACTGACGCATTGAACCGTCCTCCAAAAAACTTGGTGAATATGGTTCTATCTGCCTTTCCGCGCTTGCAACCCGTACGTGCCACGACGATTGAATGAGCAAGTTGCGTATCGACGTTGATCTGGACAAAATTCGGTACAACACACGGTTCCTAGTCGACCACCTTAGACCCCGCGAAATCACGGTGACAGGTGTGACAAAAGCCGTTTGCGGTCATCCTGAAATTGCGAATGCTATGCTTGAAGGTGGCGCGACAGGGCTGGCGGACGCGCGGGTCAGCAATATCAGGCGTATGCGCGATGCTGGAATCTCGTGCTCCATATCCTTGATCCGAACGCCCATGCTGAGCCAGGTCGCGCAAGTCGTTGATAACTGCGATGTCAGCTACAACACAGAGATGGACATTATCGCCTGCCTGGCCATCAATGCGCTGGGAAAGAACATTACTCACAACATTATCCTGATGGTGGAAATGGGGGATATGCGGGAAGGCATCTTGCCTGAACACCTTGAAAGCACTGTGTCTCAAATTCTAAGAATGGAAGGGACTTCTCTGAAGGGGATTGGCGCAAATTTTGCCTGTCTTGGTCATGTGGCACCCTCTGCAGAAGCAATGGCATTGCTTTCATCGCTTGCCATCGACACCGAGCGCGCGTTTGGACCCGCTCTTGAAACAGTGTCAGGCGGCGGCTCCGCCAGTTTGCCATGGGCGCTTGGCAAGGGTGCGACCGGAAAGATCAACAACCTGCGTCTGGGTGAGGCTATCCTGTTGGGTACCGATCCCGTATCGGGGCACGCGATCGGCGGGCTTTACACAGATGCTTTTACGCTTTGGGCGGAAGTGATCGAAACGAAAGCCAAATCAAATCCAAATCCCTTGCAAATGAATTATCCTATACCTTCAATGCAGTGTGTGACTTTAGACAGTCCTTCGAAAACTCGGTCGATCCTTGGCATTGGACTCCAGGACACCGATGCGGCGGGTCTAATATTCCCTGCTGGCGTCACGTTCGTCGGAGCCACCAGTGATCATATCGTTGTTGAAAACACCAGTTGTCTGCTTCGCCCTGGTGGCGAGGTGAAGCTGAAATTGAACTATAGCGCGCTCTCGCGCGGCATGGCTGCACCTGATGTAGCAAAAGTCTTCCATGGTGATGGCGTATTGGTTGACTGCACCCCAGCGAACACTGATCGCCCATATTCGAAGCGAAAGTAGCGCGCCAGGGTTGCCGCCGCCTCGGTTCTGCTTCAGCCACCCGTCTTATTCTACGGCTTTACGTAGTAAATGAGGCACCCAATCCCTATATTGGATGTAGCCGCATTCACTTTTCACACCCTATCTGGGCTCGTGGGTGTTGCGGACAATCAAAGGATCAAAATGATGTCTTTCAAAGACCTGACGACCAGAGCGGCTGCCGCACTGAAGGAAAACGATGCGGACGCGTCAAAAAAAGAAGTGACGTCGAAAGGGCAGGACGCCGTCCCCGAAAAATCAAAGCCTAAACCTCAAAACTGATAATACCCTGCCGGGAGCGGGTGGCTTGTTCTTGTTTACATCTCCGAGCGAGCGGTATCAGCAAAGGAGAACTACCCAAATGAACCAACTAATCAGCAAGACAATCGCAGTCTTTTCCAGGCCGTTTACTTTCCCTGGCTTTGACGAATTACTCCCGGCGGGCGAATACGACATAGAAACTGAGCTTTCCGCACCACCAGATTATTTGGATCCAGAAGCCTGGAAAGCATCAGTGCTAATCTTTCTGCTTCCACGGAAATCTCACCCCGGTCTGGCGCGAACCTTGACCGTTTCT
This sequence comes from Ruegeria sp. BF12, assembly GCF_056538705.1. Lineage (NCBI taxonomy): Bacteria > Pseudomonadati > Pseudomonadota > Alphaproteobacteria > Rhodobacterales > Roseobacteraceae > Ruegeria > Ruegeria sp. BF12. The sequence goes on along the minus strand of NZ_JBQFTP010000014.1, from coordinate 111,938 downwards.
CTTACTGATTTGGAGAGAGCCCGCGCAAAGGATAAATTGTCTTCAAAGCAGTTGTCGCAGTTCTTGCTCGACCAACTTTTGGCCGATCCCATGGTGCAATTGATTATGGAAGCGGATGGTGTGTCTGAGACTCAACTTCGGCACCTCTACTCGGAGTCGCTCATTTCTGAGGCAGACGACGGATCATCAGATCAACGAGCCATACCACGAGGATGCGCAAGCGGTTCTCGGTATGCTTTCGCTGTCCAAGCTGCTGAGAACGAAGGAATGCCAGTTCGTCCTATTAAAACCCCTCGGATAACAGGCCGTCCCATCGGACAGTCTGAACCAGGCAGCTCCTTCAATCTCAAGGCTTAGGGCTCGGAACTTTCTTTTCCAGTCGCTGTATAAACCAAAACAGAAATCGAGGTTAAGAACTGATGGAAGACTTCGACAACGACGCAGATACGATCATGGCTCGCGCCCACAATGACGTGCCGCAAGAACGCCCGTGTCTTCGTTGCAGAACGCCATTCTGGAGCGAAGGGTTCGGAGAGCGGATTTGTCGACGCTGCAAGGGGTTGAGCGCGTGGCGAAATGGCGTATCAGTAAGCCCTGGGTTAGCTCGGCGTCGCTGATAACCTGACGCCGGTCTTACCAGCTTTTCTGATCATATCTCATTTTATCTTATTGGTGCTGACCCGGGCCTTTTAACGTGGAACCCGATCGGTAATCGGTGCTGAAGACGAAGCGTACGCGCGGTTTGGACTCGAACCGTTCTTATGCGTAGTGATATGGGCTCAAGCCGCCTAATGCACACACTTAAACCATGCCAGTATTCATAATCGGACAGCAGGCATTCACGCCGCTTGTACTATTCGGTGGTCAGCGCGGTGCTGTTGCTTGGGTGCGGAGGGTGGATCGGAGTGCAAAATATGCCAAGAGTCCAACTACCTGCAGTCACCCCAAAACCCAGAGCTTGGAACAAGGGGCGGATCATCGGTCAGAAACGACCGCTACTCCCAAAACAGGTCTGGGCGATCCGTGCCCGGCTCGAACTTTCTGGAAATCTGCGTGATCTCACAATGTTCAACGTCGCGATTGATAGCAAGCTACGCGGCTGCGATCTGGTCAAACTCGCTGTGACCGATCTTGTCAATGACGATCGCGTCCGTGAGCGTGTTTCGGTGATCCAGAGCAAAACCAAGCGATCTGTTCAATTCGAACTGACGGAAAACACGCGAGAAACTGTATTGGTATGGGTAAAATCACCGGAAATGTTTGCTAGCCGGTTCATGTTTCCAAGCCGATTCCATGATCGACCACACATCTCGACGCGCCAGTATGGCAGGCTGGTTCGAGACTGGGTGACCGCAATCGGATTGGAACCGAGCGGATATGGCACGCATTCGCTTCGCCGAACCAAAGTAGCTGAGATCTACCGCAAGACAGGAAATCTCCGCGCGGTCCAACTTCTGCTTGGGCACACAAAGGTCGATAGCACCGTGCGATACCTGGGCGTTGAATTGGAAGACGCGCTAAGCATTGCAGAGCGCATAGACATCTGAGACAGTTTGGCGAGCGGCGCTGTCGGTCGCCAATCCATAGTGGTTCTAGTTCTTTTACGCAGGAGTGGGACGTAGCGTGCCCTGAGCGGAAGTGTCAAAATCTTGTTGCGTACGCTCGCAGCACAGTTTTCTCGGCTCAGGCGCAATTTACAGGGTGCGGGACCGAGCGGCCATTTGATCACGCCGCGAGTACTTGTGCAGAAGCGGCGCGAAAATCGCTGCGTTGCAGCCAATGTTATCAGGCCAGTCATTCATAGTCACGGGGAAGCCTTGATCACATACTCCTCTTTCGCCGCACTCAGGCCAGACAATTTCTTTCGGTAGTTCACCAAGGATCTTGGTCACCGGCAGTTTCAAAAACTACCTGCCCTGGCGGTACTTGCATTGCGACAAGGGAAACTTCCTTGACTCTATTCTGGCTAAGGACCACAAAAGTGCATTGGTGAAAGTTACTCGTCGCCGCGATGCTGCCGGCTTCGATGATCCAATGGCCTTCAGAATAACTGTAGCATGTGCCCCAGCATAGGAACGGGTTTCGCTGGGGTCTTCGCTATGAGCTCGTTCCTCGCAAGCATTCGCAACTGTCACCCGCCATACACCAGTTATCGCGTGACCCAGGAAAGAAGGCGCCGTATGAACAGCACATGGCTCATAAATTGCGTGCTTGATGCCCGATAGATCAGGTCTCAGGCTCCGTTTCAATCAGTCATTAATCGTGTTTACGCGCTGCATTCTTTGTTTGATCCCGGCACTCTTGGTGTTGCTCTCAGGAACGCAGCTTCCTGCCCAAGTCGCAGGCAATGCTGATGGATCGGTCTGTGACGAAGGCTTCGAAAACAAGAACGGATCGTGTCAAAGAACAGACGTACCAAAAAACGCATATTTGACGGGTAGCTCCTATGGCAGCGGCTGGGAATGCAATCATGGTTTTCAAAACGTTGGAGAACTCTGTGAGGAAATAAGAGTTCCGGAAAATGCCTATCTTGCCTCAACCGGAGATCGGTGGGAATGTAACCGGTTGTTCCAGCGTATCGGGGACGAGTGTGAAGAGGTGATTTCACCTCAAAATGGGTACGTCGAAACTAGGTTTGGCGCACAAGAAATACACTGCAACTGGGGATTTCGTAAGGAGGACCAAGATTGTGTTGCGATTAATGTCCCGAGCAACGGCCGCCTGACTGACAAAAACAGCGCGGATGGTTGGGTGTGCCTCAGAGGTTACAGGGCAGCGGAGAGTAGCTGTGAACCTGTGGCAATTCCACAGCATGCATATCTTGCGCCTGAAACCTTTTCTGGATGGAAATGCAAACGAGGTTTTCGCGCAAACCGGGACAGATGCATTGCGATCCGTGTCCCTTCAAATGCTCACTTGAATCGGAGAGGTGACGGTTGGGAATGCAATCGGCCGTTTACACGACAGAACGATAAGTGCACCGAAAATGTGCCGCGACAATAGGTTGGTGGGAACCAATACCTCCTGACAAATCCGGAAGGACGAATCCGTGAACCATAACTCGATTGACGAAAACCTGGGCAAAATACTCAAGGCCGAAAAGGCGCAACGCTGGTCCTACAGCATAAAGATGTTTGTCGCGTTGGCGGTGTTTGTTGCGGCCATAATTGTGGTGGTGTTTCTCTGATGCGTAAAAGCACCCCTCAGGTTAGCCTCCGGCACCCAAAATCGGCAATTCGCGACCTAGATCAAAGAGAATTTCAGGAACGCAGTGTTCGTAAGTCGCGGAACGCTGACGTAGCCGGTGTGATTGAGGAAGAGTTTGGCAAGTACTTGATTAAGGCTGGCATTCTGAGCGGTAACAGCGTTGCGCGCGCATTCCCCAAGCCACCAGCCAAAACGCAGGCAATGATTGCTGATGCAGTCGGCGAAACACCAGCATTGGCCATTGAAGCATTGAAAGAAATTCTCGAAGAACGAGACAGGAAACGTAGCGGTCAACGCCGTTTGGAGGGAAACTCCGGCACCTTCGTTCCCAGTGAAAGAGAATATGCAGAGGCATTGCGCCAGATCAGGCTCACCCCTGCGCAGGTCACAATGCTCAAAGCACTTACTATCGCAGGTAGGGAAGGTCTGACCATTGGTCACTTGTCTCAGGCAGCCGGTTACAAATCACGCGAGGCCTCCATCAAGGTTTTCAAGAAAATCGGACTATTGATCGCAGAATATCTGGAACTGGACCTACCCGAAGCCGGATCGGTACAGAATGATGGCGCCGCTCAGGTCCTGGCATTTTCTCACATCGAAAGTGACGATGAGCCAGCAACTTGGATTATGCATCAGGAACTGCGCGTCGCCGTCCGTTCCGTTCTATGACGCAAAATCAAGCACCTGATTCCGAAGAGAGTTCCTGACCGTTCCAAATGCACGAAAGGTTGCACACGTAGCTTATGCTGGAGAAGAAACCATACCCGCTCGACCTGATCTATGTACCTGTGAAGCGTGCAAAAACACTTGATCAGCAAAAAGTCCTGACGCTGGCCGAAGATATCCTGAAGAACGGCCAGAAGACCCCGATCCAGATACGCGCGGACAACAAGAGGTTCGTGCTGATTGAAGGCCTTCACCGACTGGAGGCCATTCGCGCCCTGGGCGGTGATACTGTCGAAGCCTTTTTGGTGCGCGCCAGATTACACTAAACTCTTGTTGGGATTGGCGTTCGACAAAGCCTGAGAAAACGTCAGCAGGCGCTGACTTTCTTCATCCCAAAGATGCAATCGTGCGCAATGAAGGCTCTCATATAGAGTAATACGCTGGCAATTTTCCAACTCGGAATGGTCACGCAAAACCTCGTTTAGCCTATAAAACGGTATGCGGCTGGCAAGGTGGTGAACATGGTGCACACCGATATTGGCAGAGAACCACCGCAGGATGCCTGGCAGGGCATAGTGAGAACTTCCATAGAATGCGGCGTTCTGAAGATTCCACACTTCTTCCCGCTCCCAAGTCGTGTGTTCAAACTGGTGTTGAATATAGAATAGCCAAATACCAATCGACGCGGCGACGATCATGGTTGGAAGGAATACAAAAACCAGTACATCCAGGCCTCCGGTCCAAAAAATCAGAGCCAGGATCACCGCAATCGCGGCGTTTGTTCCCATAGCACTTGCCCAATACAGCCAGCCTGACCGCATGAAACCAAAAGGCAAACGATTTTGAAGAAAGAACGTGTAGACCGGTACGATACAGAACAGGAAGAAGGGGTTCCGGATTAACCTGTAAGCGGCACGACCGGACCACTTGCGCTTCAGGTATTCCTCTACAGTCAACGTAGGGATATCGCCCATCCCGCGCCGATCAAGGTTGCCGGTTGAGGCGTGGTGAATCGCATGGCTTTGCCGCCAGACGTCATAAGGTGTGAGGGCGAGAACACCCAGGACCCGGCCTGTCCAATTGCAAACGGTACGGTTTCTAAAGAATGATCCGTGACCACAATCATGCATGATGATGAAGATACGCACCAGAAATGCGGCGTTCAGGATGGCCAGTAGAGCAGCGACCCAGATACTAAGGGATAGCGCAAACCACGCTGCGCCCCATAGCGCGAAAAAGGGGATGACAGTGATTGTCAGTTCAAAAACGCTACGCTTCGTATCGGGCACACGGTATTGCGCGAGCGCCCGGGTCAATTCCTGCTGTTGCAACTGACTTGTTCTCCAAGGGCTTTTAGCAGCCCATTGTGCAAACGGGCACCCCATAAGGGTGCCCGTAAAAGGTCAGGCCAGTGCCAGATTGGCGGCGCTGTCGCGCCCGTCACGGCCAGCTTCGACGTCGAAGGTAACCTTCTGGCCGTCCTTCAATTCGCTGATGCCGGAACGCTCAAGTGCTGAGATATGCACGAACACATCGCGCTTGCCATCTTCAGGTTCGATAAAGCCAAACCCTTTGGTCGAGTTGAACCATTTTACTGTGCCATTTGCCATGGTGGAAGTCTCCTAATACTTGCCGCCCGCATCATTGCGGCGACTCGGCGTGGTCGGTCTGAATCGAAAGACTGAACGCCGAATTTGGGAGACAGCAGGTCGAAAAAGAAAAACGTTAGCCTTGTGTATATGGACTTCGAGTACGCACGATACAAGCCTTGATACAATAGAAAGCAACAGAAGATCTGAGTCCGCCTAGCCCAAGTTAGGACAAGGATAAGCAGAACCATTGCTCTGTGGTTCGGAATTCAAAGGTCGGCTTCTGATAAAGCCTGCCGAGTGCGTATGCAGCAAATTGATTGCTCAGGAACGGCAGGTAGGGCTGTCTGTCCGAATTCACCGCGCGCTACAAGAACACCGTGGCGATGCACAAATGTTCATTGATTGATGGAAACATTGCTAAATCAACGAGTTGACCTCTCTAACGAACGGTAGATTCTGCGCGGCCCGAATCTTGGGTCATGCTGCGTTGGCATAGGGCGACTGCGAGCCTCAAAGTGCCATTAGTAGGTCCGTATCTGCGTAAGCATCGGGCAAGAAACGTTCCCGATGTTACAGTTGGCCGTAAGTTCATTCAGGGCGGCCTCCAATCGCTTAAGTTCGATTATCTTCATACGCACATTGGAGATATGAAGCTCGGCCAGTTCCTTAACGGATTGGCAATCCTCGCTATCACCTTCGGACAGGTTGAGAAGCACCTTTGCATCGGCAAGCGAAAAACCCAAGTCTCGGCACTTCCTTAGAAAACAAAGCCGTCCCACATCGTGCGCAGAGTACATGCGTCGATTATTCGATGCCCTTTCTGGTTTCGGCACGATCCCTTCGCGTTCGTAGTAGCGGATAGTTTCAATTCCGACACCGCTTTGCCGGGATGCCTCCCCAATCGCAAACATGTGAGATTTCCTGTCTTGATCCTGTAGTGGCTACAGAAGTTATACGAGAGGTTGTTGTCTCTACAACTCCGCGCGACGTAGTCCATCAGGGAAACAGAATGCAGAAGTACCTTAGCCTCAGCTATTTGGGATCGCTATCAGCGCTTGGCGTCGCGACTTGCTGCGTTTTGCCCGTGATGATGATGTTACTGGGGCTGGGCGGCAGTTGGTTGGCAATCTTTGGGAAGGTTGCGGCAGCGAGTTACTATGTGCTGACGATTTCAACGGCGCTCGTCGCGATATCGTGGCTGGTATCTTATCGGCGCGGTTCCTTACCGACGTTAAAATGGCGGCTTGCAGGAACAACTCTAATCACCGGCGTGGCTTGGGTCGTTGTGTTTAACGAGGCACGGATTAACGATTACCTGATCATGCAGATGTGAGACTATGACAAAACAAACTGTAGTCCTAGAAAGCACCCTGATTTGCCCGAAGTGCGGCCACAGCGAAACCGAGCAAATGCCAACGGATGCTTGCCAGTGGTTCTATGAATGCAAGTCGTGCAAAACAGTTTTGAAGCCGTTGGAAGGCGACTGTTGTGTTTACTGTTCATATGCCACGGTCCCGTGTCCACCAATTCAGCTAGGCGATAGCTGTTGCGGATGAAGTGAAGGACGGCTTTGTTGAGCAAACTGTGAGCTGCCGCCGCGAGCATCGCTGCTATTTGCATGAATGACAGTTCTTTCCGCTGCTTGGCCGCACAAGATATTCGGCAGTTGCAGTGTTGTTACTGCTGCAAACGCATGCAGCAATAAAATCCAGGGTACAGGTTGGGCTCGGTGCGGTCATCTGAGTCTTTCTGTCAGATGGCTGCTTAGGGACGAATAGCAGTCTTTGTTTAAAGACAACCATTCTGTTTACTTCGCGTACACCCACATCTGCTGTTCGGCGGGCAGAGTGCCGTTGATGGTCAGTATCAGATCGTTGAGCAGGATCAGGGGCGAAGATCCCACCATTGTCATTGTGCCGCCCAGAATGGCGCAGAAACCCATCGGCATCAGTAGAAGCGACATCGACAGGTCAGTTCGCACGGAAATGCGCGACACAACCGGCAGAAACAAAGCAGCTGCGCCCACGTTTTGCATAAAGGACGAGATGACGCCCACGATCGAAGAAATCAGCAACATGATCCGGGTGTCGGTCGTGCCACCCACGCGCATGATCCAGCACGCAACGTGCGAAAGAACACCGGTACGGTCTCGCCCGGCGCCAATAATCATGACGGCAATGATCGAGATCACCGCGTTGCTTGCAAAGCCGTCAAACAGATGTCGCGGATCGGCAAGGCCCTGCAGCCCGGGTATGGCCGAAAGCACCCCCAATGTGACCATGATCAGCATGGCCGCCACATCGACCCGGACAATTTCAGAGACGAAGAGAAACACGGTCACGCCCAGCAGGATCAACACTATGATCATTTCCGTCGTAAGCCCGAGTGTTTCCATCATGTACGTCCTTGGCTTTTGTATTGGACTGATCCGATAGCTTGGGACCAGAATAATCGTGCCCAAAAAAGAAACCCCCACCGGAAGTGCTGGCGAGGGCCAAGTCTTAGGGAGTTCAGTCGGTCCGGGCGTGCCGCGCGCGAATAGCATTCAGCAGCGGCCGTGGGTTGTTACAGCGATCGATGGCACCGTTTCGCACGAAATAGCCCCGGTCCACATCGACCAGAGTATCGCAAAACACGCGCGTGTTTCTGAGCCTTGGCCGGGTATCCATCGCCTCAATAACCCGTGCAGCGGTCGCATCATCGTCGGTATGCGGCACGGCGGGGTTATCTCCGGCGACGCGTAGATGCACCGATGCTTTCAGCCCGTGGACGGCAGTCGCGTGGTCCATTGCGGTAAGCCGTTCGGCCACCGGATCGGTATTTCCCAATCGGAACACCGCACCCACGATCCCGCAAGATTTCTGCATCGCAGCCAGCGCTGCCAATTGGTCGGAATCCGTCGCATTGAACCCGTGGTTAATGACATGGAAATAAGTGCCCTCGGCCTTAATGTCATCCTTGGTTCGCATTCGTGAGACATAGATCGGCAGGCCGGTCGTCTGATGCGCCCTGGTCAACAGGTCAGAAGAGGCCTCGACATCGCACCAATTCAGCGAAATCTCCCAATCCGCCAGATTGCTTGCTTCGGCCGCGATCATGTCCAGCACGGTTTCATTGACACTCCAACCGAACAGCGTGGTGCGAAATCCCAGATGTTTGAGCACGGCCAATCGCGCACGTCGCGCAGGGTCCAGCAGATCATGCAGCGGAATGCGAATATCCCTGACGCCCATCTCTTGCAGTGCCAACAGGTGATAATCGTTTCGCACAGGCTTTCGGTCGAACTCGTCCAACCCACCGCTGGGTGGCACCTCCGAGATTTCGGCCCAGTTCTGCCTTAGATCGAACCCGATCAGTGGATTGGCCTTTTCCCTTGGTTCTGGGGCCAGTTCCAGTATCTCGCCTGCTGGCTTTTCTCCCGGTTCAAGCTCAACCCCGTTCGTCCGCACGAATTTCGCGACATGGCCACTCTCGTAAACATTCACCACGAAGTACCCCAGCTTGGCAGCGTCATTGCGGCCGAACTCGCTGCCTTCGCGCGGGGTGGCGCGCAGCATTTCCGAATAATCCTGCCGGACAAAACTGGTCGCTGGAGCCAAGTAGAAATCCGTCTCGCCATAGCGATCATACCAGAAATTATGGGCATGACCCGAGAACATGGCCTCGATCCCATGTTTTTTGAGCAATCCCAACAGCCAACCCCGCCCCGGCTGATCCGTGTTGTCATAATGGTCCAGCTCATCCGGGTAACACAGATAGGCCGGGTGGTGCAGCATCAGCATTACGCGCTGACCTTGCGCCGTCGCCAGTTCGGCCTCGACCCAGTTTCTTTGATCCGCTTCTGCCTGCAGTCCGGAGTTGATCAACTGCGCATTCAGAAGAATGAAGCGCACCCCACCTTTTTCGAAACTTTGATAATGAGCGCCGAACTCCCCTTCCCATGCACTGATCATTGCGGGAGTGGTCGGGATTGCCGGCCCGCCACTGATCGGAGTGTCACCGATGTCGTGATTGCCCGGCAACACGTGGATCGGCACGTTCAGGTCGGAGACAATCTCGCGGTAGACTTCAGCGGCCTGCGCATACAGCACGCCCGTTTCGGGCACCGGATGAAGCAGATCTCCGAGGTGGATGACAAAATCAACCACTCTGCGATTGATATCCGCGACAACATAGCGAAAGCGTCGATTGGCGCGGGCATTTACCGGAAATGGCGAGTTGCATGCGTCTTCATCCGGATTGACATGCGTATCCGAAATCACCGCAAAGCTGTATGCAAAGCGCCCCAGACCAGCGTTGTCTGCATTAACCATGGTCTTGTCCTTGTCTTTCAGATTATCCGCCAGTCGTCAGCACAGACGCCTGCCCTGTGCGCGAGGCGCGAATACGGGACCGGATCAGCACGAATATCGACACAGCGGTGAGCAGCCAGAACAGCCAGCAAATCGCGTTTCTAACAAAGATTGACAGGCTGCCGTCAGACAACAGCAATGATTGGCGGAAGTTATCCTCAAGAAGTGGCCCAAGAACGAAGGCGATCAGGAATGGTGCGACCGGGACATCCAATCGCAGCATCGCGAAACCAACGAGTCCCATGCACAGCATAACCAGAATGTCGAACAGGTTGTTGTTCACTGCATAGGCGCCGTAGACGCACAGCGTGAAGACGATCGGGTAAAGGATGCGGTTCGGGATCAGGGCCACACGGCTAAAGGTTTTGATGGCGGCCTTGCCTACGATGAACAGATAGGCCGAGCTGAGCAGGATACCCATGAACAGCGCATAGATCATCGGCAGGTTTTCCGCGAAGAGGATGGGGCCTGGGCGCAACCCGTGGATCATGAACGCACCCAGGATCACTGCCGTGATCACATCACCGGGAACACCCAGCGCCAACAACGGGATCATCGTCGCCCCGGCGACGCCGTTGTTCCCCGCCTCGGCTGCGGCAACGCCCTCGGGCTCACCCTTGCCGAAGTTTTCGGGATGTTTCGAATTTCTGCGCGCCTCGCTGTAGCTCAGGAAGGCCGCCGGAGCGCCGCCGATGCCGGGGATGGCACCGAGAATAACACCGATGAAGCTGCCACGGATGACCGATTTCAGGGTTTTGCGGAAATCAGCAAAGCTTGCACCTTTACCCAGTTCCTGACGCTGCGCTCCCGGAGGACGCGGGCGGCGTGTTGCACGGTCGAGGATTTCGGGGATGGCGAACAGGCCGATGAGCACCGGAATAAAGTTCAGCCCGGACATCAGTTCGTAATTGCCAAAAATGAACCGGTTCGTGCCGTAGATCAGGTCAAGCCCAACGGTGGCCAGCATCAACCCGAGGCAAGCAGACAGGATGCCTTTGGTCAGGCTCGGGCCCGCAACACCGGCGATGATCGTCAGAGAAAAGACGATCAGAGTGAAGAACTCCGGCGGCCCAAAGCGCAATGCAAATGTTGCAAGGAACCCGGCGAACAGGATCAGCGCGATGTTCGAGATCAGGTCAGCCACACAGGATGCATAGAGCGCGATATCCAGCGCTTTTCTCGCCTGCCCTTTCTGGGCCAGCGGGTAGCCGTCTAGAATGGTACATGACGCCGCTGGTGTCCCGGGTGTTTTGATCAGAATTGCCGTAAGGGACCCACCATACAACCCGCCCTTGTAGACACCCAGCAACAAAAGGATGCCGGTCACAGGCGGCATCGTAAACGTAAAAGGAAGGGCCAGAGCCACACCCATCGGCGTCGTCATCCCCGGTATCGCACCGATGATCGTGCCGATCAGAACGCCGATGCCGATGACCAGAATGTTCTCGAAGCTGAGGAATAGCTGGAAAGCTGTGGAAATATTCTCGATCATGCTCAGGTTCTCCTCAGCCTAGCGTTTCGAAAATGCCAAGGGGCATTGGCACGCCTGCGACGTGCAAGAAGAACAGATACAAAAGAATGGGAAGAACGATGCTGATCGGTACGATGTAGTACCATTTCCTCTCGCCGAAAAAGAGCATCATAGAGAGCATCAGAACGATGGAACTGGCGACGACGCCCAAAGTTGTCAAAGCAAAGTAGAACGCGAACAGTGCAAATATCAGAATGACGGTACGCAGGGTTCCGGGAAGCGTGTCCAGTTTGTAAACAGCGTCAGCTTCGGCATCCTCGTCCGGATCAATTTGCGGCGTTGTCAAAAAAAAGGATTCGGCCAGCAAGCACAGTGCGACCAGAACTACGGCAATCGATATCACGCGGGGCCAGAACTCTGGCGATAACGCCGAAATCTCCACCGAACCCGGTGAATCGACACCTGCCGGGATAAGGATGATCAAGGTAATAATACCAAGGACAAGAAACAGCGCCCCGGAAAAAATGTCTCTTTTCTTTGATTGGTCCATTACCTGCCCCCTCCCTTGAGCACGTTCAGATCAAGTTCGGCGTTTGCGATGTTTTCATTGAGAGACATCAACCTCGCCGCACCCATGTGTGTCATTGCAGTGGACTTGATTCTGATCGGCTGCTGCAGATCGGCTTTCAGGTTGTCGATCTGCTTTCGAAACGCATCTACATAGATAGGCGACTGCGCCAGCGGACCGGCTAGCAATACCAATTCGGGCTGCAGAACCGTCAGGCTGAGCGAAAAGCAGTTTGCCGCACTGGCGCCAAAATCCTGCAAGGCCGACCGGTATTCCCCGTCCGCCTCATTTGCAGAAGAGACAATATCCCAGATTTTCTGGGCTTTTTCCTGATCGGACAGCGCATTAAACACTTTTGGAGCCAGAACCTGACGCAACAACGCCTTTCCCCCGCACAGGTCGGACAGGGCAACAGGCATGTTGGACCCCACACCTTCGGTGGTTTTTGCTTCGGTCAGAACACCGCCAACCCGGCCAATCCCGCTGTAAGGCTCGCCATTGACCTGCAGACCAATACCAAACCCCATCGCGCAATAGATCACGGCGACATTTTCAATATTCCGCGCCGCCCCAAAGGTAGCTTCCGATTGGCAGATCGCAGCGCTTGGCGTCTCCAGCACAACAGGAACTCCAAGCTCCTCTCTCACGATCCCGCAAACATTGGTCTCGTCGACCCAACCGAGCGTGGGCGCAGAAATGACAATTCCGCGGGCTTTGTCCAGATTGCCGGCGACGGTCAGCCCAACCCCGAAAAGTCGATCCTTATCCGGGACATGCCCTTCAATCAGGGCTTTGGCTTGTTTGCAGCACGCCCTGATGAAGCTAGCGCCATCGGTCAGCCCGGCCCCGCCCGCATCCCATGATGCAATACGATTGTTCGAAAGATCAGCAAGTGTGACCACCTGCTGGTACGCGTTGATGCCGATACCGATCACATAACCACCAGACCGGTCCATGGTCAGCTTTTTGGTTCTTGGCCCCCTGCGCCCTTCGGGCTGAGACACGCCGACCTCTTGAACCAGACGCGCTTCGATCAGTTCGCGCGTGATCCTTGAAACGCTCGCAGCATTCAGCGCGAGGTTATCTGCGATCTGCGTTCGAGAAATGGTTCCTGACCCCAAAATCTCTCCAAGAACCCTCTGCCGGTTCCCGCGACCAATCTCTTCCTGTGACCAACCTGCCATTTTGCACCTCCTGAATGTATTTTTGCTTAATTATTTACTTACTGCAAGTATTTTATTATGATGAGTCCCACTCGATTCAGGGAGACGCAACAAATGACACTAAGAACCACAGTAACCGCCGCGCTCAGCAGCCTTGCCCTGCTCGCGATCCCGGCGGGAGCGTCAGCGCAAGATTATCCAAACAAACCAGTGACTTTAGTGGTGCCTTACGGCCCCGGAGGCGCTGCTGATCTGGCCGCACGCACCCTCAGCACAGAAGCACCGGACTATCTGGGTGAGAACATTCTGGTCGTAAACAAGACAGGTGCAGGTGGAGTCGTCGGTTCGACTCAGGTCGCCAAATCACGCCCCGATGGTTACACCCTGTTGATGGCGCGCGTTGGCTCTCAGGCCACCGTTCCGGCGATCAACCGCACAATCCCCTACAAGTGGGACGACTTCACCTTTCTGGGTCTGATCGAAATGAACCCGTTTGTGTTGGGCGTCAGCGCGGACTCGCCCTATCAGAGCTTTGATGAACTGAAAGAAGCAATCGCCAATGGCGAGCGCCTTTCTTATGCGTCCGCCGGTGTTGGCACTCTTCTGCATATGGCGATGCTGATCATGCTAGACGATCTGGGCGTCGATTCCGAAGCGTTGATCCATGTCCCATTCAAAGGCGGCGGCAAGGCCACCGCAGCGGTTGTCGGCGGCCATGCGGACCTGATCTTCCACAACCTTTCGGGCCTGTCCGGAGCCATCGAATCCGACCAGATCCGCCCCTTGCTAACCACCACACCTGAACGCTTTGCCGCGATCCCGGATACGCCAACCGCACAAGAGCTTGGCCATCCGAACCTTGAAAACGTGGTCGGCTGGACTGGCGTCTGGGGACCCAAAGACCTGCCCGAAGACGTCGTGGCGAAGTGGGTCGAAGTTCTTGGCGCGATCTCGGCTGATGAAAGCTGGGTAGAAACCACCGAAAAACTGGGCTCGGTCCCCACGGTCCTGTCACCAGATGAAACCAAGACATTCGTCGAAGGTCAGGTTCAGACCTTCAGCGACACTGCCGAAAAGTTGGGAATGGTAATCCAGTAACAACCTCGGCATCCCGGGCGGCCCTCCCCTCTTTTGCCGCCCGGGACTAATCCTCTTAGTTTTCAGGAAACGAATATGGCACGTCCAAACATCCTATTCATTCAGGCGGACCAGCTCGCAGCAAATGCGCTGAAAACCTATGGCAACAAGACCGTCAAAGCACCCAACATTGACCGGCTTGCGGAGAATGGAGTGGTGTTTGAGAACTGCTATTGCAACCTGCCCATGTGCGGACCGTCCCGTGCGTCGATGCACGCAGGAAAGCTGCCTTTCTCTATCGGCATGTATGACAACGCCAGCGAATTCCACGCCGACATTCCGACATTCGCACACTACCTGCGCAGCATGGATTACCGGGTCGAGATGTCCGGCAAGATGCACTTTGTCGGCCCGGATCAATTGCACGGCTATGACAAACGTCACACGACCGAAATCTACCCGGCCAACTTCGCCTGGACTGTCGACTGGTCCAAGGGGCGCGAATACAAGCCCACCAACCTGACAATGGCCCCGATTCTGGAAAGCGGCCCAGCGATCCGCACCATGCAGATGGATTACGATGACGAGGTCGAATACCACGGTGTTCAGGCCCTGTATGATCTGGCCCGAAAAGGCGACGATCGCCCGTTTATGCTGACAGTGTCCTTCACGTCTCCGCACTCGCCCTTCGTGATCGGACAGGAGTATTGGGACCTCTATGATCATGACGAAATCGAATACCCGGCGGTTGCACCACTAGAGCTGAACGAGATAGATCATCTCAGCCGCAACCTGCACTATTGTCAGTCCCGGCACGAGTTCACAGTTTCGGCCGAAGATCGCCGCAAAGCCCGCCACGGCTACTACGGGATGATCTCGTATATCGACGAAAAGGTCGGTCGCCTTGTGGACGTTCTGGAAAAGACAGGCCAGATCGGCAACACCATCGTCATCCTGACCGCCGACCACGGCGAGATGATGGGCGAGCGTGGAATGTGGTTCAAACAACACTTCTTCGAATGGGCCTCGAGCGTGCCCTTCATCGTCTACGCGCCGGATCGTTTCAAACCGGCGCGGGTGAGGGAGAATATCTCACTCATTGATCTTTTGCCCACACTCACGGACCTCGCCGCTGGCGGTTCGTTCGGGGATTATGCGGCGCCCATCGACGGGCGATCTCTGGTCCCTGCCCTGAACGGCGACACATCGGATATGTCCGATGTCGTAATCTCGGAGTTTGCCGCGGATGGGTCCACCGGCCCCAGCCGCATGGTCAAGAAAGGACCATGGAAACTGATGTGGCTCGAAGGGGTCGATACGCTGCTTTACAATGTAGAGGAGGACCCTAACGAGGTGAATAACCGCGTGTCTGATCCCGACTGCGCCATCATACGGGCTGAGCTAGAGGAGATCCTGTTCGAAGGCTGGAACCCTGATGAGCTGTACGAAACGATCCGCGCCAGCCAAGTGCGTCGCCTTGCCATTCACAAGGTGACCGAGGGCGACCCCACTTACGTCTACACGGTTCGCAAGGATGACAACGAAAGGTACATCCGTAACGCGGGTGCTGCAGACACCAAGGCCCGTGCGCGGCTTCCCTATGTGGCTCCGGCCAAGCCTGATCTGGTATGAATATGTCATTTGATTACATTATCGTAGGCGCAGGCTCTGCTGGCTGCGTCATCGCAAACCGGTTGTCCGCCGACCCGAAAATCCGCGTGCTGCTGCTAGAGGCTGGCGGCAAGGATACCAATCCGTGGATTCACATTCCGGTTGGTTACTTCAAGACCCTGCACAACCCGAAAACAGATTGGTGCTATAAGGCCGAGCCCGACCCCGGCCTGAACGGGCGTGCACTGGACTGGCCGCGCGGCAAGACGCTTGGCGGGTCGTCTTCTATAAACGGGTTGCTCTATGTGCGCGGCCAGAAAGAGGATTACGACCGCTGGGCGCAACTTGGGAATACCGGTTGGTCATGGGAGGACGTGCTGCCCCTGTTCAAGCGGTCCGAATGTCATGAAGACGCAGACCCCGAGTTGCATGGGAAAGATGGCGAGCTAGCCGTGTCATTGATCCGCGCAAAATCCCCCATCTCTGAGGCGTTCATCGAAGCCGCCGTCGAAATGGGCGTTCCGCGGACCGACGACTACAACGGCACAGATCAGGAAGGTGCCGGCTATTTCCACCAAACCGCGCGCAAAGGGTTCCGCTGTTCTTCGGCTAAGGCATTCCTGACGTCGATCAAAGGAAAGCGTCAAAACCTGGACATCATCACGCATGCGCACACAACCGGGCTTGTGTTCGCCTCCGACGCGCCGAAACAAGTGACTGGTGTCGCCTATGACCGCAAGGGCTCGCCCCAAAAGGCCATGCTGAACCCCGGCGGCGAGGTGATACTGTCTGCCGGTGCAATCGGTTCGCCGCAATTGCTTGAACTTTCGGGCATTGGCAACCCGGACATTCTGTGCGCAGCAGGTGTAGCAGTACGCCACGACTTGCCGGGCGTGGGTGAACACCTTCAGGATCACCTGCAAATCCGCCTTGTGTATGAGGTCACCGTTCCCACACTAAACGACGCGATCAACAACGTCATGCACCGTGCCGGAATCGGCATCGAATACGCCCTGCGCCGCACCGGCCCAATGAGCCTTGGGGCCAGTCAGGTCGCAATCTTCGCCAAATCGATGGAAGGACTGGAAACGCCCGACATCCAGTTCCACTTTCAGCCGCTGTCTGCCGATAAACCGGGGATCGAGATGCATTCGTTCTCGGGCTTTACCTCCTCGGTCTGTCAGCTACGGCCGGAAAGCCGCGGGCACATACATATCTCGTCGCCCAACGCGAAAGTGTACCCAAAGATCGTGCCCAACTATCTGTCGACGACCGGCGACCAGCTTTGCGCCATCCGCGCTGTGAAGTTTGCGCGCGCGATGACGAAGACGAATGCTCTGGCCCCATTCATCGTGCGCGAGCATGTCCCGTCGGGTACGGTTGAGACCGACGAAGATCACCTCGAAGCCGCCCGAAACATGGCGCAGACGATCTATCACCCGACCTCGACCTGCAAAATGGGCGTGGATGATCGAGCCGTCGTCGATCCGCAACTTCGGGTTCACGGCATCCGCGGCCTTCGCGTCGCAGACGCCTCGATCATGCCGGACATCGTCAGCGGTAACACCAACGCACCGGCCATCATGATCGGAGAAAAGTGCAGCGACTTGATCCGCGAAGACCGCCGCAGGTCGGCTTAGGTTCCATATAGGGTTTCGAGCCCTGAACACCGGAGCGGATGTCGTGGCTGAATTTTGCATCACGTTGACCGCGCGGCGATCAATAAGATCGCCGCAGGCAAATCAGTCGGCATCTTCCATTTTTGTCGCATTAAGTTGCGCAAAGAGCTCGGGCCCAACACGATCATACAGATCAAGTTGTGTCTCAAGAAAGTCGATATGCCCTTCTTCGTCCGACATGAGTTTTTCGAACAATCCCATCGAGACATAGTCACCAGCGGCTTTACACACATCCCTTGCCTCTTTGTACAAGGCGCGGGCACTGCGCTCTGCCGCAAGATCGCATTCAAGGGTCTCACGAGGGTTTTCGCCGATCTTCAACGGATCAAGCTTTTGCAGGTTGGGGTGCCCTTCCAAAAAAATGATCCGCTCAATCAGTTTGTCCGCGTGCCCCATCTCTTCGATGGACTCTTCGCGGCTTTTCTTGGCCATGCTCCCAAGACCCCAATCGTCCTGCAGGCGGTAATGCAGCCAGTATTGGCTGACAGCCGTCAATTCATGCCGAAGAGCCTTGTTCAAATATTCAATTACCTTCTTGTCACCCTTCATCTGAAATCTCCCTGGCTTGGTCGCGAATTTGGTTTGAAAAGAGTGCCTTGCGACACAATGGTATCACTTGTTCCGCAAAACCCAAATGGGATCGAAAAATTATTAATAACAATGCGTTGAATGAGTTTCTGACGATTCCCGTTTGATTTGGAAACGTACCGTCGCTGGCTAACGCGGATAACCGGTGGGAAACTGGCGGTCAGGCCAGTTAACGATGACGGACAGGGGGCGCGCAATGCTGTTTCGCTTTTTTCCCAGTCTCCGCCTCACGATCCGGGCCATGTCCGCAAAGGGGCGAAGGCAGACGTCCGATAGGCGAGATGGATGCGCTACGGGCGGTTGCAAACCGAATCTCAGATCCGCGTCCCGCTCGGACAAGTGCAGCGAGCCAAACAGCCAGACCCAAACCGCAAGCGCAACACCGAATTTCTTGTCGTGATGCTCGCGCGATCGAATGGTGCACCTGATGTTGCGCAGGTGAGATAAGGATATGCTCCAACCAGGGCCAATAGCGGATCGAGATGTGAGAATGCCGCAGGTTCGAGCCTGTCACGTGAAAGATGAATGACATGACGTTCACACCCAAAACTGCATAAAGGTCCACCGCGTTGCCAAACAGGAACAGACAGACGGCCATCGTCGTTCCCTGCACGATAGCGCTGCGCAAGCTGAAAAGAATTCCTTCCAACGGATGCGTGCGGTACACCGTGATCGGCGTCATCGTCTCGGCCGAGTGGTGGTTTTTTGGATCGCCCATAACAACGGCCAGTGATGCATCCAGCGGTGCAAAAGGTACTTTGTGAAATCATCGACAATAAAGATGGTGATCGTGAACAGTGCGACAATCACGCCAGTTGGAGCGGCGGAAAACATGCCTTTTTGCAGAAAATCCACGTCGTGCAACGCATAAAACAACATCCGTTGCAATCGCCAGTTGGGACACCAGCAGCGGTGAAACGAACAGCGTGAATACGCGATTTATCACAAAATTCTTGTAATCCGCCTTAGCGGAAGCCGAGAACAAAACCTCGCGGTCAAATACCTGATGCAGAGCCCGCTTAAGCGAGGGCCTGCGCACCGCCACAAGCCAGACCAGCGCAATCAGGACCGTCAGAAACAAATACCCCAAAAAGACGCGCTTCTTGGGGTTGGAGAAATCTGCAAGGACAGCGTCTCTGTGCTCGAGTATATCCAAGGATTGCCATTCGGCTTGATAACCGGCCGCACTAAATAACGCACCGCCGGAACAGGATCAAAGGACCATTAGTCGTTTTCCGCCGAGGCAATTTCGCCCAGCTTTTCAGCCAGCGCGGCCAGTTCAGCGGTTGCGTCATTGGCGCGCGATTCAATGTCGAACGTGTCGATCAACAGTTTCTGAACCTTCAGCATGTTGACCTGATAGTCGCCCAGCGTCATTTCGCGGCCACGAACAAAGTTGCCGCCGCGTCGATGTCAGACACCATCTTGCCATCGGGCATCGCTGGGCCAAACCCGATCAGCCAATTCAGGTCGATCGCCATTGCGCCCAGGTTGTTCCTGCCGGACGGCAGGGCCATCGAGAAGCCTTTCAACTCACCCCAATGCTTGACGTAGTTGCGCAGCGCTTTGTCGGAGTCCTCACCCGATCTGATCTTGTCGATGTCTTTGTAGACAGATCCGGCATATTTGAACGTGGCTTCTGCCAGCGTTTTTTCCCAGTTGGCCTCAATGATATCGGCATAGTTCTTCACTTCGGCGCGCTGGTCGTCTGTCAGACCTTCGCCTTTTGCGATGCGATCAGGGCGCGACCATCCCGGAAAGCGTTGAAAATGGTCGCCATGTACTGGGTGTTATTGTTGCCGCCCTTTTCTGCACCGGCGGCATAGTATGCCGGACCAACCCCCCCCTCGGTTTTAAGGTCGATGACACCATCACCGTTGGCGTCCGCAGCGGCCTGGTCCTTTTGTTTGGACACGGCATAGTTCTGCTCGGGCGTCAGGGTCGCGGAATGCGCCGCTGCACCGAAATAGCCAAACACCTCATCCCAGACATGCTCTTTGCCGGTGTAATGCGCGCCTTCTTGATATGGCTTGTCATTAGGTTTGTTATCGGCGTCCAATTTCTCGTCGAGGTAGTTGTCGACCGCCTGGTTGTACGCCATTTCGCCCAGCGTGAATTTCGAGATCAGCTGACCCCGGTCCATACCGTTGACCGGATCGTAACCCTGTTCAGACGCGGCTGCCAGTTTGATCATTTGCAGCGCGACGTCCACACCGGATTGGTTCCCCGGCCATGCCGGCATCGCACCGTTGTCGAACTTGCCCGAGATATTCACGCCTTTGGAAATCTCGTTCACGGTCGATTGCTTGACCGGGAAGCCGTCTTTCGACGCCGGAGCAATGATTGCCAGATCTTCTCCGGTCCCATTGAAGTACGGCAGCATGAGCGCTTCGACTTCGGCCGCGTTGTTCCCGCGGTCGCCTTTGCCCGCCATCTTTTTCAGGCTGTCATGCAGGACGTGCCGCGCAATCTGACCAGAGTAGGAAACAGAGTTGGTCTTGTCGCCCTCATACCCTTTCACGGTGACCGGAAACGGGCCAAATGCCTGATCCGCGAGCGCTGCCCCGCTGAACAATGTTGCAGCGACAAGTGCCGTGGTGAGTTTGAGATTGGGCTTTTGCATGGGATGTCCCTTGCGTTTATTATTAATAATTTTTATCGGACTTAATAATCTGATCTTTTTAGTCGACTAATTAAAGCCGCTGTCAAGCGCAACTCCGGCCAAACACAAAATTTTCCGCCCCGCAGCCGCCGTTTTCCCATTTGAATTTCAATTTGAAACCTCATCGACAGAAGCGCACGCAAATACTCGCCTGCGTAAACCCGCCCTCGCAGCGTATGGGCGCCATCAAAAACACAGATCGCCAAACAGTTACCAACGTGATTTACATTGCATCAGACGTTGTCAGCAGAGAGAGGATTATCGCCATGGGAATTCGGCAGACCGAGGGGCGCAAACGCCTCTACGACAGTGTTCTCGACACCGTGGGTGATACGCCCTGCATTCGCATAAACAGGATCGCCCCGTCGCATGTGAAGGTCTATGTGAAGTTCGAAGCTTTCAATCCTGCGGGCTCGGTCAAGGACCGGTTGGCGCTTAACATTATCGAAGCAGCTGAACGCGACGGGCGGTTGAAACCCGGCCAAACCGTTGTCGAAGCCACGTCCGGCAATACCGGGATCGGCCTTGCGATGGTATGTGCCGCCAAAGGGTATCCGCTTGTGGTTACGATGGCCGATAGTTTCTCGGTCGAGCGGCGTAGGTTGATGCGGTTTCTGGGTGCAAAGGTTGTGCTGACGCCGAGGGCGCAAAAGGGCTTTGGTATGTACACCAAAGCCAAGGAGCTGGCCGAACAGAATGGCTGGTTTTTGGCCAGCCAGTTCGAGACTGCTGCCAACGCGGATATTCATGAGAATACAACCGCGCGCGAAATCCTTGGGGATTTCGAAAATGAGCGGCTGGACTATTGGGTCACCGGTTATGGGACGGGGGGAACCGTCTCAGGCGTGGCACGCGTTCTTCGCAAAGAACGCCCCGACACGACGATCATTCTGACGGAACCTTCCAACGCGGCAATTGTTTCGTCCGGCTACGTAAACACACGCAACGAAAGTCATCAGCCGACCGAAAGCCACCCGAATTTCGAGCCACATCCGATCCAGGGCTGGACACCCGACTTTATTCCGTGGGTTCTGCAAGAAGCGATCGACAATAAATATTATGACGAAATGATCCCTGTCCCGGGAAGCGAAGGAATTGAATGGTCACGACGCCTCGCCTCAGAAGAAGGTATATTTACCGGAATTTCCGGCGGATCGACCTTTGCTGTGGCGATGAAAGTGGCTGAACAGGCACCGCAGGGTGCTGTCTTGCTGGTGATGTTGCCTGATACAGGTGAGCGTTACCTTTCGACACCACTCTTTGATGGAATTGAAGAGGATATGACGGAAGAAGAGCGCGCGATTTCGATGTCTACACCCTCGGCACAAATGGCCGCCGAGTGATCGACGAATAGTGTGGCGCAGTCTGTTTTTGCTGGCACGCCTGACGAAAACACGGGCACTTCTTGATCAAAAGGGGGCGGCGTTTCGCCCCCAATAACCTGATTGAGCGCCGCCTCCATTCAAGTCCATTTGAAGCGCAGAACTCCGGACATTCACAGACCTAAATTCCGCTTCGAACGGTCCGTGGCTCAGATTCCTGACGGTAAATCAATCGCATATGCCAGTAAATTCGGTGCAAATTCGGGTTTGAAGCTTGACTCGATTACCCGCCTTTCGTGCATGATGAGAATGCGCAACGTATTCTAGTTGCTGTCGCGAACTGTCTGATTTCTCAGGAGGCGGACAATGGAAGCACTTGTTAACGGCATTAATTCGATTCTTTGGAACTACGTCCTGATTTACGGATTATTGGGGACGGGAGTGTTTTTCACCATTCGTCTCGGCGCGCTGCAGTTCCTTCACTTTGGTGAAATGATCCGCGTTCTGACGTCGGCCAAATCCACAGACAAACGGGGTATTTCACCTTTTCAGGCGCTGACAGTCAGCCTTGCCTCGCGCGTTGGAACCGGCAACTTGGCGGGCGTTGCGGTGGCTTTGACCCTGGGTGGTCCCGGGGCAATCTTCTGGATGTGGATCGTGGCTTTGGTTGGCATGGCCACCGCTTATTCCGAAAGTACGCTGGCGCAGCTTTATAAGGTGACGTCCTCTAATGGCCGGTTCCGAGGAGGTCCGGCTTTCTACATGGCCAACGCCCTGAATGCGCCCTGGGCCGGTGTGATCTTCTCGATCTGCCTGATCGTCAGTTTCGGCCTGGTATTCGTTGCGGTGCAATCCAATTCGATTGCAGAAGCATTCGAAGGTGCGTTTGGGCTAAACAAGCTGATTGCGGGTCTGGCACTGGCGGCCGCAGCGGCGGTGGTCATCTTTGGCGGCATCCGAACCATTGCCAGATTTGCCGAAATCGTCGTTCCGCTGATGGCCGGGCTGTATTTGCTGCTGGCCTGCGTCGTTGTCGTACTTAACCTGCCTCAGGTGCCAGCCATGTTATGGTCCATCGTCGCCGGAGCGTTTGGCCTTCAAGAAGCCGCCGGGGGCGTTACCGGGGGTATTATGGCGGCAGCGTTGAACGGTATCAAACGCGGGCTGTTTTCCAACGAGGCGGGAATGGGTTCGGCCCCGAACATCGCGGCCGTGGCCACACCCGATCCCCACCACCCGTCGAGCCAGGGTTTCGTTCAGGCCTTTGGCTGCTTCGTCGACACAATTTTGGTCGCCACGGCGACCGCCTTGCTGATCCTTCTTTCCGGCGCAATCGAGTTGGATGGCCCAACTGGAATGCGCCTGACACAGGATGCGGCGGCGGTTCACCTGGGTGAGATTGGCCGCCACTTTATCGCAATCGCAATCGTCTTTTTCGGTTTCACGTCAATTCTCGGCAATTACTCGTACGCGGAAAACGCGATGACGTTTCTGAAGCTGGAAGGCAAAGTGCCCATCTACATTTTGCGCCTCGGGTGCCTTGCCATGGTCGTCTGGGGCGCGATGCAGGCTGTCAGTACGGTGTTCAATTTTGCGGACGCTGCCATGGGAATAATGGCTACAATCAACCTGGTCGCAATACTGCTGTTGTCCGGCACTGTGTACAAATTAACTGCGGATTACTTTTCTCAACGACGGCAAAATCTTGAGCCCCGCTTTATAGCAAGCAAGTTCCCGGAATTCGGTAAAGGTGTGGATCATGACGTCTGGTCGGAGGAAGAATATGCCGAACCCCAGCGTGATTGAAAGCGGAGAGCTTCAGGTAATTCTGGATGACATCGCCGACCGAGTGGCCGGTATGTCCGACCGAGGGAAGGTCGCGCAGTATATTCCGGAACTTGCCACCGTTGATCTGAACCAGTTTGGCATTGCAGTTGCGCCTGTAGACGGCACCCCGGTATCGGCCGGGAACGCAGACACGCTTTTTTCCATTCAGAGCATTTCCAAGGTATTCTCGCTCACCGTCGCCCTCAAACGCGTCGGCGCAACATTGTGGCAAAGAGTAGGCCGTGAACCCTCGGGCGATCCGTTCAATTCGATTGTCCAGCTTGAGCACGAGCGCGGAATCCCCAGAAACCCGTTCATTAATCCCGGGGCAATTGTTGTGGCTGACGTTCTGCTGGAAGGCAAAACGGCCGACGAAGCCGTCGAAGATGTGTTGGCGCTTTGCCGGGATCTCGCAGAAGACAGTTCCATTCAGGTGGACGATGCGGTTGCGGATTCTGAGATGCGGACCGGTTCACGAAACCGGGCACTTGCGCATTTTATGGAGGCCGAAGGAAACCTCAGGGCACCGGTCGAAGAGGTTCTGTCACTGTACTTTCGCCAATGCAGCATCGCCATGTCCTGTCATCAATTGGCCGTAGCCGGCCGTTACCTTGCCGCCGCAGGCCAAAATCCGGCGGATGGTTCTACCGTGCTGTCGGCCCAGCGCGCCCGAAGGGTCACCGCGTTGATGATGATGTGCGGTTCGTACGATGCCTCCGGCGAGTTCGCCTTCCGCGTAGGCCTTCCGGCCAAAAGCGGCGTCGGCGGCGGTATCCTTTGCATTGTGCCCGGCATTGCCGCAGTCACTGCATGGAGCCCCGGGCTGGACCCAAAAGGCAACTCTCATCTGGCAACGATCGCATTTCAGGAATTGGTGCGCGCAACCGGATGGTCGGTTTTCGGACCCAACCGCTAGAGCCTGGAGGTGCCGAAGCAATTCCTCAATCTGTTGAGCCAAACCTGCGCAGCACGTTGCGAGTGATCCGCTCCACTTGTGGATCGGAGCGTGTCAGCCCCATGACCCACTCGCATGTTCCGGCGGTGAACACCTCTCCTTGCCCGCGCTGCCGGTGCACGATTGCGCCATTCCCACGGGTACTTCGATCCAACGTCTCCTCGGTGACTTCTCCGAATAGGCTCTGAGCTTTGAAGGCTGCATCCGCGTCGCCGATATAGGCCGTCTCGCCCCAGACGCCGTGCGTCGGTTCGACATTCGTAGCCAGCCCCAATGCCAATATCTGAATTGCCGGGTCGGCTCCGTCCGTGCCGGTTGGAAAGGGCAGGCCATCTTCCATCTGGTAATCCAGCCCATCGACCTCATAGCCGAAAATCCGCGAACCAGCTCCCAACTGATCGCCGTACCCCAGTTGCGTGCCGTCCAACGCCCAATGGCCGGGTCGATAAACAGTAAATCCACCGCCGCCCTGCCCGACGCACCGGCCCAGACCCGCGTACACACCTTTCAGCCCATTGACCCCAAATGTCTCGGTGCCAGGCCAACTGACCGGAGCAACCTCCCAAGCGGTGGTCACAAGATGCTGTTGATCTGTGCCCACAAGGGGATCGGAACCGGTCGCATACTTATAGCAAACCTGCGTACGACCTTCGTCTTCGATCCGAGTTTGCCACAGAAAATTGCCGCCGAACCGAGCTACCCTTCCGCCTTGGGTGACATAGCGGTCGACGGCATGGCGCATGTTTGCGCTCCAGTATTCATCGTGCCCAACGAATACCGCACACTTGTAGCATGCCAAAAGGTCCAGGTCTGCGTCCAGATCGTGCTGGGTGGCAAAGTCGAACTCGAACCCCTGTGCCTCAGCCCAGCGCGCAAAATGGCGCTCGTAGCTGGCCCATCCTGCCGACGCGTATTTCTTGGAATAGCCGTAGGCATAGGCCCATTCCATGTACGGGTACCGCACCATGGTTCCTGGCACGTGCGGCACTTCCGGAACTGCGCGCGGTGCGCCTTCGGGCAGTTTGCAGAATCCTCGCGTCCAGGGCCGCTGGGTGGATACGACGGGCGAGAACGCATTTCTGTCCGGGCCCGTGATCCCTTCATAGTGGTTGGACCCACCCCAACAGTTGTAGGCCAGCCAAGTCCCGGTGGCACAGATCAGAATATAGGGCGCAGGCGGTTTGTCCGCTGAGCGGCGCAGTAGAAACAGATGATGCTCTTCGACCCGGTCGCCGTCCCGTCCAGCGCTGAGGGTGACCAGATACCCCCCTCCTGCCAGTCTTTGGGGATGGTAAACGCATAGGTGACATCCCAACCGCATCCGACGACCGAGCAATCTTCGGGTGTCGTTTGGTGCACCCCTTCCAACCCAACTTCGTGCAGAACCGGTTCGTACCGCAAACCGTCCCGGCCAATTTCGAGATCCCAGCTTTCAGCCGTCGTTGAAACCCGCAACTCCACCTGATCGCCCGGCGCATAGGTCATGCGATCAGTGTACCCCCAGATCTCCAACACTCCATCGTCACGGCAAGGTCCGATGTAGTAATTGTCCAGAATGTGCCGCGCTTTCGCTCGGGTTCGGGGCGTGGTGGCGGGGTCTTTGGTTTCAGAACGCGTCATGAGTTTGGCTTCCATTCCGGCGGCTTTTTAGGCCTGCTGCCACGGTCAGAACAAGTCGCGATATTGCTTGTGCCCATCTGTTCTTTCCCCAAAGTTCTGAACCATACTGATGTGTAATTGCTGTCGATGATTGGCTGAAATGACCGCAACATGTCGCAAGTCCTCTGCGGGCACTCACGTATTTCTCACACCAGGCTTTGACTTAACCCGAGCGGCACGGTGTTGGCGCGTAGAAATTTCCAAACAAACATAGTAATGTTTCAATATGATGGGGTTTTGAGACTTCGGTCTCAGAATACTTGGGGAGAAATTGGAATGAAGTTGCCTTTTTTGATGCTTGTGTCGATGAGTTTTACCGCTTTATCGGTACATGCGCAGGAAAACCCGATTCAACACGATGCGGAGTTTTACATCCTGCAAGCACAGCATGGCGAGCAATGGGCGCAGGATGATGCCGCCGTCGATGACGCGCTGGCCGCGTTTCGGGAAAGCAACGGAGGAAATCCCCCGAACATCATCAGTGTCTTGATCGATGATATGGGCTTTGGCGACATGGGAATTCCCGAGCTCAACGCCGTTCGGGGATATGAGACTCCGAACATCAACGATTTCTCAGATCAGGCACTGCGGATGGTGCGGATGTACACCGAGCCTTCGTGCACACCGACCCGCGTTGCGCAGATGACCGGGCGTTTGCCTGTGCGAATGGGCATGGGCGATACGACCGTGGATATCGCGGGCTTTGGTTTGCCCAGCGATGAGGTAACGCTGGCCGAGGTGTTGAAACAGGCAGGCTACGCTACCAGTCATGTCGGCAAATGGCACATGGGCGATATCGCAGAAAGCTGGGCGATGAATCAGGGATTTGACTATGCCCAGCACGCCATCCACCAGCAGGGACAGTTGACCATCTTCAACGACGACGCGATCAAAGAGCAGGTCTCGGTCGCGATCCAGGACTATGACGACAAATACACGCTGGACGGTTGGTTCCGACCGGACGCTGCCGCGATGATGACCGTAATCGAAGGTGAAACCGGTGGGCCGATACGCGAAATCCGCATGGAACCGGGCGAGCGCTGGAACGCTGCGAAATACGATGAGATGAACCAGGCGTTTCAGGACAAGACAATGGAAGAACTGGATCGTCTTGCAAGTGGGGAAGACCCGTTTTTCCTGCAATACTGGCCGATGATCCCGCTGGACAACACCCGCGCCGGACGGTCGGGACCAGAGAGCGTGAATGGCGGTCTATATGTGGACAAAATGCAGTTGCTCGATCAGTGGCTGGGCGACTTGTTTGCGCGGCTGGAAGAGCTGGGCCTGACGGAAAACACCGTGGTTGTAGTCATGGGCGACAACGGCCATTTCACCAAATACGCGCCGCAATCCGGATTCACCCCGCTGATCTATGCTGGCGGCAAAGGTGACACGACCGAGGGCGGAATCCGTGTCGATGCCTTCATCCGCTGGCCCGGCATGATCGAGGCAGACGGATTGCTCAACAGCATCATCCATGTCTCCGACCTCTACACGACGCTGTCGCGCTTTGCCGGGGCAGATCAGTACATTCCGCGGGATAGGCTGGTGGATGGGGTGGACCAGTCTGCTGCCCTACTGTTTTCCGACGAATCCAAGGCCCGTCGCGATCACGTCATCGTCTATTCGGTGAACAAGCCCGAGGCGGTCGTGAAAGACCAGCTAAAGCTGAAACTGCCGGGACCGGGGGAAAGCGCTATTCTGGCGAAGTTCTTTGATCTCTACCGGGACACGCGCGAAGAATATTCGGTCTCAACAGAGGTTGGTGCCTGGGGCGGGCAGGAATTCGCGCGCATCCTTGGCCGCCACATGGCCCGCAAAGAGAAATTCCCCGACACCGCACCCGCCTATGGCGTGCCCTACGAAGGGATCGAGAATATCCGACCCGAAACCCAACTCGCCGTCGATGCGTTTTTGACAAAACGTGCCTCGCCCCAGCAATAGCCAACTTCGGGCGCGCCGCTCGCGTTCCAACATCAGGTGGTCCAAATGGCAGGAACCCTAATATTCATACTCGGCTTGGCTGTTTCGCTTGGCATCGGCTTCGTATACTTTCGCGATCTTGGCGACATTTCGCAGATGGTGCTGAAGGTAAAGCGAAAAAATATGGTGCGTTTTATCCGGCACGAATACCGTCTGATCGCTGTCGGACTGGGCGGTTTCGCAGTCGCGACGCTTGCGCATTTCATTCTGGGTGTCGGTCCGTTCTGGCTGTGGCTTGTCGCAGCATTTCTGGTGTTGCTGCTGTATGGGTTTCCGTATGTTTGGGTCCATCTGGGGCTGAGAAATCAACTCAACGATGCCGCGTTCTTTCCCATTTCCGAGGCGCAAAAATACATCGGCCCAACCGCGCCCGTCATTGTGATAGAGAACAACGGCCACGCCCGTGCGCACCCGGATGCCCAGATCATGCGCCCCCATTTGGCAGGCAACGCCGACGGCTTGGGCGGGGAAGACATCGTCATGACCTTTTGTGCGATGGCAAATCTTGGACAGGGCTACGCACCCCGCATCGAAGGTCACCGGCTGAATCTGGAGGTGTTGGCGCAACATGGGAACAACCTGATCCTGCGAGACAATGAATCCGGCGAACCGATCCAGCAGATCTACGGATTTCGCGAGGCGGATCGGGACCCCGACGCGAACGGCCCCGCCTGCCCGCTGCGCCCCGAAGCACGGATGCAGCCGTGGCCGACATACCGAATGACATTCCGCGGATTTCAAAAGGCCTTTCCGGACGGCGAAGTGTATCTGAACAAACCCTCCACCAACCCTATCCTGCGCCTGTTGGATATGGTGACAGAGATCACGTTTGGCTGGGGGATCGCGCGCCAACATCAGGAAAACGCGCCAGTCATGGACAACATGGACAGGTCGGACGGGCGATTGCCCAACAAGACCTATGTCTGGGGGATCACGATCGGCGACGACGCCACATGCTGGACCGATGACTTCGTGGTCGAGAACAATTGGATTGTAAACGCCAATGTAGGCGGGCGAGATGTTGTTGTGAGCCTCGACCCGAAATATGAAAGTCTTGGCGTCTGGTACAATGACAGCGGCCAGCCTATAACCCGCTGCGATTTCTGGGGAATGTCGGATCAGGGCAAACTGCAAAGGGTTGAAACCCTGCGCGCTGGTGTGTTCTGGCACGTCTGGTCCGAGTTCTTTCCGGAAACGGATATCAACCGCGTGGGACAGCGCTCGGTTCAGGCTGGTGAAGCCGCAGAATAACAAGGGTGGTCGGATCGAACTGCCATTTTGGATTAAAGGGAGAGTTACTATGGGTTTTAAGAGGGCGATAGCAACCGCCGCGCTGACATTGGCGTCATGGGCGCCGATTGCTTCTGCACAGCAATCCGATTGGTCTTACGAAGCGACAGTATATTTGTTTATGCCAGAGACCGAGGTTTCCCAAGAAACGGCCCGTGGAACAGTGGAGGGGACGCTCAGTTTCTCGGACGCGCTTTCAAACCTTGATCTCGCCTTCATGGGCGCCTTTGGGGCCACCAACGGGCGCTGGTCCCTACTCGCGGACTACAATTACACAGATGTTTCTTTCGGCACAGACACACCGGGCGAAGCAAGTTCAGGGCTGGAAACCTCTCTCACCACTCAGTTTTTCAGCGGCTATGTCGGATACAGGGCCTACACAACTGACACGAGTTTCGTGGATTTGGTTGGTGGCTTCCGCTGGTTCCGCACTCAGACGGACTTCATCGTTCTGCCGGGGACGGCACCGGGCCGGTCCATCAATGTTGATGAAAGCTGGACAGACCCGGTCATCGGTTTCAGAGCCCGCGTCGCATTCAATGACAGATGGTCAGGCACAGGATTCTTCGACTATGGCGGGTTCAGCAGTGACAGCGAGACATGGCAGGTGTTGTTGACCGCGGATTACGAAATCAATGAAAGGTGGCTGATCAGAGGCGGCTATCGCTACATCTCATTCGATCATGAGATCAACGGCAATGATTTCAAGTTCTCCCAGTCAGGGCCCATGATAGGCGCGACCTACCGGTTCTAAGAACTCCGCCGCGCCCGGCATGATCTGATCCTGCTAGAACGCAGGGTCGATCATGGTCGCATAGTTATCAGCCAGTATCTTGGCGTCGGCGCGGTTGAACTTGACCGATGACAGCGCCTCCATGTCGATTTGCACTGGACCGTCGAACAGTTTCGCCAGATCGACGGTCAGATGCACCGCAGTGCCATCATTGGCCGAAAGACCCGGCGGTAAAGCAAACGCAACCTCGCGCGCGTTTTCGGAAAAACCCACATGGTAGACCAGCGGCGACACGTTATCGCCGACACGTAACGCGCCCTCGAAAACGACGAACTTGTAACCGACTTCCCAATTCCAAGCCATTTGGCTGTTGGGGTCCAGATCGCCCCGCGCCTCAATCGAGCCATTGGCATCAGGGTCCACGCCGATCAGGAAGCGCACGTGATCAATGGCGCCAAGAGGCACATCATTTAATGTAATCAAATGCGACTTGTTGGGATTGTCGAACCGAAGCAGATGATAACTATCGGGCTGGGCGAACGGCGTTCCTTCTTGCGATAAGGTCAAATTGCTAAGATAGAACCGAAAATCGCGAACCCTGAATGTGCCGGACCCGCCGGGATTCTCATAGACAAATTCGTCATATACCAGAGGGGTATCGCCCATTTTGGCATGAAAGCTAAGAGTGATCGAAGTCCTGCCTTCAGGCTTGAGCGCGACATGCAATGCGCCTCCAACGATCAGGATCAGCAGCACCGCAATCCCCCAAAAAACCCGAGAACGTCGCATCAGGTGTCTCCTTCGAACGGGTCGGAAAACCGTGGGTTTGTCAGAAAGGCATCATCGGTCAGCGTATGCAGAAAGGCGATGATTGCCTCAATTTCTTCGGGCGTCATGCGCAGGCCGACAGTTTGCTGTCCGGCTTCCGGAGCATTGTCTGCCTCAAGGATCAATGGGCTGAGCGTATCGCTGACGACAATACCGTCATTGTAGTGCACCATGACATCTTCCAACGTCTCAAATCGCCCGTCGTGCATGTACGGCGCAGTCACCGCGATGTTGCGTAGTGTTGGAACCTTGAAGAAGCCTTTGTGCGCCGGGTTACCCGTTACGGCCATCAGGCCATCAGGCAGGTCTTCGTCTGAATCCAGCCCATTGTTTGAAAACCCGTCCAGCGCATCGCGGAACCCGGACGTCAGAAACTGGCTGTGACAGTCGATGCAGTTCCCACCGCGCAAGGAAATTTTTGTATCCGGATGCGCCATGAACAGTTTGCGCCCGTGTTCTTCCTGCGCAGTCAATCGCGCCTCACCCCGCAGGTACTTGTCATACTTCGAGTCTGACGAGATCAACATGCGCATGAATGTCGACAGCGCGCGTGCGACATTTTCGGCGCTGACCTCGCCATATGCCTGGCGAAACATCTTTCGATACGTGCTTGACGTCTGTAATTCGCCAATCAACGCGTCCAGGTCCTGACCCATCTCATCCGGGTGCTGGATTGGCAATAAAGCCTGCTCCTCCAACGATGCTGCGCGCCCATCCCAAAAGAACCTCTCCTGCCCCCAAAGCAGGTTGGCCAGGCTCATCGAACTGAAGTTCAGTTCGCCACCTGACAACGCAGGTGACTTTGCCAGCCCGTCGGTAAATGCCAAAGCCTGCACATGGCACGATGCGCACGCGACCTTATTGTTGCCGGACAGAATAGGATCGTAGAATAGGTGCCTGCCCAGGGCAAAGGCTTCCTCGGTCAACGGATTGTCCGGCGGGACGGCAAAGCGCCCAAATACGAAGGGTGCTGAGAAATCCGCGATGGGCGTCGGCACCGTTCCACGCGCGCGGTCCCACATTACCCACGCCGCCGCAATCAATGCGGCAGCGGTAATTGTCAAAAACACTCGAAGCATAGCGCCTCCAGAGCATTAATGGTGGTGCACGAAACCTGATCCGAACAGCCCTTCGACGTTGTCCACGCCTTTGTTGTAGCGTTCTTTGAAATTCACCTCGGCAATGCGCTCACCTGAGGCCAGATCATGAATCGTGATCGTGTGGGCGTTGAGATCGGCGATGAAATCCACATCGGTCGGGTCCTCGTCGGCCGCGTTCCCCAGATTCAGCAGATTGTTCTGAATGGCGATCAGATCCCTACCGGACGCGGACGTGAAAAAGATCATGTGATGCGCACCCGGGTCGGCGACGATATCCGGCCCGCTTGAAACCAACTCGGGCAGTGCCGCCAATTCATAGCGTTTCACAACGCCCGGCAGGGCGTGCGAGATAAACAGTTCGTCCTCGGTGCCGTAGAACTCCAGCGGAACTGCGGTTTCATTGGAGACACCGCTGTAGATGACCTCAGCCTCTCCGAAAGTCTTGGAGCTGGCGTCATAAGGCACTTTCCAGGTTTCAAACCCGAACATCGTATTAGCCAGAATGGCGGGTTCGATGTCCGCATGCATGCTGGGCCGCGCAAACAGAACCTCGACCGGAGAAGATGGGAAATCCAACGGCTTCTCGTTTTCAACCAGAATATTCTCGATGGGTTCGAGCGTATTGAGGTCGATAATCGTCAATACGTTTCCCACCCCGGTGGCCATGTCCGGATGTATCGTCGAGGTGACCACCATCCGGTCTTCGAACGCGGAAATACCGTGCGGGTACATGATGTAAGGCTCGCCCTCGCCGATCTGGCTTTTGCGGGCTTCAATGATCTTGACGACTTCGTTGGTCTGCGTGTCGAACACACCAACCGAACCGCCATCATCTCCGCCCGTGCCGCCCATGAAGGTCACGAACATGTACTCCTGCCCGTTCGAGGTCGTCCACATGATGTCTTCGCCAACGACCTGTCCCTTGGTGTCCAGGCAGGTGAAACCTTCAATCACCGGCGTCCCGCTGGCGTCACGGGACAGTCCAATCTCGGCCAGGCTGCAGGACGGGTCCAGCCCGGTCGAATACAGGCGCCCATTTGGGCTGTAGTACAGGTGATGCAGCGGGTGTTCCATGTCGGGTTGTTCAACCTCGCTGAGGATCTCTCCGAAACGGTCGGATTCCGGATCCAGCTCGACAATTGCCACACTGTGCTTGGTATCCAGCGTCGGCAGCCCGCGCAGCAGCACCATACCCTGACTTTCCTCGCGGTTCTGAGCCTCAGCCGTCGACAGCCCGCAGACCATCAGGGCTGCGCCAGTCAATGTGATCTGAGTAATTTTGCTGAGTTTCATAGCCTTCCCCCCATGTGATGAAACTTCGGAAAAACTGCGGTTAGAAATGCACCTTACCCAACGTAATATCACATCGCATTCTTTGCACCAAACCGACCCTTGCCCGCCAACGAAAAACGCCGCCTTGTGACAGGCGGCGTTTGTTTGGGGTTTACTCGGCGGAATGCGTTAAGTGCCTTGCACTGCTTTCATAAAGCGATCGCGGATAACAACGGGGTCCATTGTAATCGGCGGCATCTTGGCATTGCCGCTTTCACACTTACTGACGATGATCGTCATTTTCTTGGCATCCAGAGCCTCTTGCAAAACGCGACCGGTGTCTTCGGCGCGACACTCGATTACGCGCTCACACCCTGCCGCCTCCGCCATCTTGGACAAAGAGGTTTTTTGGCCGGCATAAGTCGGCTGATCCCCGGTCGACCCGTAAGAGCCGTTGTCGACAATCAAAAGGATATAGTTGTCGGCCACATTGTTGGCGATGGTCGGCAAGGTGCCCAGATTGGTCAGAACCGACCCGTCGCCGTCGATCACGATCACCGGTTTCGGCTGTGACAAAGCCAACCCCAGGCCGATGGACGAGGCCAGACCCATCGTGCCCAGCATGTAGAAATTGGTGGGCTGGTCGTCGATGGCGTGCAGTTCCTGACTGGGAATGCCGATATTGCAGACGACCAGTTGATCCCGGAGGATCGGCGCGATTTCTTTCAGGATTTCAGAACGGATCATTGGTCGCCATAGCCTCCCCAGAAATTGGCGTCAGTCAGAATGGCGACCGGCTTGTTGCACATGAAGGTGTATTTCAGGATCGCGTCCAATTCCTCGACATCTGACTGGTTATGGAAGTGGTAGGTCGGGATGTTAAGTTGCGCCAACAGCGCCTTGGTATGCACTGCCATTTCTACCTGACAGGCGATGGGTTCACGCAATTCGCCCCTATAAGAAATCAGCATTGGCAAAGGAATCCGGTAATACTGGATCAACGTCGCCAGCGTGTTGATCGTCACACCGATCGCTGTGTTCTGCATGATTATGGCGGGGCGTTTACCCCCCATCCATGCACCGGCACACAGGCCCATTCCTTCATCTTCCTTGTTGGAAGGGATGTGATAGATCCCTTCGCGCGCGTCGATCTCTTCGATCACCCCGGCCAGCTGCTTGCACGGAACGGTGGTGACAAACGAAATATCGTTGGCCACCAGATCGTCGGTGATTTTTTTGTCTATGTTCATATCCGTTTTGTCAGTCCTGTATGGGGCGCGCGTGGCGCGATTTACGGGTTAAAGCCTGCGGTGCACATGCACGGCGCAGGGCGCATGACGGACGACGCGCGACGCAGTCGATCCAAGAAAATAGTCGCTGATGCCGGGTTTGTGCGAACCGATGACAATGCAGTCAAAGTCGTTTTGAGTAGCAAAATCGATTACCGTACGGGCCGTGTGTCCCTTGACGATTTCTGCCTGTACACCTTCGAGCCCTGAAACCTTGTCTCTCAACAGGTTACGCGCCGCGCGGAACCCTTCGGAGACGACATCCTTGTCGAGATAGGCGCTGACGGACCCTTGGGGCATTTCGTAGACATGCAAGGCCACGATTTCGGCACCCTCTGCCGACAACGCCCGGGCAACTTCCAAAGTGTGTTGGGAAATTCCGTGATCCAACGCCATTGGTACGAGAATTTTTTTATACATGAATACCTCCGTTACTGCCGGGCCTAGACCCAGGGAGCGAGGATAATCTTTGGCGCGGCGACCACACCACTCCGCAGGTCACGAAACGCGGCGGCAGCGTCGGGCAACGCCCGCTCCTCCACCCAGTCCAACGCGCCCAGACGACCATCGAAAATCGCCTGCGCGGTCTTTCGAAAATCCTCGACCGTATACGTATAGGTGCCGATAAATGTGATTTCCTGCAAGGTCATACGGCGTATGTCCAAACCTCCTGTGTCTTCGCCCAGCCCAACATGCACTACCACGCCACCCGGCTGAACAAGCTGCGAAGCGGCAGCACGGGTTGCTGTGAAGCCAACGGCATCGATCACCAAAGGGTAGTTATCAGTCGTGGCTGCGCGGGTTTTGAAAGCATCAAGCTCCTGCAGGTACACGCGCCTCGGCTCGTTTGGTTCGACAAGAGTCACGTCTGTGATACCTGCAGCCTTCAATGCCAACGCGGCAGCCACACCAATTGCGCCGCCTCCGATCACCAGCGCTTGCCGTCCCATTGCAGGGTGCAGCGCCTCAAGGCCCAACCGGACGGCGTGCCAGCTGACAGCAAGTGGTTCGGCCAGCGCCGCCTGCTGAAAAGTCACGTGATCCGGAACCTCTACCAAGTTGGAATCTGGCATAGCGACGTATTGCGCGAATGCCCCTTCGCGCGGAGGCATCGAGATGATCTGGCGGTCAATACACAGGTTTTCGCGCCCGGCCTGGCAAGCCGGGCATTCACCACAATTTACCAACGGATTGATCGTCACTCGCGTACCGTCACGTGGCCCGCCAACAATGATGCCCGCGGCCTCGTGGCCCAGAATAAGAGGCGCTGGACGGCGCGCATCGTGACCCAGATAAGCATGCATGTCCGAGCCACAGATTCCGACAGCCTCAACCCGGATCAGTTGTTCACCGATATCGGGCGAGGCATCGGGAACATCCTCATAGGTCAATTGCTCAACACCTTGGTAAACAAGCGCTTTCATTTCGCTGTGAACCCTCCGTCAACCATCAAAACCTGCCCGGTGACATAATCTGACGCCGGTGAGCACAGGAACAGGATCGGTCCATCGATGTCCGCCATCTGCCCGTTTCGGTGCATGCAGGTCTGTGCAGCGTTACGGGCAGCGCGTTCAGGGTCGTCGAACACGGCCTGTGTCAGCTCGGTCGGGAAAAACCCCGGACCGATGGCATTGGCGGTAATACCGTGAGATGACCACGCTTCGGCCATGGCCCTCGTCAACTGTCCGATACCGGCTTTGCTGGCTCCGTAAGCGACCCCGCCGGGAAAGGCGCGCGTTGTCTGCAGCGAGGCAAAATTTACGATCCGTCCCCACCCTTTGACCTTCATCGCGGGCACCAATGCCTGACTCAGGAAGAACGGCGCGCTCAGGTTCAAGGCGAGGGTCTGGTCCCAGCCGTCAGCAGTCACTTCGTCGGCCGGTTCGCGGGTGTTGACCCCCGCTGCATGCACCACGATATCCGGCGGGCCAAATCTGGCGCCGACCTGATTGGCCAACGACGCAACCCGGGACCGTTCGGCTATGTCTGCGACGACGGTATCTATGTTATCGCCGCTTTCCGCCTGCAAATTGGCTAACGCCTCAGCCCGACGCGCCACGCCGACCACGTGCGCACCAGCGGCGGCCAACACCAGCGCCACCCGCCGGCCAAGGCCGGAGCTGGCCCCGGTCACGCAGGCCACCCGCCCAGTCAGATCAAACAACGCGCGGGGGTCATCCATCGGCGGTTAAGTCGAACTGTTCGTCGGGGAAGTATTTTGCCAAACGAATATCCGCGGCACGAGCATGTCCCTCCATCCCTTCAAGGCGGGAT
Source organism: Ruegeria sp. BF12 (assembly GCF_056538705.1). Classification (NCBI taxonomy): domain Bacteria; kingdom Pseudomonadati; phylum Pseudomonadota; class Alphaproteobacteria; order Rhodobacterales; family Roseobacteraceae; genus Ruegeria; species Ruegeria sp. BF12. The sequence goes on along the minus strand of NZ_JBQFTP010000014.1, from coordinate 74,770 downwards.
ATGCGCGCGGTGGCTTCAGCGATGGATTTCGAACCCTCGCGTGTTGCCCGCTGCCAGGTGACGATCTTCATGTATTTGTGGACACTCAGCCCGCCGGTATAGCTGGCCGCGCCTGACGTTGGCAGCACGTGGTTCGTGCCGGTTGCCTTGTCACCATAGGAAACTGTGGTTTCTTCCCCCAGAAATAGTGAGCCGTAGCAGGTCAACCGACCCAGCCACCAATCCAGATCCTCGGCTTGAACGGTCAGGTGTTCAGGCGCGTATTCATCCGAACATGCCGCCATTTCTTCTCGATCAGAACACACAATAACCTCGGCATAATCGCGCCATGCAGCAGCGGCGTTTTCCCGATTCAACTCGGGCAGATCGTCAATCAGCACTGGCACCAGATCCATTACCTTTTGTGCAAGGTCGCGGTCATCGGTGACCAGCCAAACTGGCGAGTTATAGCCATGTTCCGCCTGACTGACCAAATCGGTCGCAACCACATGCGCATCCGCCGAGCTATCCGCAAGGATCAGGCTGTCGGTCGGCCCCGCAATCATGTCGATGCCAACCTTGCCGTAGAGAATACGTTTGGCTTCGGCCACAAACTGGTTGCCGGGGCCCACAAGGATGTTCGCGCGCGGCAGATCGAACAAGCCGTAAGTCATAGCGGCCACGCCCTGTACGCCACCCATCGCCAGGATGCTGTCGGCCCCGCAGATATGCGCAGCATAGACAATCGCGGGCGCCACGCCTTCATTCGGTCGCGGAGGAGAGCAGGCCGTGATATGGCGACATCCAGCGACCTTGGCCGTGGTTACGGTCATAATCGCGCTGGCGATGTGGCTATAGCGCCCTCCGGGCACGTAGCACCCCGCCGCGTCCACCGGGATGGCCTTTTGGCCGGCGATGAAACCCGGCACGATCTCCATCTGAACATCGGAAACTGTAGCTTTCTGCGTTTCGGCAAAGCGGCGTACGTTGTCATGTGCAAAGCGGATGTCGGCTTTCAGCTTTTCCGGCACCAACGCGATGGCGGCTTCGATCTCCTCTGCGCTCATCAAGACATTGCCTTCGTACTTGTCGAACTTGGCTGCGTATTCCAGCGCTTTGGCATCGCCGCCGACCTCGATGTCGGCAAGGATGGTCTTGACCGTGTCATGCACTTCCGTGGCATGGGATTGCGGTGTCAAAGTTGCCTTTTTCAGGTAGTCACGCGGCATATTCGGTAAGTCCTATTGGTAGATTTCAGGAAGCAGAGTGGTCGAAACCGAGGGCACATACGCAATCAGAAGAACCACGATCAGCATTGTCAAAACAAAAGGCACGGCACGGGCTGCGATCTTGAGGATGGACTCGCCCGTAATGCCTGATACGACGAACAGGTTCAGGCCCAGCGGTGGAGTGATGAACCCAACACCCAGCGCGGTGATCATCATGATGCAGAACTGAATCTCGTTCATGCCGATATTGTCGGCCAGTGGCTTCAGTATCGGGGCGAGGATAACAATGTTTGGCGTCGTTTCCATTACGCAGCCCGCAGCGATCAGGATGCCGATCATCAGCAGGATCAAAAGGTACGGATCGTCTGTCATAGCCGTGACCGAAGCAACAAAGCCCTGCGGCACTCCCATGATCGCCAGTGCCTCAGCCAAAGGGGCCGAAAAGGCGATGATCGGCAGGATAACTCCGTTCACCTTGGCTGAACTGACCAGCATCGACGGGAAATCGGCCAGTGTCAGCGTGCGCAGGATGAAGCCCATGATGATGGTGACGACCACTGCGGTCGCACCGGCCTCGGTCGGTGTCAAGCGGCCCGAGAAAATGCCATAGAAGATGATGCCGGGTACGATGAAAGCGTACCAGCCGGATTTCAGCGCTTTGCCTAAATTTGCCAGCCATTCGCCCATGGTCATCATGCCGCCGCCCTCATAGGCGTAGAGGCGGTTCATGATGATGTTGGTGATAAGAATGGAAACCAGAATGGCGAGACCGGGGATCAGCGCGGCGAGGAACAGAGTCGAGGCAGATATTCCCAGCACGAGGCCGATGATGATATAGGCAATCGACGGTGGAATCAGGATACCAGTACAGGCCCCCGCCGCGACCAGTGCACAGGCGTAGGGACGCGGGTAGCCGCTTTCGACCAATCGGTTGATCGTCATGCGTCCCACGGCCGCCGCGCCGGCCGCATCCGATCCCGAGATCGCCGCGAACATGCCGCAGACCAGTACCGTGGCCGATCCGAAACCGCCTTTAGCGAAACAGGTTAGAGCTTCGGCCACATCCAAGAATTTGCGCGACAGGCCGGTGCGGACCAGCACGTCACCGGTCAGGATGAACAAGGGCACAGCGGTCAGGGCAAATGCGTCAATGCCGGTGAACAGGCTCTCGCCCACAAGACTTAGAGGCAGATCGCCAGACATGACCAGCATGACAATTGCCGCCGATCCAATCGCAGCCCAAACCGGAACCGCCATGGCAATCAGTGCAACGAACAGGATCACCGGGACATAGAAATCCCACCCCAGCTCCACGGTTTGATTGAGAGAGTTCCAGAGCATCCGCCTCACCCTCAGTCAAACAGCTTGTCGCCTTCGAAGACGGGAGTGCCGTCACGAAGGGATTTAAGATCACGTAGGAATGACTGGATCAGGCGCCAGATCATCAGCGCAAAGCCGGTTGGAACCGCCATCAAGAACCAGACCTTGGAAACGCGCAAACCGTCGGTGACAGATCCGAACTTGGCCGAGACATGAACCGCCTCATACGACCAATAGAGAGCGATGATCGCGACCAAGAACATCACCAGATCGCCGAAGATATACAGCACCGCCTTGGGGCGCGGCCCAAGGTAGTGCATGATCACGTCGATGCGAATATGGGCGCGTTCCTTGACCGCCGCTGCGGCTCCGATCCAGGCCAAATAGATGAACGAATACCGGACGATCTCTTCGCCCCAGATCGAGGAATAGGCAAAGATCTCACGCCGCAGAACCTCGATGGCCATTGTGATGACCAGCATCACGTAGAACACCAGCAGCAGCCAGCGCTCGGCGTTGCGGTCTATGTTTTGCAGTAAGGTCATCGGTTCCCTCGATGAATGGACAGCCAAGCCAGTGCCTTCGGATTTATGCTTTTTCCGGCCCGGCTGATTGAGTGTGCCGCGGGCGCCTGAGAAGCGCTCGCAGCGATGGCATCAGGCGTCGTGGACGTAGTATTGGCCTTGCGTACCGGCCGCCTCGACCAGTTTCTCGAAGGCGTCCATCGACCCGGCCAATTCAGTCTTGAACGGATCCCAGTCGGCATTCTGATACCCGCCAACACTTTCCCATTCGGCCAGTTGGTCCGCGCTGAGCGAATGGAACTCCACACCAGCCTTGTTCAGCTCGGCCATGGCATAGGCACGGGCCGAGGGAACTTTGGCAAGGTTCTGATGGCTGGTCATTTCAGAGCCCCACATGATGCCTTCCTGAACGTCCGGCGGCATCGAGTTGAACCATTCGAGGTTGCACGAATAGACCTGACTGTCAGGCACGGCCTGCGTGAAGGTCACATGGCTTAGGATGTCCTTGAACCCGAACACATACAGCGCACCCACCGACGGATCGAGCGCATCTGCGACCCCCTGCTTGATGGCCGAGGGGGTCTCCCCCCAAGCAACAGGCGTCGGGTTCGCGCCGACCATACGATAGTATTGCTGCAGCATTTTTGATCCCGGTACGCGGAACTTCACACCGCTCATGTCACCCGGCGTTACGATGGCGTTACCGCCCTGACGTACCGCAACAACGCGCGGATCGATCACCACATAGAACAACGCCTTGAACCCGGCGGCCTCGACCTTCGGGTGAACCTCGTTCTTCCACGTGCCCGAATGCACGAGGTTGGTGAACTTCTGGTTCGAACCGCACAGGTACGGCATGTTGATCAGGTCCACAGTCGAAGCAAACGGTGCGAAATTGGACAGCGAATGCTGCGCGGCCTGAATGGTGCCGCCCTGCACTTTTTGCACCAGCGCCCCACCGGCCCCCAACTGACCACCCGGAGCCAGCTTTACATAGACCTTGCCGTTCGTTGCGTTCTGGATGTTCTCCTTGAGATCCAGTTGCATGATCGGATAACTGCGCGATGCACCCAGCACATAGGCAGTAGCGACGGTCATCACGTGGTCTGCCGCTTGCTCACGCTCACGTTCTTCTTTTGCCGTCTGCGCGGCAGCCTCGGACGACCACAGGACGCCCCCGGCACCGGCAACCAGAGCGGCCGTGAATGCGCCGCTGGCGCTGAGCTTCAGGAAATTGCGGCGCTCTTCTGACGCCAGTTCGTTTCTGTCGTTCTTCATTTAGTGCCCTCCCATTGGAAAAATTCAGCCGTCGCTTTCTGCGTCGCGATCAGCCTCTTTTTTCAGAATTGCGACAACGAACAGGATCGAGGCCGCGAACAGAACCAACATCTCTCCGACATCCCCAAGAAAGGCGTTGTCAGCAAATGCTCCCAAAGCCACGTTTGCAAAGTAGACGACAAACACGATTATGGATGCAGCCAGAAACATCTCTTGGACTCCCTTTGGAATCGGTTCGATGTCATTTGTAAGCGCTTACATTCAAAATGCAAGCGCTTACATAACTGCTTTCCTCTGAGTGCGGTTAGGTTTACACTTATTGAAAAAAGCAAATTGCGAGTTTGAAAATGGCGAAACTTCGGTCCGCGCCGACACTGGATGATGTGGCCAAAATGGCCGGCGTTTCGACGGCAACCGTGTCACGCTGCCTCAACAATCCGGACCGGGTGGTAGAAGCCACGCGTAAGCGTGTTCAATCCGCCGTTGACGCCCTTGGATATACACCGAACTTTGCGGCTCGCGTCATGGCAGCCAAGCGGTCATTCACCATTGGCGCAATCATTCCAACCATGGAAAACGCAATCTTTGCACGCGGCCTTCAGGCCTTTCAGGAAGAGTTGCACCACCGCGGCTACACGCTTTTGGTTTCCAGCTCAGCGTACAAACCCGACATCGAAGAAGAGCAGATCCGGACACTGATTGCCCGTGGTGCCGATGGGTTGCTGCTGATCGGTCATGATCGCGATCCCAAGATCTATGACTATTTGAACCAACAGAAAGTCCCGGCCTTGATCGCCTGGTCCTTTTTGCCCGGTTCAAGGCTCCCCTCCATTGGATTTGACAACCGCGCGGCCATGTTCGAATTGGCAAATCACGTTATCTCACTAGGGCATGAACAGATCGCAGTGATCTCTGGCATCGTCGAGGGCAATGATCGTGCGCGCCTCAGGGTTGAGGGCATTCGGGATGCGATCAGAAACTGCGGTCTCGAGACCGGCAATCTGAAAATTATCGAAACGCCCTATGAAATCGAAAATGGTGCCAACGCGTTCCGCGATCTCATGAATACGGACACACCGCCGACCGCAATCCTGTGTGGCAACGACGTATTGGCCGCTGGTGCCTTGCGGCAGGCACAAGAGCTGGGGCTGAACGTACCCGGCGATGTTTCGATCACAGGCTTCGACGATATCGAACTTGCCCGGATTGTCAGCCCTGCACTAACGACCGTCCATGTCCCGCATCGAGAAATGGGGCTCAAAGCAGCCCTGCAATTGATTGAGATGGTCGAAAATCAAACGACTGGCACTGGTGAGCGGCTGGCGACACGCGTCGTGAATCGCCCTTCGCTGGGCAGCCCCCCCCAAAGCTAGGCGGCTTCTGACTCCATGGTGCGGAATTCGTCTTTCAACCAGGAGTACTTTGCGCACATGGGTCGCGTGAAATGCTGCCGGATCAGTTTCCCCATAACCTTCTGAATCAATTCCGAGGTCGTGACAGGGTACACCTCGGTAGTGAACAGCGACACGGTCCGCACAAAATTGCTGCCCGGAAACGGCATGGCCTTGACGCTGTTATGGAACCGCTGGGTCCGGTGAAAACATGCCGCTGTGGTGATCGCCCAGCCACTGCCTTGGGCGACCAATCCGATGATGGACTGATTGCACTCCAACTCGAACCGGTTCGGAAGGCTGAACTTGCTGCGCGCCAATTGTATCTCGATCTGTTTTCCGATCACGTAATCGCGCGAGTAGCGCAGCAATGGCAAATCCGCGTCCGGAGTAAACAACTCTTCGGGACGGCCTTCAAAGCTGTTGGGCAACACAACTACAAACGGATCGCGCATAAGCGGATACTCGATCAGCCCCTCGGTACGCCCCGGTGGTCTTGTGGCGACGCCGACATCCAGTTTGTGCTCTTGCAGCTTGGCGAGGATTTCGTGGCTTGGGCGTGTGAAATGCCGAAAATTGCAGCGCGGCAGGGCCTGCGCCAGAAACCGAACAAGGTCAGGTGCGATCTGGTTATCGAAATCGTCAATCAGCGCCAATCGCAGGTCGGTCGCATGTTGCCAGTTGCCCGTGCGGATTTCCGCCTCACCACGCTTCAGAACAGTCAGGCCGTCGCGGACATAACGCGCGAACACTTCGCCCGCCGGTGTAAGACCCATTGGTCTGCGACCGTGATCCACCAGTTCGATGCCCAGCGCACTTTCCAAACTGCGCAGATGGTTCGAGACCGTACTGATCGACAAGCCCGTTTCGGACGCGACCTGCTGGATTGATCCGGATTTGGCGATCAGCTGGAAAACTTCCAGCCATCTCAGGCTTAAAGACTTTGACACAGCATTCGACCATTGTTTCGATTTGTTCGAAACTAGCGAAGCAAAGATTTGCCTCTACGGCAATGATGAATTTGGCGGTCGGGTCCGGGCCTACGCCCGCATCCTCTCGAAACCCGGGTCGTATGGACAGGGCGGGATCACACTTGCGCGAACGCGTTGGCCGCAGCTGTCCAGCTCCATTTCACAGCCTACCTCCGCTGCCGAAGGATCAACAAACCCATGCGCCAGGTTCAGACCGATTCGATGCCCCCATTCACCTGAGGTGATCGTGCCAACGACCTTGTCGCCCAGCATAAGCGACGCACCTGGATGCGCGGGACCACGGGTCGAGGAAACTTGCAGCGAAACGAGTTTTTTGCGCGGCCCCTCCGACTGCCGTTTCAGCAACGCTTCGCGCCCGACGAAGTCGCCCTTATCGAGTCGCACAAACCGTTCCAGGCCTGTTTCATAAGGGTCAAACTCAGTGATCAGGTCGGCTTTCCAATGCAAAAAGCTCTTCTCCATGCGCATCGTCTCAACGGCCCGCGCGCCAAACAGTTTCAAACCGTGCGCTTCGCCAGCCCGCCGCAGCGCCAGATAGGCCGCATAGAGCGAGGCGTTGGGCACGTGGATTTCGTAGGCCAACTCACCCGAGAAACTGAGGTTCATGACAGTAACCGGAGCAATGCCGACGAAACACTCACGGACGCTGAGCCAGGGGAACGCATGGGCGGACCAGTCCCCTCTGGCACAACCCGATAATACCTCTCGCGACTTGGGGCCCGCCAATACCAGAATAGTTTGATCATTTGTGAGACTGCGCAGGTGAACGTCTTCGCCGCTTTGCAAGTGCGTCCGCAACCAGTCCATGTCGTGAAACTCGCTTGCGGCGGCCGAGCCATACCACACACGACCCGGCCCCCGGTCACTGCGGGGAAGATTGGCCACCGTTGCCTCGGCCTTGACCATTCCGTGATGGTTCAGCAGATAGCCCAGCCCGACGCGCCCCTCGCGCCGGGTCACGGCACCGCAAAACATCCGGTCCAGAAACGCGTGCCTATCCGAGCCTGTGATTTCGATCCTGTTGAATCCGTTCACTTCGGCCAACCCAACGCCGGTCTGAACATTCCGAACCTCGGCAGCAATCAGATCGAAGGTTTCGTCAAAATCGAAACTGTGTGTTGGTGAGAATTCAGGGGAAGGTTTGATGTAATCCACCCTCTCCCACCCGTTGACCACAGTGAACTCTGCCCCTTCGGATGCCAGAACAGGCGTTAGAGGGGTTGTCTTGGCCGGCCGGCCGGCGGGACGGTGCTCATGGGGAAAGTGAAACCGGAATTCGTTCTGGTAATCCTCAACCGCCTTGAGCGCTGTCAGTTCCACATTGGCGTGGCCCGTGAACCGCCGCGGGTCGAGGCACCAGGTGTCATAACACGCTTCTCCGTGCACGATTTGCTGGGCCAGCAGCCAACCGTGACCCCCGCCTTCGCCAAGGCCCGCGCGCAAACCGATAATGCAATACGCGTTGCGCTTGCCGGGTATCGGTCCGACCAGTGGCGCCCCGTCGATTGTGTAGGTGATCGGCCCATTAACAACCGTGTGAATGCCGACCTCCATCAGCGCAGGCATACGAGCGAAGGCGCCTTCCAACACATCCGTCACTCGGTCCAGATCGTCAGGGCACAATGCGTTGACGAAATTCGGATCGATCCCGTCCATCCCCCAAGTTTTGCAGCCCTGTTCGTAAAACCCAACAAGCAGGCCATTCTTTTCCTGCCGACAGTAATAGTCGCTGATCGGACACCGAAGCAGGGGCATCCGGTGATCGGCATCGCGTATGGCGGGTATCTCTTCGGTCAGGAAATACTGATGCTCCATCGACGACACGGGATGATGGACCCCCATCATCGCGCCAACTTCATTGACCCTGTAGCCGCAGGCGTTGACCACGACGTCACAGTCAATATCCCCGTGCTGAGTATGTACGGTCCAAGTATCATCGCTGTGCTGCGTCAATCCGGTTACGGGCGTGTTTCGATAAACCTCCGCCCCTGCCTTGCGCGCGCGGCGCGCCAGCGCCTGACACAATTGCGCAGGATCGATGTCTCCGTCCAGTGGGTCCCACAAACCGCCGATCAGGTTGTCGGTCGATATCAATGGGTGGCGGCGTGCGCATTCATCGGCATCAATCACCTCAAAATGCACATCCATTCCCCGGGCCATTGAGGCGAAATGGCGATAGCCCTGCATCTGTCCTTCGGTATTGGCCAGACGTATCCCACCGTCCCCGTGATGGTAGTTGATCGGATAGTCCGGATCATCGGCCAGCTCTTTGTACAATCGGATCGAATGGGATTTCAGGCCCACCATTGTCTGGTTCATGCCGAAATTGGTAACCTGCGCAGCAGAATGCCATGTTGTGCCTGAGGTCAGTTCATCCCGCTCGACAAGCACCACATCGCTCCACCCCTCTTGGGTCAGGTGATACAGTGTCGAGCATCCTGCGATCCCGCCACCGATCACAACGGCTCTGGTCCGTGACTTCATTGGCTTTGCTCCCATAGGTCCCGGACAAGTCTTGCGGAATTACAGGTTACCGCGACAACCGCGCAAATGCCGGTGCTGGAAAATCGAAACTGCGATTTCGGATTCTGAAAATGGCGTTTCCGCTTTGATGTCGGCTCGTTCTGCGTCTTACGGTGCAGAAAACAGAGTAAGGGAATTGGGCCGGATGACATCGGAGGGTACGAAACGAAGCGGTCGAAAAGCGCGCCATGCACAGCGTGCCGCCAAACCGGTTGTCGATCCCTGCCCGCCCGGTCAGAAAGGCGGCGCGTTCAAGCCATTGAGCCCGGCGGAAATCGAGCAGATATACGACACCGCCCTGCGTCTGCTTGAGCAGCTGGGCATGGGGAGCGTTCCGGAACGGCTTGCTGCAGATCTCCTAGTTGCCGGTGCTCAACCTGTTGCGCAGGACCGCCTGGTGTTTCCGCGCGCGATGGTCCAGCGCGCGATCAATTCGGCCGCCAAAAATTTCGTGTTCCACGGTCGGGATGAAAGCCGTTCGATCGAGGTGGGTGGTGACCGCGTATTCTTCGGCACCGGAGGCGCCGCGGTTCAGACGCTGGACATCGACAGCGGGGTTTACCGCCCGTCCACGTTGGCCGATCTGCATGACTTCACGCGACTGCAGGATACGTTGGCTAATGTCAGCTGGTTCACCCGGTGCTGCGTGGCGACCGACGTGCCCGACGTAGTCGATCTGGACGTCAACACGGTCTACGCGCTGGTGCGCAACACGACCAAGCCGGTGGCCACCTCGTTCACACTGGCCGAACACGTTGGCCCAATCATTGAAATGCTGGATATCGTGGCTGGAGGGCCAGGTGAATTTGCCAAAAGACCCTTTCTGAAAGCCCATATCAGTCCGGTCATTTCTCCGCTGAGATATGGCGAGGATGCGGTGGACGTCGTCTATGAATGCATTGCTCACAACATACCGATGTCCTGTATCACGGCCGCGCAGGCAGGGGCGACGGCCCCGGCAACATTGGCCGGATTTCTGGCGCAATCGCTGGCCGAGACACTGGCCAGCCTTGTGATGGTCAACACAATCAAACCCGGCTTTCCTATGGTGTTTTCCAATTGGCCCTTCATCGTGGATCTCAGAACCGGGTCATTCGCCGGAGGCAGCGGCGAAACGGCGATTCTCAACGCAGCATCCGCGCAGATCATCAATTGGATGGGGCTGCCTTCCGGCGTCGCGGCCTCGATGACGGACGCCAAAGCCATTGACGCGCAATACGGGGTTGAGAAGGGGATGACGTCACTTGCCGCCGCGCTGGCCGGGGGCAATCTGATCTACGAGAGTTCGGGCATGACCGCATCGCTGCTGGGCGCGAGTTTCGAGGCTTTTGTTCTGGACAACGAAATGCATTCGCACACCTATCGCGCCTTGCGCGGGATCGAAGTTACCGAAGAGAACCTTGGCTTTGACGCCATCTGCCAATCGGTTCTGGGTGACGGGCACTTTTTGGGTAGCGAACACACTTATGCTGCGATGGAACGGGATTATTTTTATCCCGAACTTGCGGACCGTCAGGAACCGCGCACCTGGCAAGACGATGGCGCCAAGGATGCATGGTCGTCGGCAAATCAAGCCGCCAAGGACGTTCTGGCCACCCATCACCCAGAATATCTTACGCCCGAACAGGACGCCGAAATTCGCAGACGGTTTCGCATTTTGATCTGAAAACCACAGGGCATTCCCAGTTAGTGGATGACCCGCTAGGGTCACCCGAGGAAACCTGCGGAGGATAGGCCCATGACCGATTCATTTTTTCAGCCGGTATCGGCGATGGAGTTGGCCCGGTTTGCCGGCATCCCCACTTTCATGCGCCTGCCCAGTCTGGATCTGGACCACGAACGCATATCTGATGTCGAACTGGGTCTTGTCGGTATTCCCTGGGACGGCGGCACCACTAATCGCCCCGGCGCGCGGCATGGTCCACGGCAGATGCGAGACTATTCCACGATGATCCGGGCGATGAACCCCGTTACCGGAGTCGCGCCGTTCTCGTTGGTCAATTGCGCTGATCTGGGGGACGTCGCGCCCAATCCGGTCGATATCGAAGACACCCTAAACCGGGTCACTGACTATTACTCGACCCTGCACACCAAAGGCATCACGCCTTTGACCGCGGGCGGGGATCACCTGACCACCCTGCCCGTCCTGCGCGCATTGGCCGCCACGGGCCCTGTCGGCCTGATCCAGTTCGACAGCCACACAGATCTGTTCGACACCTATTTCGGCGGCCATAAATTCACTCACGGCACTCCGTTCCGACGCGCGGTCGAAGAAGGTCTCGTCGACCCCAAACGCTTTGTGCAGGTCGGCATTCGCGGCACTGCCTACAACACCGAAGATATCGAGTGGGGCGAGGCGCAGGGCATTCGCATCATCCGCATCGAAGAGCTGTTTGATCGAGGCATCGACGACGTGATGGCCGAGGTGCGCGGTATCGTCGGAACGGCCCCCACCTATTGCACCTACGATATCGACTTTGTCGATCCGACATACGCGCCCGGCACCGGCACACCGGAAATCGGCGGCCCCAACAGCTTTCAGGCCCAGCAGGTCATTCGCCAGATGTCCGGTGTGAACCTGATTGGTGCCGATCTGGTCGAGGTCTCACCCCCGTTCGATCCGAACGGAGGCACCGCGTGGCTGGGCATTTCGCTGATGTTTGAATTGCTTTGCGTTCTGGCACAGGCCGTCGACGCTCGGCGAGCTTAACTCGCGGCGACGTTCTCTGCGATCATCGAAATCATCTCGAACATCACCGCCGCTGCGGTCAGCGCGGTGATGTTGTTCGGACTGTCCTTGGTCGGCATCATGCAGACCACATCGCCGCCCACAATATTCAACCCGCGCGCCGCGCGCAGGATGCCAACAGCTTCATCAATATCGAACCCCTTCTCGCCGGGCTCCAGATTGGACACAGCGGGTGCTACGGTCGGGTCGAGGCAGTCCAGATCGAACGTGATATAGACCGGACGATCACCCAAAACTTCTTTGGTCTGAGCAACCACGTCCTCCAGCCCACGCTGGCGGAACTCGCGCATGGTGACGATGCTGTAACCATAGTCGTAAGACGGTTGCAGCCAGTCCAGGCTGCGCGGATGGCCACGCAACCCGATCTGCATCGATCGTGTCGGATCAACCTGCCCCTGATCGGCAAGATACGCGCCCCAATGGGCCGCCGACTTTTTGGCGCCCAGAAAATGGTCGACCTTTGTGAACACATCCGTATGTGCGTCAAGGTGCAGAAAACTGACCGGCTGACCACCGGCAATCTGGCCTCGGCCCAGCGCCTGCACGATCCCGCCGGTGATGGAATGGTCTCCGCCAACGGAAACGGGGCGCGCGCCGGCTGCATCGATATCCTTGTAGAATTCGGTGATGCGTTCGATGCAGTCCTCGTTATCGTTAGCCTTCGGAAACGGGACATCGCCCACGTCAGCGATCCGCGCGCTGTTCCACGGGTCGATTTCGAATACCGAATGCACCCGCCGCTGTACGGCCGAGACGTGGCGCAAGGCGCGCGGACCCAGATGCTGATCTCTTTCGGTCGTGCCATTACCGGTCGAATGCGGCACCCCCACCAGCGCGATATCCTGTCCCTTAGGTCCGACATTGGGGCAACGGAACAAGGTGGGTACACCCCACCAATACAGATTGTCCATCATGGATTGCTCGTAAAGGTCGGTCATGATTTCCCTCGATCAAAGAAAACGCCCCGATCTAAACCGGGGCGCAAATGTTCAGATTTTTTCGTCTTCCCGCCGGAAGGCACCTTGCACGATCCGGTCCATGACCATGGCCAGGAAAAGGATTGCAAACCCGCCCAACAGGCCCGGCCCCTTGGCGGCGTATTGCAGGGCTTCAAGGATTTCCTTGCCCAATCCGCCGCCGCCAATCAGCGAGATGATAACCACCATCGACAGGCACATCAGGATGGTCTGGTTCACACCTGTCATGATCGATGGCAGCGCCAGCGGGATCTCGACATCCTTCAGCAATTGCCATTTCGAAGCTCCGAATGCGACCGCCGCCTCCTTGATACTTTCAGGAACGCCTTGCATCCCCAAGGCCGTCAGGCGGATCACCGGCGGCATGCCAAAGATGATCGTGGCCAGAATGCCCGGCGGGTTGCCCGTGCCAAAGAAGGCGATAATCGGGATCAGGTAAACAAAGGCCGGAAGCGTCTGCATCAGGTCCAGAACCGGTTCGGCGGCGCGATACGCCCGTTTGGATTTACCGAACCAGATACCCAACGGGATACCGAACACAACGCACAACAACACCGCCGCCCCGACCAGAGCCACGGTTTCCATCGCCACGTCCCAGTAACCCAGCAACGCGATATAGGCCAAAGACGAAGCTGTGAAGATCGCCACCCTCGGTCCAGCCGCGCGCCATGCGGTCACGCAGATCACAAGCATCACAACCGGCCACGGAGAGCCGATCAGCGCGACCGTCAGCGCATCCAGAACTGAACGCACGCCCGCAACGATCCCGTCGAATACGTCACCCCCGGCCGCAGCCGCTGCGTCGATCTGGGCCTCCATCCAGCTAGCGAGACTTGAGAACAAAGTTCCGTTGCCCTCGCCCAATATCATCTCGGATACTTGTTGCTCGGGGAATGCGTCCAGCAACGGCAGTGAGGCGTTTACGGTGAACTTGTAGACGATCAACGGTCCAATGGCGGCTATCAGCACCGCGCCCAGAACCGTGTTGCGGGTTGAACGGCCGCTTTCAGTACTGTTAGGATCGATACGCCACTTCGAGTACTGCTTTTCGTATACACGGTCCGCGTAAAACCCCTGCACCAGCTTGAAAACCAGCAGCATCAGCAGGCCGGTGATCATGATGCCCAATGCTTCGGACTGGGCCGCCGCCGCTTTCTCGAAACTGGAATCCGCTGCTTTCTGGATGTTCGCCGCCAGCTTGTTGAAACGGTCGATATCCGCTTTTTCCGTGGCGTCCGCCGCGCGGGCCAACAACTCGTCCGCGCGCGCTTGTTGACGCGCGGCGCGTTCTGCTAGGTCAGCACCGGGATTTCCCCAGGCGCCGCGTCCAATTTGAACCCAGGCGATGATTTCCAGGATCAGGAACGTCCAAAACATTCCCCAGATCGCACGTGAGGCGGACCAGAACGGCCCCAATACAGCCGCCCAAAAATTGAACGTGTTGGGCACTCCGCTGGTCGCATCGTGAATTTTGTGAAACGCTTTGACGTAATAGTCACCGTTCGGCCCGACGAACTCATGAATAGAGCGGTCCAGCGCATCGCGGTCGACTTCGATGTCCGAGGCGGCTGTGACTTTCAGTTCCATTGTTGCATCAGTCATTTTTGCCCCCCTGAATACCGCGCAGCAGACGCGGCTTTGTTACGACCCCCACGTCGCTGCCTGAATCGGTTATGATGACCGGCAGGTCCGTATTGACGGCAAGATCGATCAACTGGTCCAGATCTGCGCCTTCATCTGCGCGTGGCGCGCCTTCGGTGGGGCCAGAGTAGCTTTCGATCGGCTCCATAATCGAATGCGCCTTGACCAGTTTGAGCTTGGAAATACCCTGAACGAATTCACGCACATAGTCGTCTGCCGGGTTCATAACGATGTCTTCGGGCGTACCGATCTGAACGATTACACCGTCTTTCATGATGGCGATGCGATGGCCAATGCGAATGGCCTCGTCCAAATCATGCGTGATGAACAGCGTGGTCTTTTGCAACTGCGCCACCAGCGCTTTGAACTGGTCCTGCAGCTGCAGCCGGATCAATGGGTCGAGCGCCGAGAATGGCTCATCCATCAGCAGAATTTCAGGGTCCGAGGCCAGCGCACGGGCAATCCCTACCCGTTGCTGCATACCGCCCGACAGTTCCTTGGGCAAACGGTCCTCATAACCGGTCAGGTCCACCAGCCCCAAGGCGTGGTCAGAAACCGCCCAGCGCTTGGACTTGGAAACTCTGCGAATTTCCAGCGGATAGGCCACGTTATCCCGAACCGAGCGGTGCGGCATCAGCGCCATATGTTGAAACACCATCCCGATTTGCATGGCCCTGATGCGGCGCAGTTCGGCCTCGGAAATCTTGGACACGTCATGCCCGAGAATCTCGATCTTTCCGGCGGTGGGTTCGATCAGGCGATTGACGTGGCGCACCAGCGTAGATTTGCCTGAACCCGACAGGCCCATGATGCAGAAAATCTCGCCCCTTGGCACTTCGAAGGTCGCGCCCTGAACGCCTACCACACAATTGAATCTTTCCAGAACTTCAGGCTTTCCAATGCCTTCGTTCCGGACGGCTTCCATGGCTTCTTCGGCTCGGGCGCCAAAGACCTTCCAGACATCCGTCAGTTTAACGACTGTTTCGGTCATTTTCATCCCTTTGATGCAAAACAGGCCGCCGGGCTTTCCCGACGGCCTGTCCGAGTTTCAGTTCCGAAGGGCGTCAATCACTCGGACATCCAACCCAGAACGGCATCTTCATTTGCGCCAACCCATTCCTCTGCGTAGGCCGCCGGTTCCTTCCCGTCGATCACCAGAGCATAGGTCATCGCCGAAACCGTATCGGTATCCAGTTTCATGTTGGACAGCATACGGGCGACTTCGGGGTACTCTTCCTCAAGGGACTTTGCGTAGTGCAGATGCAAATAGGCCAGATCCCAGGCAACACCGGCCTCGGATTTTTCCAGCCAGTCCGGATCATCGGTCGGTTGCAACACGTTCCATTTCGCCGCGTCATAGGCGGGCTCTTCCAGCACCTGCAACTCATGCAATTCAAAAACGTAATGCGGGGTATAGCAGAACCCAACCCACGCATCGCCAGCCTTGATCGCGTTGTCGAGGTTGGCATAGGCAACGGTTTCATCGATCTCGGTCAGTTCAAAGACCTGATCATAGCCATAGGATTTGGCCCGGATTTTCTCGACATTGGTCGAGGCCCAGCCCGGCGCGCCGATCCACAGCTCACCCTGTCCATCACCATTGCTGTCGAACAGCGCCGCGATGTCCGGATTGGTCAGATCGTCAATTGACCTGATATCATTGGCATCCGCAGTCGCCTTGTCCACGCACATCCCCTGAAAGGCTTCGACGCCGTTGGGGTTGAACGCGACGGTTCCTTTGTCTGTGACGTAAGTGTCGTGCAGGTTCTGCTGGTTCGGCATCCACACTTCGGGGTGAACATGCATGGCACCGGAGTCCATCGCCTCGAACACGATCGGGTTGGTGCCGTTCTGAAGTTCAACCTCAAGCCCGAGGTTCTGTTCAATCGCAACCTTCAGAATATGCGCTGTCGCGTTTACCGAAGGCCAGTTCGGCACACCGATCACAATATCAGCGGCAAGAGCTGGTCCGGCGATCGCAACGGACGCGCCTCCCAGTAACGTGGCTAGTTTGTTCATTTGGTGTCTCCATGTTGGGCGTCCGCGGTGCTGAAGTTCTACCCGTGGGCATTGGTGCACCTTGCAAACCAAGTCGGGAAGACGATACTTCCCCTGTTATTGGCCACCGGCGCGATGCGCCAAGCTGGCCAGAAAACTGAAGCACGCAGACGCGCCACCCATCAAGAGTTACGTCCATCAGACCCTTGTATTCGAGATTATCGTAGAAATATTTCGATTTTTCCGGAACTGCGACTGAGCAGGCGTCACATCAGGAACCAGCGCAGGAAGTTTGCTGTTAAACGGTGCCCTTTTCCAGAATGTAACTAACTGTCTCTTGGGTCAGATGTTTGAACCGCGCGCGTTCGTTTACATAAAGACAGACTTGACGTTGATCAGGCAAGTCCTCGATTTCGCGAAACGCCGTCGCCTCTGGAATGAAATCGGCAACCGTTTGCGGCAGAACAGTGACCCAATCCCCAGTCCGGACCATCGTGATCAAGGAATGGGTGTTGTGAATGGTTACGTCTGCCTGCGCTTCAGACTCGTGAAACCGCGGCGACTGGATATGTTCACACAGCGCATTTCGGATGAACGGTGTCGACAGAACTTGTTGAATTGTCGGAGGCACCGGCTGCGTCATCAGCGGGTGATCGGACGCGCAGACAAGACCGAACCTGTCCTGGAACAGGGGAATCGACCGGACACCGTTTAGCGCGTGCTGCCCCGATGCGATACCGATATCCGCCTTGCCCTCGACCAACGCGTCCAGAACCTGCTGCGTGTCAGTGTCGCGCAGCTCGACCTTCACGCCGGGAAAGCGTTGGGTGATGTGCGCCAACACTTTTGGGAACACTAACGCGGCGACCGATGGCACCGACACGATGCGCAGCAGGCCGTGTTCGGCTTTGGCGGCCGCCTCAATCTCAAGAATAGTCTGGTCGAACTGCCGCACCTGTTTCAGTGCTGCCTCAAAGACTTGCATACCCAGCGGAGACAGCTGGTTTTTGCGCTCTCCTTCAAACAACTTCTTGCCCAGATGTTCCTCAAACTGCTTGAGGGTCATTGATACCGCCGACTGTGTGCGGCCTAGCCTGTCGGCAGCTTCGACCAGATTGCCGGTTTGGGCGACGGTGCAAAAACACCGCAATGTCTCGATCTTGATCGCCAAGCTTCACCTTTTCTGAAGTTTGCTCAATTTATTTGAGTTTGACTGATATCATCAAATAAAGCCATCCTGCGCCAGACCTATTTTATGACTCTGGGGCGCATCGTGACCAAACTGAACCTGATCGCCGGCGAATGGCTGGCGGGTGAATCCGAGATTGAAAACCGCAACCCTTCGGACTTGAGCGATCTGGTCGGTATGTTTGCTCAGGCAAGCGCCGATCAACTCGAGGCAACGCTGGATCAGGCGCGCATTGCGCAGGCGGAGTGGGAAGCCTATTTGCCCGAGCGCAAGCAAGCTGTCCTGATGAGCATCGGCAATGAGTTGATGTCGCGCGCCGAAGAGCTGGGCACCCTGCTGTCCCGCGAAGAGGGCAAGCCGCTGGCCGAAGGCAAAGGCGAGGTCTATCGCGCCGGTCAGTTCTTCACCTATTACGCTGCCGAGTGCCTGCGCCAGATCGGTGAAAATGCCGACAGTGTCCGCCCCAACGTGGAGATCGACGTGCGACGTGAGGCTGTCGGCGTGGTTGCCATCATCAGCCCGTGGAACTTCCCGACCGCGACTGCCTCGTGGAAGATCGCTCCGGCGCTATGCTATGGCAACGCAGTTGTTTGGAAGCCCGCGAATATTACCCCGGCGTCCGCTGTGGCGCTTACCGAGATTATCGAGCGTCAGGACATCCCCAAGGGTCTTTTCAGCCTTGTCATGGGCTCTGGCAGGTCGATCGGTCAGCGTCTGGTTGAAAGCCCCAAGGTCAACGCGATTTCATTCACCGGTTCGGTCCCGGTCGGAAAGGGCATTGCCGCGGCAGCCATTCAGAACCTGACCAAGGTTCAGATGGAGATGGGATCCAAGAACGCTCTGGCCGTTATGGACGATGCGGATTTGGATCTGGCGGTGACGCTGGCCCTTGGTGGCGCATTCGGCGGAACGGGTCAGAAATGCACCGCGTCTTCGCGTCTGGTTGTTCATACCGGTGTGCATGACGCGTTTGTCGAGAAACTCGTGGCTGGCGCGCAGGCGATGAAAGTCGGCCACGCGCTGGAAGAAGGTGTTCAGATGGGACCGGTCGTCAGCGAACAGCAGTTGAACGAAAACCTCGCCTATGTCGATCTGGGCAAGTCCGAGGGTGCGGAACTGGCCTGCGGCGGTCAGCGCTTGGAGATGCCGCATAACGGGTTCTACATGTCCCCTGGTGTCTTCCTGAACACCAACAACAACATGCGTATCAACCGCGAAGAGATGTTTGCGCCGCTAACCAGCGTCATCAAGGTTGGCAGCTATGAAGAAGCGCTGAACGTAGTGAACGACACCAACTTCGGACTGACGTCAGGCATCGTGACCCAAAGCCTTGCGCGCGCGACCCACTTCCGCCGCAACGCTCGCACCGGTGTTGTCACGGTCAACCTGCCGACGGCAGGCACCGACTATCACGTCCCCTTCGGTGGGCGCGGCGACAGCTCGTACGGGCCACGCGAACAGGGCAAGGCAGCGGCGGAATTCTACACGACCGTCAAAACCGCCTATATCAGCGCGGGAACACCGGTCTGATGCGCATCGACGGGCTGCAATACGCCAATTGGTCGGAGAAGATCTTCCGCCAACTTCGTGAAGGTGGCGTGGACGCGATCCATGTCACCATCTCGTACCACGAGAACTTCCGCGAAACGGTTCTGAACTTTGAAAAGTGGAACCGCTGGTTCGAACTGTACCCCGACCTGATCATGAAGGGCCGCTGGGCCAGCGATATCGACGTCGCGCGCGAAACCGGGCGGACAGCCGTGTTCTTTGGCTTCCAGAATCCCTCGCCCATCGAAGACGATATCGGGCTGGTGGAAATCCTGCACGATCTTGGCGCGCGGTTCATGCAACTGACCTATAACAACCAGTCCCTCCTGGCGACAGGTTGTTACGAGGCCGAAGACACCGGCATCACGCGCATGGGCAAACAGGTCATCAAAGAGATGAATCGGGTGGGTCTGGTGGTCGACATGAGCCATTCGGCGGATCGTTCGACTATCGAAGCAGCGGAGCTGTCCGAGCGCCCGATCGCCATCACCCACGCCAATCCGCACGAGTGGTCCCCGGCACTGCGCAACAAACGCGACGCGGTGATCCGCGCGGTCACGGAAAACGGTGGGATGCTGGGCTTTTCGGTCTACCCTCATCATCTGAAGGACAAATCCGACTGCACGCTGGAGAGCTTTTGCGAGATGATTGCCCGAACGGCTGAAAAATACGGTGCGCAAAATCTGGGGATTGGCACCGACCTGTGCCAGGATCAACCCGACAGTGTCGTGGAGTGGATGCGTGTTGGGCGCTGGACAAAAGAAATCGACTACGGCGAAGGCTCGGCCTCGGCGCCGGGTTTTCCGCCAATGCCGGGTTGGTTTCAAGACAACCGAGACTTTGGAAACATCGAAAAAGGGTTACGCGCGACCGGCTTAAACGATGACGAAGTGGCCGGGATCATGGGCAAGAACTGGTATCGGTTCTTTGCCGAGAACTTCGTCCCATAAAGGTAACCGAATGGAACCACACGCGCAGACAGAGATCGCCAGACGTGACCCAGCCACGGTCATGAGGTTGTCACGCTTAGGATCGCTGCATCAATGTCGGCTCAGCTTTATGCGGCAACTGACCCGCCGCATGGCAGAAGAAAACTGGAGATTCTCGCGCCCCACTTTTGAAATTGACGACAAAGGTGTCGGGCACGCGGTCTACACCGCGCAGGGGCCGGATCATGCATACTCGCTCGTCGCTTTTGCCCATGACCTGCCACCTGAACAACGTTCAGATCGTGTGATTGCCGAGGCGTGGGACGCCACTTTTGCCTTATTCGACGGCGTCCCAACCGAGCAGGACATTCAACGCCTGTCGGAAAACGTGCCACTGCAAGAGGCTGGCCGGGTCAGCGAAGCTGAGCTGTCGCTGTCTCGCGCAAACCGGTCCGTCCGGTTGTGGGCGCATGTGGTCGACAGGCTGGCCGCAGGGCGGCAACCCGACCTTGAGCAGATTTACAAAGTCGGCTACTTGATGCGCACGACCGCCGTATACGGGTCGGGCAAGTTCGGCGCTGCCGACCGTGAGAAGACAGCAAATCGACCCGAACTGAACGCGCCGTTTCAGGCAGAGATGCTGTCAGTCTATCTGACACGAACCTTTGTTCGCGACCTGGTGCAACACATGGCCCGCGTCAAAGGTGGCATACAAACAGCGGAACTGGACCCAGATATCGCTCAATGGCTGGGCATCGGCAACTCCACTGGTCTGGGTATGGCTCCCTTCATCGTGAACCATCCGGTGCTGTTCAACAATTGGATCATGGTGCGGGAAGAAGCGCTTGCGCGGGTACGATCCCTGCCAACCGCGTCAGACAGTGAAGCACAGCAGTTTCGGGACATATATGAGCGCTGCAAACTGTCGATGTCTTGGTGGCGGTCTGAACATCCAATCCAGATTGAGAAGCTGTCGGCGCTAAATGCCGACCTTGCCGCGATTTCCGACTATCTGAACCAGGACGACTTTACCCAAAACCACCCATGGGAGCGGCTGATCCAGTGGTCGGAAACAACGCTCAGTGAAGAGGGGCAGGAACTGCTCGCATCGCTTGTTCTGGAACCCTATGGCGATCTGGTGGACGGCCTGACGGACTGCATGGCCGATGGAAATGCCCAGGCACAGATCATCGACGGGGCCATGACCGTTGCGCAAACCCGCGCTCTGATCAGGGATCGCTTTGATTGGGCTTTGAACCTGGACTGGTCTGACGAGGCGAACTGTGCCCGCGCCTGGTACGTGTCCGAGGAAAAACTGGAGCCACGATTGGGTGAACGGTTCGAGGAACCGATTTCCGACTACGAACAACCTTTGGCCCCCGCGCGCGATGCGGTGGCGGCTTTCGCGGAATTGTCTGTCTGGCCGGACGAAGCGCCCATCGCCGAGTTTTTGCTGCTCCACCCCGAACATCGCCATACAATCCGGCGCGCCCAGATCGGTCGCATTGCCCCGTATGGCGAAATTCACGACAACACAATCGGTTCCGGTGTCATGCCTATCGATATGCTGCGGGCCAAGCTTTCCTTTTTCGGCGCAACGCATTTCGATCCACGCTCGGACCGGTGGGTGCGAATCTGCATGTATTCCGGAGCGCCCTACCCCGAGGACCTGAGCACAGAGACCGCTGATTTGTGGGTATACCCGGAGCTGGAAGAATGAATATCTCTCTGAACGAGGTCGAGGCCACTGCAAAGCGGGCAACCCGTGGCGCTGGCTATAGCTGGGGGCTGGCAGAAGAGGCGGCAAAAGCAACACGCTGGTTGTGCGCCCGGGGGCAAAACGGCACCGGCGCGTTGGCCCAACTGTTGCAGATGGGAATGGCCGACGCGCCCAAGCAACACGCTCCGACGGATCTGAGCGGAGATTGGCGCAGTGATGAACTGTTGTGCCCACTGGTTACCGGCGCATTGCTGTCCGATTGTGCAAACCGGGTGAAATCGTCCCCGATCACGATGGGCGACGTCGCGGTGCCCGCTCTGCTGCTCCCTTTTGCCGCCAATGCTGCGCGTCTTCTGGATACCCGCGTGACTATCGAATGCGACGGGACCATTGCCCAGACTGACGGTTTCGATCTGGCTATGAACGGCCCAATTACTGACCAAGCAAAGATGGTATCAGTGCATCTGGGAGGTCAGCTTACCAATGCTGCACCCCATCACACCAGAGCTGAACCCAGCCCGACCGATTGGTCCACGCTGAACCGGTTCGCCCACAACACCTACGCCCCCGCCACCGAAGAATCCCGCCTGCGCGGAGCCGGAGCGGGCCTGTCAGACAACGATTGAAGAGATTCCCATGATTGAAACCCGTACCCTGACCCTTGATCAGATCGAAGACCTCGCTTTCCGCGCCCTCGTCGCTGCGGGCACGTCCGAAGCCAACGCCCGCCCGCTGGCCGCCGCAACAGCGGCCACCGAAGCGGATGGCGTTGCCAGCCACGGTCTGGCCTATATCCCAATCTATTGCGAACATGTTCAGTGCGGAAAAGTCGACGGCGCGGCCCAGCCCCAATTGTCGCGCCCGCGCCCAGGCGTGGTGAATGTGGATGCAGCGACTGGCTTTGCACATACCGCGATCGACATGGGCTTCGAGGCCCTCATCCCAGCGGCGAGGGAACAAGGTATCGCCGCACTGTCCATTCGCAACAGCTATAACTGCGGCGTTCTCGGCTATCACACATTCCGTCTGGCGCAGGCCGGGCTGGTCGGGCTGGGCTTCACAAATGCCCCGGCCTCAATCGCCCCGTCGGGCGGCGCAAAGCCCGTAGTCGGAACCAACCCTTTTTCGATTGCAGCCCCCGGCGCAGATGGCCAACCCGCCCTGTTGATCGACCAAAGCGCCAGCACTATTGCCAAAAGCGAGGTCATGAAACACGCCCGCGAAGGCAAGGCGATCCCGGTTGGCTGGGCGCTGGATGCAGATGGCAATCCGACCACCGATCCCAACGTTGGCCTCAAGGGGTCGATGGCGCCGTCAGGTGGATACAAGGGCGTCGGTGTAGCATTGCTGACCGAGATCATGGCCGCCGCCCTCACCGGAGCGACCCTTGGTCTGAATGCATCGCCGTTCTCGGGCACTGCTGGCGGACCACCAAAGACCGGACAATTCTTTATTGCGATTGATCCGACAGTGACCTCCGGCGACGCTTTTGCGGCAGGGATTAGCGAACTGGTCGAGGCGATCCGCGCACAAAACGGCGCGCATCTTCCCGGGGATGGTCGCCGTGACAAACGTATTCAGGCAGGGACCGACGGCGTTGCAGTGAATGCAGCGACGCTGGACAAGATCGACGCGATCCTGAACTGACGCGTGCCTTTGCACATCGGCATCGCTGACGCATTGGCGGTGCCGAACGAGTCCGAGGACACCTAAGAGGCCGCGACCAAGTTCGTCGTTTGCCTGACGATACATTCCAACTCGCAGCAAAGTCTGAAATGCTCCGGGCTGTCCGAGGTGATGTAGTCGGTGAACCTCTCGCCCGCCAGAGCACCGATTGTCTCTGCCGGGATACGAATGGTCGTCAGACCTGGTTCAACATCTGCAGAGCCTTTGAAATCCCCAATACCGATAATCGACAGGTCTTCAGGAACCCGCAATCGAAGTTTTTGGGCTGCGTACAAAGCTCCCTGTGCGATGACGTCATTGCCGCACAGCAAGGCCGTTGGGCGCGTTTGCGTGGTCAACAAGATCAAAGCTGCCTGCTTGGCCTGAGCGACACTGTAGGGCGCTTGAGTTTCATGCTCATCCGGAACCGAAATACCTTGCTCGTCCAACACGTCATGCACCGCAGAAAGCCTATGTTGAGCCCGATCATTGCCATGGGTTTCGGGAAAGATCAGCCCAATGTCACTGTGCCCCATCGCCAGAAGATGTTCGGCTGCCAGGCGTCCGGCCAACCGGTTGTCTGCACCGACACAGGGAAGGACGGAATCCTGCGAATAGTTCCAGATTGCCAACGCAGGTGTTTTTTGCTGCTTGATCAATCTTGTCGTGGCCTCCGAATGCTCCAGCCCAACCAGCGCCACACCGTCCACGCGATGTTCCAGAAACTTACGCACCATCGCGTATTCCCGATCCAGATCATACCCGTGCGACGCCAGCAAAAGACTGAACCCGGCCTTGTCGATTGAATCCGAGAACGCCTGAATGACTTCGGCGAAAATGGCGTGGTTGATGGTGGGCACAACAAGGCCAATCGTTCCCGACCGCTTCCCATGCATCGTTTGGGCGGCACGGTTGCGGATGTACCCCAATCGCTGCACCGCCTTGTTGATCTTTTTCCGAGTCGCAGGGCTGACCAAATCGGGGTGATTGAAGGTTCGAGAAACTGTTGACGGAGACACTTTTGCGGCCTTTGCAACCGCTACAATATCCACCTTACCCTTTTGATAATTAACCATAAATCTCCACATCCCGGTCGAATTTATGAAAACATTTGCAATACTATTTTCATCCCCTAACCTGATTTGTCAACAAAAGTAAAAGTGCGAACGGACGGGTTGGGAGGCCCTGGATGGAATTCATTTACTACTTCGGAGATGTGTTCACGCCGTTGTCGTTTTTGCTGCTTCTGGGCGGCACGATCGGAGGGTTAATTCTAGGCGCGACACCCGGCCTATCACCGACCATGGCCGTCGCCCTGCTGATCCCGTTTACCTTTCAGCTTGAAGCCGCGCAGGGGCTGATCCTGCTGGGGGCAGCTTATACCTCGACCGTTGCCGGCGGCGCGGTCAGCGCCATTCTACTGAAAATCCCTGGCGCTCCGGCCAACATCGCCACCACTCTGGACGGCCACACAATGGCCAAACAGGGCCAAGGCGCCCGGGCTTTGCAACTGTCCTTTCTGGCCTCGGCCGTCGGGGGTATCTTCGGCGTGCTTCTGCTGATTTTTCTGACCCCGGTGCTGGCGGAATGGGCGCTGGCGTTCGGACCGTCGCACCTGTTCTGGCTGGCCATTCTTGGGGTAACCGTCATTGGTACGCTGGATTCCGCCTCGGTCGTCAAAGGATTGCTTTCGGGCTGTATAGGACTGTGGCTGGCCACCATAGGGTTCGACGACATCATGGGGGCGCAGCGCTTTATCTTTCACCCCGCGTTGGGCGGTGGCATCAACATCATTGCCGCGCTGATCGGCCTGTTCGCGATCCCTCAGGTTTTGACGATGTTCGCCAAGGGCCGCCACAATACCGGTGCCGAGATGATCGAAGTGCAGCGCCATTCGATTACGGCTGCATTCAAAGAACTGTTCAGCCGCACCCGCGCGCTGAGCATCGGAACACTGACAGGCTCGATCATCGGCTTGATCCCGGGCGTCGGTGGCCAGATCGCGGGCCTTGTCGCCTATGATCAAACCAAGAAATTCTCGTCCGAGAAAGACAAGTTCGGCACGGGTCATTCCGAGGGCGTGATTGCCGCGGAATCCGCCAACAACGCTATGGTCGGCCCCTCGCTGGTACCATTGCTGACGCTGTCCATTCCCGGCAGCCCAACCGCCGCCGTTCTGCTGGGCGGGTTGCTGATCCACGGGATTTTTCCGGGCTCGGATCTTTTCGACAATCACCCGGACGTCGCCTGGACCTTTATAAACTCGATGCTGATTGGTCAGGTTCTGATGTGCATCTTTGGCCTTTACGTCGCAGGTCTTGCCGCGCGGGTCGCGCAAGTCCCTCAGTCAGTAATGGCAGCCATCGTTCTGGCGCTGTCAGTGTTCGGGGCCTATTCAGTCCAAGGGTCGATGGGTGATGTCTATGTCATGGCGTGCCTCGGCATCGGCATGTTCTTCCTAGAACGCTTTGGCTTCTCGGCCGCGCCGCTGGTGCTGGGTCTGATCCTCGGACCGATCGCCGAGGCCAACTTTATTCAGGGCGGCATGATCGCTGACGCGACCGTCGGCAAAGCCTCATACTTCATGACCGGCGGGTTGAACCTGTTCCTGATCGCCGTGGTTCTGGCTTCGATCGCCTATTCGGTCTGGATGGAACTGCGCAGCCGTCGCTACACCACTAAAGAGGAGGCGCAGGCATGAACCGCTCACAGCATGTTTTCGGATCGGGTCTGGTCTTTGCAGTTGGCTTGTGGGTCACGTGGGTCAGTTACACTCAACAGCCAGCTGAGGCATTCCTATTCCCACGTCTGATTGCGACGGTCTTTGTTGTGCTGGCCGGATGGACTTTTGTCAAAGCGGTCATGGGGTTGTCCAAGGTCGGGAATGGCGTGACACGGACAATGTTCGTGAACATGCTACCCGGTCTGATCATCACGCTGATCTACATATTCTGGGCGGCAAAAACACTGGGTTTCTACACCGCAACAACCATCGCCTTCTTCGTTCTTCTTTCGATCTACGACCCGGCCCCCCATTCCGAGGTCAAAACCTGGATCAAACGCGGGATCATCACGGCTGTCTTCGTGGCGGTGATGTACGGGCTCTTTGCCATGCTGTTGAACGTCTACACACCAAGGGAAATTCTGTTCTGACCGCTTGGGAAGCGGGTGAACTTAATCAGGGAGGAAACGCAAAATGAAACGATTGATTGCAGGGGCAGCTATGGCTCTGGCGGGCCTGACGGGCGCGGCAATGGCCGAGGAATACCCCGAACGACCGCTGATGATGATGGTCAGCTATGGCGCCGGTGGAGCGACCGATTTTCAGGCGCGGATCGTCACCATGACTGCCGGGAACGAAGATGCGCTGGGAATGCCCATCGCCATCATCAACAAACCCGGCGCGGGCGGTCGGGTCGGCTGGAACTGGTTCGCGACGCAGGCTGATCCGGACGGCTACACTCTGGCCGCGTATAACGTGCCGCATTTCATCGCTCAGTCGATCAAAGGTGGTGTCGAGTATTCAACTGACAGCTTTGAACCCATCGCAAACTGGGGCGCAGACCCGGCGGTGTTCGTCGTTGGTGCCGACAGTGAGTTCAACTCAATGGAAGATGTCGTGGCCTTCGCCAAGGACAACCCCGGCAAACTAACTGTATCCGGCGCGGGTCTGTTCGTGGGCCACCACATCGCTGCCCTGCAGATCGACAAGGCAGCGGGAACCAAGATGGCCTACATCCCGACAAAGGGCGGCGGAGCGGCGGCTATGAAGGCCGTGATCGCCGGTGAAGTCATGGGCGGCATCAACAACCTGTCCGATGCGTTCCGTGCGCAAGAAGCGGGCAATGTGAAGATTCTCGGCGTCGCTGATCTGGAACGCAACGCCTTTTTGCCGGATGTTCCGACGATGATGGAACAGGGGCTGGACGTCGACAATTCCTCGGTCAACTTCCGGGGTGTGATGGTTCCCAAGGGGACACCACCTGAGGTGATCGAGAAACTGGCGGTGACCGTACCCGAGATGTTCGCCAATTCCCGCGTCGCCAAGAAGATGGAGGCGGGCGGCTCGCCCATGCACATCATGACGCGTGACGAAGTGATCGAGATGTGGGCGCTGCGCCAGCAGACGCTGAACGAATTGCTGGCTGGCCTCTGAACGACCCCAATCGGGGCGGATCGGATCCGCCCCGGACAACCAATCGAGGAAGAACATGAACGCTCCGAACGACATAGCCCCCGAGATCGCCGAAGTGGACCGGATCGTTGCGCGTGCCCGCAAGGCACAGGCCGCATATGAGGCAGCAGGCAGTCAGGAGCTGTATGACAAGGCTGCGCTGGCGACCGGTTGGGCGATCATGGAACCCACTCGTAACAAGGCACTTGCGGAACTGGCGGTAGAGACCACCGGGCTTGGCAATGTCCCCGATAAGATCACCAAGAACCACCGCAAGACGCTGGGTCTGCTGCGCGACATTGCAGACGCAAAGACGTACGGCGTCATCAACGACGATCCCCAGACCGGTATCACCGAAATCGCTCGCCCCATCGGCGTGATTGGTGCGGTGGTGCCCTCAACCAACCCCGCCGCGACGCCGGCAAACAATATCATCAACGCCCTGAAGGGGGGCAATGCAATCGTTGTCGCCCCTTCGCCCAAGGGCGTGGCAGCCTGTGAGTTGCTGTTGGCTTTCATACACGCCGAATTTGACAAACTTGGGCTGAGCCGAGATCTGGTCCAGATGATCCCCGCCCCCGGATCAAAAGCCAAGACACAACGACTGATGGAAACATCTGACCGGGTGATCTGCACCGGAAGTCAGAATAACGTCCACCGCGCGCAATCCTGCGGCACGCCTGCCGTTGCGGTCGGTGCAGGCAATGTCACCGTGATCGTGGATGAAACCGCTGATCTGACCGCGGCTGCGGCCAAGATCACGGCTTCGAAGTGTTTTGACAACGCGACCTCGTGCTCATCCGAAAACGCAGTCGTCGTGGTAGATGCGGTCTATGATGATTTTGTCGCAGCAATGGCAGCCGAAGGTGGCGCGTTGGTACCGGCTTCGGATGAAGCGGGTATCGTCGCACGGCTTTGGCCGGATGGACATCTCAACCGTTCGGCCATTGCGCAAGACGCCGACAAGATGATGGACGCTTTGGGGATGGCAGGAAATGTCCCCGAAGGAACCAAGTTTCTGGCGGTCGAAACCGATGGGATCGGTCCGGATTACCCCTTGTCGGGAGAAAAGCTCAGCAGGGTTCTGGCGCTGTACCGGGCATCCAACTACGCGGACGCCAAGGCCATCGCAGGGCGCATACTGGCTTACCAAGGGGCCGGACACTCGGTCGGCATTCATACAGCTGAAGACGCGCGCGCCATTGAGCTGGGCCGCGAGCTGCCCACTTGCCGGGTTATCGTTAACCAGGCACATACCTTTGCCACTGGCGGCAGCTTCACCAACGGAATGCCGTTCTCGCTTTCGATGGGATGCGGAAGTTGGGGTGGCAACTCAATCGACACCAACCTGCACTGGCGACACTTCGTGCAGACGACTAAGGTTGTGCGCGAAATCCCACCGCGTGAGCCCGAGCTCGAAGACATGTTCGGCGCGTACTGGAGGGAGGTCGGCCAATGATGGAACCGCCCAAGGGAACCGTTCGAGATTGGTTGGACATCAGGGCCCATCAGGGCGGCACCGGATTCGTTTTCCCTGATGGGGCGCAGGACCTGAGTTGGGACGAACTACTCAGTTCCGCCCGCAGCGTCGCAAGCATGTTGACCGGATTGGGCGTTGAGAAAGGGGAAAGCATCGCCCTGCTCTACCCCAATTGCCGCGAAGCGCTCATCGCTCTGCTTGGGGTTCTTTACGGCGGGTTCCGGGCAACCATGATCAACCTTGTCGCTGGCGACAGTGCGGTGGCGTACGCACTGAACCACAGTGGCGCACGCTTTGGTTTTGTGCACTCCGACCAGCTCGAATTGTTTACACGAACGACCGATCCCAAGGAAATAACTCCACTACAGGTTTCAGATGCCCGAGGTGCCGTCGCCGAACTCTATGACCTTGTACCCGAAGACCACGCTTTGCTGATGTACACGTCCGGCACGACCGGACGCCCCAAGGGCGTGGTTCACACGCATTCCAGCCTGCTAGCCGGAGGCTGGACCACAACTGTTGCTCATGAGCTTACAGAAAAGGACCGTGGATTTTGCGTCTTGCCGATCTACCACATCAACGGGCTTTGCGTGACGGTGATGGGAACGCTGGTTTCCGGCGGTTCTCTGGCGATGTGCGAACGGTTTTCGGCCAGCCGCTTCTGGGGCAACCTTGAGAAGACCAAGGCGACGTGGTTTTCCGTCGTCCCCACCATCATTTCGCACCTCTTGCACTCGGACACCAATCCAAGCGCCGACACCCGCCAGCGGTTGCGGTTCGGTCGGTCCGCGTCATCCGCGCTGGCTCCGGATGTACAGCGCGCATTTGAAGAACGGTTCGAAGTCCCGGTCATCGAAACCATGGGACTAACCGAAACCGCTGCACAGATTCTGTCCAACCCGTTGCCCCCGGGCGTGCGCAAGATCGGATCGCCCGGAGTTGCCTACGGAAACGAAGCGGCAATCTTTGACGCAAACCTTGAACCCGTCATGGACGGAGCAGAAGGCGAGTTGGTCATACGCGGCCCGAATGTGATGCTGGAATACCTCAAAGACCCCGATGCAACGGCGGGCACGTTTTCTAAGGATGGTTGGCTTCGAACCGGAGATCTGGCGCGCATGGACGAGGATGGGTACGTCTATGTCACGGGCCGATTGAAAGAGCTGATCATAAAGGGCGGCGAGAACATCGCCCCGCGTGAGATTGACGAAGCCCTGTATTCCCACCCCGACGTGGTCGAGGCCGCTGCATTCGCGCGCCCTTGCAACAGCTACGGCGAAACCGTCGAGGCGGCTGTCAAAATACGCGAAGGTTCTGAACTGACCCCCCTCGCCCTGTTGGAGATTTGCGAGACAAAACTCGGCCGGTTCAAATCCCCGGACGAGGTTCACATTCTGCTGGATTTGCCAAAAGGACCATCGGGAAAAATCCAACGGAACCGAATTCTCGAAATCGTCGACGGGCAAAGCTGAGCGTCAGCGAGCCTTGTGACCGCTGACGCGTTGCTGGGACCGTCCCAGTGCAATGAGTCGACTAACTCTTGCGTCGCTTCGGCACGGCGTCACCGCCCTTGCCCGACTTCGCGGCCGCAGCGCGTGCACGGTTTTTCTTGCTGTTTGGCTTACCCTTCGGCGGCGGAGGGCCTTTGGTCGACTTGCCGCCGGGTTTTGGCTTGCCGTCCTTGCTTGCTGCCGTGCTTGGTTTGCGGGTTTTAGCCTTTGCGCTCTTTGCGCTGAAAGCCCGTTCCGCCTTGTCTTCGCGTACCGCGGCCGAGGGCGCTCGGCGCACCCTGGCTGCGGGTTCGTCTGACCGTTCTGGCTTGACCCGCTTCCCCTTGGGTTTGCCGTATTCAGGCTTGGGCTTTTCCTTACGAGGTTCCGAGGCACCGCCGTAATCGGGTCGAAGTGCATGCCCTTTGCGCGGGTGTGGCTTGCCTTTGGGCCCGCGCCCGGCTTTTGACCGTTCAAAGGCTGGAACGTCCGGCACGCCATCCAGTTGGACAAGAGTCTTAGAGCCTTCGATCGTCATCTCAGCGCCCACAGCCGTCAGAAAACCCGCGACGCTGGCTTCTCGGATTTCAACATAAGATACATCATCGGCAATCCGGATTGCCCCAATGTCGTCCTTGGTCAAATTGCCCGCCTTGCAGATCATCGGCAGCAGGTGACGAGGTGAGGCATTTTGATTTCGACCTTCAGACAATGAAAACCAGACACTGGGGCCAAAGGCCGCGCGCGGTTTGGGACGCTCCGAGTTGACGGGCGCCAGTTCTTCCGGCGCTGAATGGCGCAACTTGTACTGTCGCAGATATGCCGCGGCGATTTGCTCTGGGGGGAACTCTTCAACGAGGTGCTGAACAGCCGCGCGTTCGCTTTCGGTGATCTCGACCTGCCAGTCATCCGAGGCGAACATACGCGCCTGATCCCGCTCGTTCACTTCATCAGCCGACGGGGCCATGCCCCAATCGGCGGTCAGTTTTGCGAATTTCAAAATGCGCTCAGCCTTTTTCCGTGATGACGGCTCGACCACCAGCGCGCTGACACCCTTTCGCCCGGCACGACCCGTGCGCCCAGACCGGTGCAAGAGGGTTTCATGGCTGTTAGGCAATTCTGCGTGAACCACCAGATCAAGGTTCGGCAGGTCAATCCCGCGTGCGGCGACATCCGTTGCCACACACACCCGAGCCCGCCCATCGCGCATGGACTGCAATGCGTTGGACCGCTCGCTTTGGGTCAGTTCGCCGGACAACGCCACCACTGAAAACCCGCGATTGGAAAGTCGTGTGGTCAATCGCGACACCATCGCACGCGTGTTACAGAAAACGATGGCGTTGGGGGCTTCGTAGTACCGCAACACGTTGATGATCGCGTTATCGCCATCACGCGGAGCCACCATCATCGCACGGTATTCAATATCGGCATGTTGTGTCTTCTCGCTGACCGTACTCACCCGCTCGGCGTCGCGTTGATAGCGTGTTGCAAGATTTGCAATGGCGCGCGGGACAGTGGCTGAGAACAGCAACGTCTGCCTCTCTGCCGGAGTTTCATCAAGGATGAACTCAAGATCCTCTCTAAACCCGAGGTCCAGCATTTCATCGGCTTCGTCTAGAACCACGGCCCGGATCGCAGTCAGATCAATGGACCCGCGCATGATATGGTCGCGCAACCGACCTGGCGTTGCGACCACAATATGTGCCCCGCGTGCCAGCGCTCGGCGTTCGTCTCGCATATCCATGCCACCAACGCACGAGGCAAGAAACGCACCGGCGTCAGAGTACAACCAACTCAGTTCACGCTTGACCTGCATGGCCAGTTCCCGCGTTGGCGCAACGACCAGAGCCAAGGGCGCGCCGGACGCCCCGAATGTCTCATCAGCGCCCAACAACCGCGGAGCAATCGCCAATCCGAACCCAATCGTCTTTCCCGAACCGGTCTGCGCAGATACCAGCATATCGCGCCCTTCCAATTCAGGCTGGGTCACGGCCTGCTGGACTTGAGTCAAAGTATCGTACCCCTTGCGGGCAAGCGCATCTGCGATGGTCTGTTTCACGGTGGTGTTCTTTGTATCGGCGTGGTGATGCGGGCTCAGCGGTATTGCGATCAGCGCATCATCCAAAGTTAAAGACCGCCTCATAACGGGACTTTGATGCAAAGTATAGCAGAGTATTTGCCATCGCCGCGAAAATAGCGAACCGAAAGAACAACGGCTCCGGCTGCGCAGCGGCTTGGCGTTTGATCCTCCCCCATCGAAATAGCCCACCGCCATGAACAGGAAAACCGACGGGCCATAAGTCAAGTAAAATGCTACCATTCCCCAACCTCAACTCACGCCCATTCGACAGCTCAAGAGGAGATACGACAGCGTCCGCAATGCACTGCATCAAATTATTCATTATTCGGTAAAAGTGGTGCCCGGGGGCGGAATCGAATTGGATAACTCGCCCTCGAGGGCGTGCACGTAAATACC
This sequence comes from Ruegeria sp. BF12, assembly GCF_056538705.1. Classification (NCBI taxonomy): domain Bacteria; kingdom Pseudomonadati; phylum Pseudomonadota; class Alphaproteobacteria; order Rhodobacterales; family Roseobacteraceae; genus Ruegeria; species Ruegeria sp. BF12. The sequence goes on along the minus strand of NZ_JBQFTP010000014.1, from coordinate 41,498 downwards.
TGTTAATAAATATATTTTTGCCTTTGCCTCACTCTGCAAGAACGTCTAATGAACTCTTCTTGTAGGGCAAACTGTGGGGCAAATTGTATGGCAGACAACATCAAGTTGCGTGGAAAGACTTGGCATCTCTACTGGAGAGTGCCTGCCCGGTATTCAGAGGTTGAGAGCAGAAAATCCCTGGAGTTTTCCCTGCGCACCAGGGATAAGGAAGAAGCGAAGGAAAGGGCAGCTGTTCACAAAGCCGCGTTTAGGGCTCAATGGGAAGCAATGTTGTCAAGCATGAAGTCGGCATCCGGCCGCGATGCTTACGATGCGATTGTAGCGGTCGCCCAATCTCGAGGCTTGAAGTACAGATCTGCAGGCGATCTCGCAAAAGATCCCCTAAATGAAATCATGGATCGCCTTGACAGTATTCAGGGTCAACCACCCACATCACCAACTGTAACTGCTGTACTCGGCGGGGCCTCCCTGCCAAGTACTTTGGTTTCAGAGTCACGCGCGCTCATGGAACGCGTGCACTCGGAAACCATTATGGGCAAAAGCCCCAGCCAGCTCAAAAAATGGAAAGACAAGTGGAACCGCGCATCAAACTCATTCATCGCGTCTGCCGGCGACCGCCCTTTGACCAGCATCACAACAGCAGATGCACGAAAATACAGGGATCACTGGAAGAATATCCGAGACACGGGGCGCACGACTGACTACGTAAACAAGCAAATTGGATACATGGAGCAAATTCTCGATGCATTCTATGAAGAGCTGGACGTAGCGGACTATCAGAACCCTTTTCGGGGACTGCGATTGAAACAGACCGGCAGGGAAGCGAAGAGCGTTCCGCAAGCACCAAAAGAAACCCCAGTTGCTTGGATACGAGATGTTCTTTTCAACGACGAGAAGTGTGTGAGTCTGGTCCCAGAAGCACGAGACGTCGCCATCGTAACTGCGGAGACGGGATCCCGAGCCAGCGAGATTTTCAACCTTCCTGCGCATCAAATTCGCCTTGACGACACGGTTCCACACATTCGCATTGACATGGAGTTGGAGGGTGAAAATCGTCGTGAAATCAAAAACACGTCCTCGGTTCGTCTTGTGCCCTTGATCGGACATGCGCTCGAAGCAATGCACAGAAACAATTCCGGTTTCCCGCGATACAGAGGGAAAGACGGTTACTCAGGGTATATCAACCGACATATGCGAGAACACCGACTACTTCCTGACAATGGCGTCACAATCAGTGGCCTACGTCATGCCTTCGAAACTCGCCTTCGGCTTGCAGGCATCGGGAACGAAGATCGCGCCATGCTTATGGGCCACTCCGTGCGGAAAATTCGAGGGCGGCCAGTCTATGGTGACGTGATCGCACTACGTGTCAAAGCCCTTCTTCTTGAAATGATCGCCTTTCCGACGCACTCTTGGCAACCGCGTTCGATAGCAGAACTTAATGCTGAGATCGAAAACATACTCGAAGAGCAAGGCTTCAGGCTGCAGTAAGGTGCCGCTCTGTATCCAGTTGCGCCGCTCTTCGTAGGATACGGTCCAAGTCAGCTTCTTGAGATCTCAGTTTGGTCAGTTCCGATTCCAGCCGTTGGTACAGGGGCAAGTAGACACCGCGGTCGTCACGAACGGCCATGATCTGGGCCAACTGATCCAGCTTCTCCTCGATATCTTGCTCTGAATAGCTCACTGTTGTTGACCTCTCAAGCTGTGAGGTCGGGAAGTGGGTTCGTCGCAAAGTCGACTGAAACTGGTTTTATCCAATTTCGGCAAAGAAATCAGGGTTGCGAAACCAATACGGATAGGTCAGCGGCCAACTCGATCAAAAGAAGATCCTCTTATTGATCGAGCCATGACCAATCGCTACTCCTATGAAAAACTGGAGTGCAAATTGGCTGAGCGATTTCACATTGCGGAATGGTATGGCAAGCCGTTCTTGGACATGCAAGCTCAAGAAAGAGTGTCACTCGCGCGCCATCGTGTAGGTGGAAGCGCGATGAAAAAGGCTGAGATTGAAAGGATGATCGCCTTAGAGGTCAAAAAGGCAGACGGATCCCTGACTGACAGGGAAGAAAAGCGTCTGGCAGATCTACACAAGAAAAAAGAGAGGCAGTTTGAAGGCGAGCGGGCTTGCCCATTTCGAACGGACATTCCTTTCCCGACCTGCACAAAGCCTGGTGGCGTCTGCTCGCTGAGAGTCTACTCCGATGCCGCCGGAACAATTTCAACAGTTGATGGCGAGCGCGGCAAGATTCGGGCGCTTTGCCCATATCGCTTTCACCAGGACAACACTGTGTTCCGCCATATCGGAAATCGCCTACTGAATGATGACTCGCCAGTTCAGGCCGGTGAAGTTGGTTTCTTAGAGTCCACAGGGAACTTGGATAGTGCCCCTGGCGAAGATGTCGGGCGGATCGACATGATTTTAGTGGAATCAAATGTATCAAAGGTTTCTTCGTTGAATTGGGCAGCAGTAGAAATTCAAGCGGTTTACTTCTCCGGGAAGGAGATGAGAATTGAGTTTGATGAGTTGATCAGGCGCGAAGGTTGCGCCGCGATGCCTGTTGAATCGCGCAGGCCAGACTACCGCTCAAGCGGCCCTAAAAGGCTAATGCCCCAACTTCAAATCAAGGTACCCACATTGCGGCGCTGGGGAAAAAAGATGGCCATCGTTGTAGATCTCCCTTTTTTTCGTTCGATGGGACAGATGCGCCCGGTCAACGATATCTCGAATTCAGATATCGTTTGGATCCTGGTAGACTTCGTTAGAAAGCCAGGGAGCGAAATCGCCCACTTGGAAGTAGTGGAAGAATTTGCCACCACCCTGGAAAGCGCGATAGAAGGGCTAACGGGTGGAGTTGCAGTTCCTCTTGACGAATTCGAAGCAAGGATCAAGGGAAAGATTGCCACCTCTTGATTTCAAAGACCGCTTCGGCAAAGATGGCACAAAACAAGAACATGGACGCGAGCAGAAAATGGCCAACACCGTTATTGACTTATTCTGTGGAGCTGGCGGCTTGTCAGCTGGCCTTGAAATGGCGGGGTTCCGCGTTCTTGTAGGGAGCGATCTCTTTGAAGCTGCGGGAGAGACCTTCTCGAAAACGCATCCTCACGCAACCTTTGTTCCCGGTCGGATCCAAGATCTTACCGTGCAAAAGTTACTGGAAACTTCGGGTCTCCAGCGTGGCGAGTTGAAAGTCCTTGTAGGTGGGCCTCCTTGCCAAGCCTATTCGGTGTACAACCATCAGCGCGGGATGCATGACGAGCGCGCTTCGCTGTTCAAAGAGTACCTTCGAATAGTTGAAGGGATGCAACCCGAGTGGATTGTAATGGAAAATGTCGCGGGCATTTTCTCAATTGGCGGCGGTGAGGCCGTGCATGCGATCAAATCTGAACTTCGAGCGCTTGGATACGAGGTGAAAGAGCAAGTTCTGAAAGCGGAAGAATACGGGGTTCCACAGGAACGGCGCAGGGTTGTGTTCATTGGGAACCGTAAAGGTCTCCCAGTTTCGCACCCGAAACCAACACACGGACCGGGCGAGGGCTTGCAGCCGTATGTAACTATCCATGATGCAATCTCCGATCTGCCGCGCTTGGAAAACGGAGAATCCTCCAGCGACGCTCCGTATGTGTCGCAGGCCTATGGTGCCTTTCAGAAATGGGCCCGAGGGAACCAGGTCAGGGTGAGTAATCACTCGGCACCCAAGCTTGGGAAGGTCAACTTGGATAGGATGAAGCATATTCCCCAAGGTGGAAGCTGGCGGGATATTCCCTTTGACTTGCTGCCTGCCGGTATGAAGCGCGCGAAGAGAAGCGATCATACAAAACGGTATGGGAGAATGAAGTGGGAGGCCCAATCTTGCACGATCCTAACCAAATGCGACATTCATTGGGGCGCTTACATTCATCCGGAGCAAGATCGAGCGATTTCTGTAAGAGAAGCAGCCCGCCTACAGTCATTTCCCGATTGGTTCGAATTCTCAGGATCCAAGACGGATCAATATGTCCAAGTCGGCAACGCTGTACCACCGTTGCTGGGCAAAGCGATAGGTGACCACCTCAAGACCCTCATCGCCGGCCAGATGAACGAAATGGAAGTCGCCTGAACGTTCAGACGACATCCAGACGAAACTCCAAAGCACTACTTACTGACTCCGGCATTTGAAAGCCTTCTATGCCGCCCAATCCGCGGATGGTTGTCAGGATACGGAGGCGATCAAACAGAGTGACTCTTGCTACCTCTGCCGGAACTGCCCAAGTGCCTTGGTTGTTACGAAAGAGTATGGGTGTGAAGAGCATTTCGAGCCACGGAACGGATGGAATCAACGTGTTTCCTGTTTGTCGAAATCGCCCACAAGCAAAATTTGGAAAAGGGACAAACCGAGCAGTATCAAGGCTCCCAGAAGGTCGGCAAAATTTGCCAAGAGCGCTCGTATTTTCATGTTTGCAGCCTCCCTCAATTTGGTTGCCACCAGACGTGAATCAGAGCGCCCTTGACTTGTCCATACTACGAAAGGTGCTCGCCGAAATTTTTCAACTCACATACTCAGAATTTCTACTTGGCCAAAAACGGTCGTTTTTGCTCGAATGGTTAACTTGCTATAAAATATGGTGAAAACCGTGACATTAACCCCCGGCAAAACCGTTGAGGTTTTGTCAGGTTATTGCCATATCCTTGAGTATGCTAATTGGATATGCACGCGTCTCGACAGACGAACAAAAACTTCACTCTCAAACCGACGCTCTAAACGCCGTTGGCGTGGAAAGGCTGTATTCTGAAAAAACCACCGGCTCTTGTCGCGAGCGACCAGAGCTCAATAAGATGCTTGATCAACTCCGAAAGGGAGATGTTTTGATCGTTACAAAGTACGACAGGTTGGCACGATCACTTCGGGACCTCTTGGATGTCGTTGAACTGATCAACGAACGTGGCGCAGGGTTTCGTAGTTTGGCCGAAGACATTGATACGACGACTCCTGCTGGGAGATTAATTTTTCACGTATTCGCATCCGTTGCTCAATTTGAAAGAGAACGCATCGCCGAAAGGACGAGAGAAGGTTTGATAGCGGCAAGAGAACGAGGACGTGTGGGTGGTAGGCCACCGGTGCTATCGAGCGCTCAAAGAGAAGAAGTTCGACGAATGCGTGACGGCGACCATCGGGCCGTAGCAGAAATTGCCAGACTTTTTCAAGTGAGCGAGCGAACAATCAGGCGCGCCTAGAATCTCGGCCATCCAAAGCCAGCCTTGGTTGCCCTACAACGCGTCCCTAAGCCACTCCCTCTCAAAGGATGTGAGGGAGGAGCTAGAAGCATCACATTCCTCGCGCAGACGCTGTCGCAAGCTAAGTTTGTTATCTCCATCAACGAAATAGCGCTCTGAAATTTGGATCGGTACGCCTTCCTCATCAAGTTCTTTAAGAATCTCTGGCCTAAACCAACTGGCAATGCCGCCGAGAAAGAGACTATAGTCTGCTTCTGGCGCGGCTTGACGGACAAACAACTCCACTAGCGCGAAGTTCTGCGGCAAACCGTACTCACAGGCTCGCAGGAACTTAAAGATATTATCTTGTTCCTCGGGTCTGCCCGGGTAACTAGCATCTTGATCAAGCAAAAATTGTTTGAGCGATCTTGCTTGTCTGAGCTTATTGATCAGCGTAGCGAGCTGCCTTGTGCTAAACGCTCCAAATGCGCTAACTTTTTGAGGCGCACAGAATACTTCGCAGACTTCGTGTATTTCTGGCCAACGCGGCCAGTTGGTCCAAATCAACTGGTCGCCTTGATTGAGTGACCGTCTTACCGCTTCCTTGATTTGTATTGAGGTTTCAAGTCCAATCGAAGACGCCAGCTTCAAGTCATCTCCATCAAGCCCAAGGCGATCTCGGTAGTATCGAAATCGGTCGTCAGACCTGCTAGACCTGTCTGGCTTATCAATGTGGATAATGTATTCATCAGGAAGATCGTCATCATCAGCGAACATTGTGGGGCTGACCTCGAGCTCGGTTTGCTCTGGCACATCGTTGAACACCATTACCTGTCCGACATGGTGCTGCCCTAACCTCCCCGCGCGCCCGCGTATGTTAGAAAACGTAAAGAAGTCATAGCTATCGCGATTAATGGTTTTGTCATAAATCATGACAGTTTTTGCGGCCGTATTCACACCTTCGATAAGCGTCGAAGTACACAGTAAAACGGGCAACTTCTGCTGGTTAAACATTCTGACCATGTGTGCCGCGATGGCGCGTGGAATGCGACCATGGTGAATGCCAAAACCATACTCCACAGCTTCCGACAAAAAATTCTTGGGGCCAATATTCGCCTTAAGCCACACCGAGAACCCACTACTGAATTCTGAAACCGCCATTTTTTCAGAAAGCTCTATGGCAAGCTTATTTGCCTTCCCCGGCGACGAAATGAAAACAAGGGCAGGCCAGTTGTGATCTTCGCCGATCTCGTCAATTAGTCGCTCTCGCTTGTTTTTGACCTTTTGGAGGTCAAGAGTATCCACTGCGACCGTTGAGAAGCGGGTTCTAAGGAACTCGAAATTCCATCTTGTTTCGGGGGCGACGGCTACCTTGTCTATGTTGGGACCGAGGAAGAAGAACTGCTTGGAGCGTTTCAACAGACGGTATACTGCCGCGTTAAGTGTAATGCTACGATCATCGCGCCGTGACGGATCAAGTTTGTAAAACTCATCGACCACAGTAAGATCCAGCTGACCCAAATCCTCGCGATAGATTAGCCGTTCCTGCGTACCAAGAAAGATAGTTGGACCCTCTGTCGATGTTTCGCTTTGATGCATCACCACGTTAAATTTGTCGGCAAAACGATCCCGGAAACGCCGCCGAAACTCATCGAGAAGTGCGATTGTCGGCAACACGACTGCAACGCGATTGTACTTGTTTGTAGCAAGCAAGGCATCCACGAGAAGACTTTTACCGAAGCTTGTCGGCGCACTAAGTACGAGGTTTCGACCCGCAAGTAGGGCATTCAATGCATTAATTTGTTCGCGGTGAAATGTTACGCCGCCAAGTTCAGGTGCAGTTGCCGCCTCAGCCACGAAAGCATCACTTGCGTCCGCACTATCTACGTCGATGTAGTTCCAAAGTCCGGTTGACCTAGCTAGCGAGCTGACCAGTTGCCGATACGCCCCAAGTTCATGTTGGTTTCGGCTAACTAACTCTGACAACCTCGGAACAGCTTCAAGCAGGTTTGGATCGTCAGTGGCAGTGCTCTGAACACAAAAGGCTGCCTGCTGAATAGTCTTAAAGGTGGCCTTCTTAAGTGCAGCACCTTCGAGAGTATTTAAAACATCCCATTCAATATTAAGTGTCGGCATTTTGTTCGCCTTAATTTTGCAGCCCTTTTAAACGGCTGTCGAAAGCAGTGTTAAGATTATCTTTGTCTGCAAGTGGAACGTAAATCAGACGCAACTTGATCTTTTTTGTTAATCCCGACGTATTCAGTCGCTCCCATAGCCCGGCCAACTCGTCGCCTACACTCGCTGAATATTCTGCACAGAGGCTGGTATTGTTCGCTGCCGCATCACTGTTAGCTGCTATGAGTACTGGGAAAACTGCGTTGGCGATAAGGTCATCAAGCGAAGTCTCTGAAGCGAGAAGCGCCTTAATTTTATCGCTGTGAGGGATATCATCTGAAATCTGAGGCCCTAGCAGCAATTTCTCGTTTTTTAGAAAGCCTGCATTAATGTGACTTTCAATTGAGCTGATGGCATCCTTGATGGCTCCATCGCGCGATTTGAAGAACTTGGCTTCTCCCAACCAAAGTTCGATTTGATCACCTTCGACGTATCGAACATGGACCAAGTCAAATGCCTTCACAGGATCGTTTGATGCACTTAAATAGTTGACGCGCGCAGCGACCGGTATTGTCTCAAAATAGGTCCTACAGATTGCATGGGCTGCAATCTCTCCAACCTCACCGCGGCGCTTATAGTTTTCACTGATGTAAACTCTTGATGCAGCCTGTTGTAAACGGACGTAGATGTTTGTGTGGTTGGTGTTTCTCAACTCGTCGGACTTAAGAGCATAATCAGTAATCCACTCCATGAGATTGTCAGCGAACCCATCACAACGCCATTCACTAAGCTCAAATCCAGCGCAATAGCTTTCCGCCTTTTCGTCTTCGTCTGTTAATCGAGATAATATGCAAGCTGGTTTAATCTGGTAAGGGTGCATCTCACTATATGCTGCTCTTTCAATGCTTTCGCTCAACTATGCTTGTAAAGGTCAAAAAGTTCAACACGCAACAAGGGTTTGGACAAATAGCCACACAACCAAAACATGTCTCGCTATTCGGGCCACCACCCAAACCACAAACAACCGTTCACTCCCTTGATCCCAGAGCCAGGCACCTTGGTCGACCGCCACCCTCCTAACGTGTTACATTTTGTGTGTGCCCGAAAACAGATTTATTTTGATCCAATGGCCGACTTGGTCTGCTCTGGTGCACTTACAATTTCCCGCATTTTCAACGCTGCCCACTTTCACGAAAGGTTCAGGCAGCATAACGCCATCAATTTTGCCGTATTGGCTGCCCATCAGCGTCCACTGATCCAATCAGTGCGTACTTGAGAAAAAGATGCCCAAATGGAGTAAGCTGAAAGGCCTTTGTCTTGGGCTGCTTGCCCGGGATCTTCATTAGCCAACCCAAACCACCGCTACCTTTTGGTCCTTCGCATAGAACATCGCAATTCCTTGCGACCGTCGCGTACGGCGAGCCGAGCCCTTCTGAGACCTCCTTTACAGTGACATCGTTCTCATTTTCTTCTGCCAATCTAAGCACAATGAAAATGAACGCCTGCAAGGCGCCCACCGACAAATCTGGTTTAGCTTCTCGGACAGTTTTAAGCAGCCGGTTTATCTGATCCCACTTAAGGCCCTGACCTTTCAGAGCTTCACTAAGATCTTTGTCAACCGGGTGCGGTAAGCCATGTAGGAAAAATAGGAGCATTCATTCACCTCGCCCCTTAGGTACACAAATAATTTGCCTTGCACAATAAATGAAAACTCATTATGACTTCTCATATTATAGGAGTACCGTAATGTTCAACCGACGGCTAGCATCCAGCTACAACGCAACTCTGGTTTGCAGTCAGACCCTGCGAATAGGCCAGCGAGGATATCCTTCCCGCCGACCAAAACCTAACTTCGCTGAAACTAAGGTCACTTATGAACAACGCTTCGCTGAACATTACAGTCATCGGCAAACGGATGCTCTCAAGATCCGAAGCCGCAAACTACACCGGATTGAGCATTCGCATGTTTCAATCAAAGTGTGACGTTGCCCCCGTTGAGATTGCCTCAAACAAACTGCTTTGGGACAAACAAGATTTGGACAAGTGGATTGATAATCTCAAAAACGGTGCTGAACAAACAAATCAAGCTTCAATCGTAGGCAGGCTCTAATGAAGTACATTCGAGTAAAAGGATTCAAGATTTTCGAGGACAGGCATGGAAAACAACGGTGCTATCATCGCCGAACAGGAAAAAAGGTAGACTTGGAAAAGTCGCCGATTGGATCAGCGGAATTTTTTGCAGAATGCGCGAAGATTTCGGCGGCAGAGAATGCGCGGGAGCAAGAGCTTCCGAAGCCCGGTACGCTCGGCAAACTTATTTCGGTCTATTTTGCAGAGGATCACTTCCTTGAGAGGTCCAAGGCTACCAAGCGTGAGTACAGAATGTGCGCCGATGTTTTGCGCCCAATTCATGATACGCCTGTAACAGCTATCGACACACCTCTGCTCGCCGCAATTCATGACAAGCTGGCCAAGAAGTACAGCTGGGATAAGGCTAATCGCGTGCGCAACTTTCTCATCCAAGTTTTCAAGTTCTGCCTCCCAAAGGGATTAATCTCCAAGAACTTCGCGGAGGACGTGATCAAGAAACCGCGCCCCAAAAGCACGCCGCTAGCCTATCGAACTTGGACATATAAGGAGATTGATACGGTTCTAAACGCTGCTTCACCTCACCTTCGGGCGGCATTGGCAATGATCTTCTGCTCTGGCCAAGACCCAACCGACGCACTGGAGTTCCGGAGGGATCAAGTCGAAAATGGCGTAATCTGGAAAGGACGTAACAAGACAAGTGTCGGAGCAGCGATCCCTGTGAGTAGCGTGCTTGAGGCAGAGCTAGCCATTGCACCTTCTCATAATGCAGAAACCCTTCTTGCCAGCTCGAAGGGTACACCATGGACGTACGACGGATTTGCCAGCGCATGGCAACGGCTGCGAAGGCGCCTAGAAAGCAAAAATAAGATTGCGCCCGGCCTAACACCTAAAGGGCTGCGGCACACAATGGCGACGTGGCTTAGAGAAGCCGGGCAAAATGAGCGCGAAATCTCAGATCTGCTTGCGCAGGATTCGAAAGTTATGGGACTTCACTATTCCAAGAACGCGGCGCTAGCTCGCAAGAACCGTGAGACAATGCGGGTCTGGGAAAGCGAATACCAACGCCGAGCGCAAGATGCAAAATTGTCAAACCTTCAAGAATGAGCGTCAAACCCTATCGGAAAGGATCTGTCAGGTGGCTAAAAAATCTAGCAATATCAGTAATTTAAATGGTGCCCGGGGGCGGAATCGAACCACCGACACGAGGATTTTCAATCCACTGCTCTACCCCTGAGCTACCCGGGCACGGGAACGACTTTTGTCGTTGGGTGGAGGCCTTCTATGACTTGCCAAAGGCAGTGTCCAGAGGCTTTTTGAGATTTTTTTAATGCGGACGTCTTTGTTGGGTTTCGCCCTCGGAAACATCGGCGTCCTTGTCATCTTCCCTCTGAGACGGAACGGCGTACGAGCCGTTCAGCCACTTGGCGAGATCAATATCCGCGCATCGCTTGGAACAGAATGGGCGGAACGCTTTAAGCGTCTCTTCGCCGCAAATCGGGCAGCTCATTTCAGCACCTCAGCCAAAGGGATACGGCCGCGCTTACGCTGCAGTTCGTAGTGGCCCAGTGGGGTCCAGCCTGCGAGGGTAGTCTCGATAGAATCAGCCTTTAAAGCCGCGCGTAAAGCGGCCTCAAAGCCACGACGATCCTTCTTTGGCATCGGAGCCAGATCCAATGTAATCTGCCCGCCCAGGCCACGTACACGCAAGGCACGGGCCAACGTCTTGGCACAAGCAAAATTGGCCTTGGTTCCGGCGGCCAGTGACGTGTCCGATCCGGTATTCACGTCAACGGCGACCAGTGCGCGGGTCGGCTGAATATACAGATGCGCCCCACCGGACAGCGGCTCGGATATCCCGCGCGCAACGTCCAGTGCATCCAGCACACCATGCGTTTCGAAACAGCCCGATTGTGTCACCACCTCAGCCGGGTCGGTCCAATCGCGCCAGGCCAGTACGTGAGGACCGTCGCCTTCCAGCAGCAGCTCAGGTTCACTTCCCGGATCGTTCAGAACCTGATCCGCATGCGCCAGCATCGTGCCGATATCCTCGGCAATTTCAACCGCGTCTTCGCCCGCACAACACGACCGCAGGATCAGGCCATAATCGCGGCCTTCCATGCTTTCGTGCGCGATCTCGAGCAGTCGGTCGCGCTCATCCTCATCGCGGATCGAACGTGAAATATTCAGCCCGGGCGCATCAGGCGTGATGATCGCATAGCGGCTTTTGAACAGAATGCGGTCGGTCACAGGCAGCGCCTTGCCGGGTTCGGCATAGCCGGTCACCTGAACCAGCATCTGGGCACCCGGTGCGAGGCCTTTGACCTGCCGCAGAAAGGCCGGACCGTCAGGTGTGGTTAGGAACATTCCGCCCTGACCTTTGACTGGTCGGTCCGCACGTGCGCGGTAGATCGTGCCAGGCGTCGGAGCGTCTGCTGCGATCAGGAAGTCGTCCAGGTGACCGTCGACCATAAGGGCCGCAGCCTCGCGGTTTTCGATGTGGTCCAGAACGATAGTACGACCCTTCATGATGCCTCACGATACAGGGGATAGCCGATGCCTTGCAAAAGCGCGGCGGTTTCGGACAGGGGCAGGCCTACGATGCCTGTAAACGAGCCCGAAATCCATGGAATGAAAGCTCCGGCAGGGCCCTGAATCGCATAAGCTCCCGCTTTGCCTTGCCAGTCTCCGGTCGCCAGATAGGCATTGATCTCAACGTCCGACAGGCGCTTGACCTTGACCTGAGAAACCACGTCGCGTTGCAGCACTTTGTCACCGCGCCGGACAGCCACCGAGGTGATCACGCGGTGCCGCCGCCCCGACAGGGCGTGCAGGAACTCTGCCGCCTGACCTGCATTTTCCGGCTTACCTAAAATACGTCGGCCCAATGCTACGGTGGTGTCTGCGCACAGAGTGATGTCGCTGCTATCGGCCTGAACCGCCTGCACTTTTGAGCGCGTAATGCGATTGCAGTAGGGAACCGGAAGCTCGCCCTTTAAAGGCGTTTCGTCGATGTCAGGTGCGCGGATTGCATCGGGCTGCACGCCAAGCTGAGCCAGCAGGTCCAGCCGCCTTGGGCTGCCCGATCCTAAGATAAACGCCATTGCGGCAGGCGTTACTTGAAGCGGTAGTTGATCCGACCCTTGGTCAGATCATAAGGGGTCATCTCGACCTGAACCTTGTCGCCAGCCAGAACACGGATGCGGTTCTTACGCATCTTGCCTGCCGTATGTGCGATGATCTCATGGCCGTTTTCCAGCTCGACCCGAAACGTCGCATTAGGCAGGAGTTCCTTCACGACACCGGGAAATTCGAGCGTATCTTCCTTGGCCATGTTGTCTCCATCATTACATTGCACCCGCAGAATCTGCGGGGATGTGGGCTTAAATGAGCCCATTTTAGCCCTATTTCAAGGGCAGAATCACCTAAAGAGCAGATATTGTGACCGAATCAACTCGGGGCGGCTGCTCATCCCAGTGGGTTCGATTGAGGACATTGCCATCTGCACGAACCTCGGCGATGGCCGATAGGTCTACATCTGCATAGGTCCATCCGGGCTGATTCAGGGTGCCTTCGGCCAGCACTCCGGTCGCTGGAAAGCCTTTGTCTGGCGGACCAAAAACACCGCCAGCACCGGTATTCATGTCCACAGCCTCGGACCAGTCATTATTGCCAACCAAGGACGACATCACTGTAACACATTGATTTTCCAATGCTCTGGACATCGCCCCGATACGGACCCGCCAATAGCCTGACAGCGCCTCGGTGCAGGATGGAACCAGGATGATATCTGCATCGCTTAGCGCGCGGCCCAGCAAAGGAAACTCGCTATCGTAGCAGATCAGCACACCAATTTTGCCCAGCGCGGTGTCAAACAGTTTCAGGGGACCGCCTGGGGCGATATCCCAATCTTCGCGCTCGAACCGGGTCATGATCTGTTTGTCCTGATGATCCTGTTTTCCGTCGGGGGCATACAAAACAGCACGGTTCACCGGTCGGCCGGGACTATCCACAACCGGAGCCGAAGCGCCCAGAATGTATGTATTGTACGTCTGCGCAAGACGGGCATGCAGGGTTTGTACATCTTCCATCCGGTCCGAGACTGACCTGATCGAGCGTTCCAAGTCGCCCGCGACCTCGGCACCATCCAGCGTCGAAAGCTCCATCGCGCCGTATTCTGGAAAGGCCAGAAAATCAGCCCCCTGCCCGGCGGCTTCCGAGACCCATCGGTCCAACTTGTCCTCATACTGCGCCCAGCTGTCGAGCCAGTCGAGGTCGTATGCGGCGGTAGCGACTTTCATCAACGACATCCTCATTCAGTCGAATCCGCAGGACCATAGGCAAGGATGCCGAGCACTGTACAGCGTAATTCAGCCCGCAGTTGTCGGGTCGATAATAGTTGTGACCTCGGTAATCGTATTGGCAGGAAAACCACTGAGTTCCGCGTGCTTCAGAATCGCATCCTCATCCTCGGCGAGATAAATGCAAAACGTCTTGTCACCGGTGACATAGGAATGCTCCCACTGGACACCGGGTATTTGTGCCAAGGCCTCATTTGATTTTTCCGAAGCACCGCCCAACTCTTTGCCGGACATACTGCCAACTCCGGGCAAATCGCGTTCAATCACGTATCGTTTCATCTTTGACTCCCCCACTGAAAGCTCCACAATACCATAAAACTGCGGGATTCTCAGCGATCCGGAGTTACAAATCCCGGATCCAGAACTGCAACGGCTTTGCAGTCTCGTGCTCTTCGGCAATGTCCTTCCAGGAAAACTGTGCGATCACACCAGCCAGCGGTTCATACCCCCGCGCCCGCCAAAAGGCGTCCAAAGGGCGATAGCTGTCGGGTCGCATCGGATGATCCGCCGGGCGCTGCACTCCGCAAAAGGCGCATTTGGTGAAGCCCAGGCTGCGGGCATGGGCTTCGCGCAGGTCAAAGAATTTATGGCCGACGCCCTGTCCGCGATAGTCCGGCAGCAGCACGGATTCAGCGCAGTAGAAGATTTCGGTCAGGTCCAGACCCGACCCCGCAAAAGCTGCCGCGAAATCGTCAGCGTGATCCGTCAGCGGCGCACCGGTCGAGGCACCGACCAGGCGATTGTTTTCAAAGGCACCAACCACGATCGCCTTGTCGCTGTCTCGGTAGGATTGCAGGTACTTTCGCTCGTAGTCGAGATCACCGTCATATAGATACGGCCAAGCATGAAACACCTTGATGCGCAGGCGGGCGACATCATCCAGCGCATCCGCCAGCGCCGCACCGGTCAGGGCGCGGACATCGGTGACCTCAGCCATTGGAAACCTGTTTGGTCCAGTCCGCAAGATTGTAGAAGGTTGTGACGCGGGTGATTTTGCCGTCCTTCAGATCAAAGAACGACCCGGCGGGCAGGCGATAGGTCTGACCATGCGCTTCGGGCAACCCCTCATCCGTTTCCAGATAGGTGCCGTTCACGATGAATTCAGCCGCCGCACGGGTGCCACCTTCGGCCTCGAACACAACGATATCGGTCAGGTCTTCCTTGTAGCACCGGTTCATATGAGCGCAGAAAGCTGCAAACTTGTCCTTACCGGCACGGATCTGACCTTCGTTCACGTGGTGCGCCACGTCGTCGGACAGGCAGGCCAACATGCCATCGACGTCGCCGGCGTTGAAGGCTTCAAAATAGGTTTTGACGGTCTGGTTCATGATCACTCCGTAGGTTCGCCCCAGCTGTCTTTCAGATGCTGAATGATCTGGTCGCGGGTCTGTCGGTAGTGAGTTAGCTTGTCCTGGCGGTTCTCGCCCAGTCCAGTAGGGTCCATTATTGGCCAATAATCGACATCCAGGTGAAAAATTCGCGTCAGCTCCAGCGCCCGGCGCTGACTTGCCGGGGATAGCGCAACGATCAGGTCGAACGAGCTGAGATCATCGCCCCATTCCTGCATCTCGTCAAACGAGCGCGACCGGTGGCGGGACAGTTCAACGCCAACCTCGTGGCAAACTGCGATGCAAAAACCGTCAATCTCAAGGTCATTGCGGACACCGGCGGACTGTACGTAGGTGCCGGTGCCATAGAACTTTTTCATCAGACCTTCGGCCATAGGGGACCGAACCGCGTTGTGGTCGCAACAGAACAGGACCGACTGCGGCAAAGGCTTCACGCGTCAGCCTCCGAAATGCAGCACGCAGATCAGCGTGAACAGACGGCGGGCAGTGTCGGTGTCAATTTCAGCTTTACCTTCAAGACGTTCCTGCAATACGCGGCTGCCTTCGTTGTGAATACCGCGACGCGCCATATCGATGGTTTCGATCTGGCTGGGCGGCAGGGTTTTTACCGCATTGAAATAGCTTTCGCAGATCTGAAAGTAGTCTTTGACGACCTGCCGGAACGGGCCCAGCGACAGGTGGAACTCGGCCGCTTTTTCCTCGGCTTCGGTGGCGATGTCGAACACCAGCCGCTTGTCGCGGATTGACAGCTGTAGGTGATACGGCCCATCCGGCACCACGCGATCGTCACGCACGGGCAACGCAAAGCTGTTTTCCTCAAGCAGGTCATAGATCGCAACCTTGCGTTCCTGCTCGATCTCAGGCGTCGGCGGAGGCAGGTTTCGGTCGTCCAGTTCGATATGCGATATACGAGTCATAAGGTGTGGTCCGTTCAGGTCGGGTCAGACCTAGCGCAACACGGCCGCAGGAGCAACGCGCAGATCAAGGGCCTATGCGGGAAATCAACCGTTGAGGCGTTTGAGACGCGCCGTCACGGAAAGACCATGCGCTTCAAGGCTTTCGGATTGGGCCAGTTTCTCGGCTGCGGGACCAATGGCGCGCAGCGCCTCGGGTGTCATCTGGCTGAGCGTCGTGCGTTTGACGAAGTCCATCACGCTAAGGCCCGAAGAGAACCGCGCCGAGCGCGCGGTAGGCAACACGTGGTTCGGTCCGCCGACATAATCGCCGATAGCCTCGGGCGTGTACTGTCCCAGAAAAATCGCGCCAGCGTGGATCGTTTTCTGGCTAAGTGCCACAGGGTCGGCCACACACAGCTCCAGATGCTCGGGCGCAATGCGGTTGGACAAGGCGGCGGCCTCGTCCAGATCGCGAACGGTGATGATGGCACCGAAGTCGCGCCAGCTGGCCCCGGCGATGGCACGACGCTGCAAGGTTTCCAGTCTTTTTTCGACGGCTTGGGCGACGGCCTCACCAAATGCGGCACTATCGGTGATCAGAATCGACTGCGCGCTTTCGTCATGCTCGGCCTGGCTGAGCAGATCGAGCGCGATCCAGTCGGGGTCGTTGTCGTTGTCGGCAATCACCAGAATTTCGGACGGTCCTGCAATCATGTCGATGCCGACCTTGCCGAACACCCTTCGTTTGGCCGCGGCAACAAAAGCATTTCCGGGGCCAGTGATCTTGTCGACAGGCGCGATACTGTCGGTGCCATAGGCCAGTGCAGCAATCGCCTGAGCGCCACCGACGCGGTAGATCGTGTCCACACCTGACAATTGTGCCGCCAGCAGAACAAGCGGGTTCACCAGACCGTCCGGCGTCGGCACAGCAATGGCCAGTCGCTCAACACCTGCCACCTTGGCCGGGATCGCGTTCATCAGAACAGAAGACGGATAAGATGCCAGCCCCCCCGGCACGTAAAGCCCCGCTGCCGACACGGCAGACCAGCGCCAGCCCAATATGGCGCCTGTCTCGTCGGTCCACTCGTGATCCTTTGGCAATTGCTTTTCGTGGTAAGCGCGGATGCGTTCAGCTGCCAGCTCCAGGGCCTTGCGGTCCTCGGCCGAGACCAGAGCGACCTGCTGGGCAATCTCATCCGCGCGGAACGCCAGCGTCTCAGGCGTCAGCTCCAATCGGTCGAACTTTGCCGTCAGCTCGATTACCGCTGCATCGCCACGCGCCCGCACATCCTCGATAATCTGGGCCACAACCGCATCCACGTCAGGGCTGTCCTCACGCTTGGCAGACAGCAAAGTGGCGAAAGCGGCCTCAAAGTCGGGCGACGTGGTGTCGAGAAAAACGGGCATGATCTGGCACTCCGGAGCGTTTGATCGGGACATATCGCCCGGACGGGCTGGCCTCAACCCTCAGTCAGTTGGGTGCAGCGATTTGCGCATGACCAAACAGGACAGATCATCGCGCGCGCAGCACTCGCCTGTGGCGCGCCAACCGTGCCGTTTGTAAAAACCCTGCGCCGTTCGGGTCGCTTGAAGATGTGCCTCCGAGCATCCGGCCGCCAAGAGTTCCTGCTCAAGCCTTTGCAACAACGCCGCACCAATACCACAGCCTGCGTGATCAGGATCAATGTAAAGCAGCGTGATTTCACCCGTCTCGTTCAGCCCTCCAACAGCGGCGGCCTGACCCCTGTGCTCAGCCAGCCAGATCTGCGACCCATTCATGATCCAACCCCGTATCGTCGCCGGATCTTTATTCGCGGTCCATTGCGCGATGGTCTGCGAGTCATTCGCATGATCTGCCGCACAGAGCTGGGTGATCGATCTTATCAGAACGCAGCTAAGGTCAAATACGTCGAACACGGTCGCGCGACGCAACACCAGACCCGCAGAGGGTCCGGAGAATGCCTGCGATATGCCACGTTTATTCTGGATGGTGCGGTGCCTGACGGGATGGGGCCTGATACGGCCGTGTGACGTCTTTGAGCGTGACATCCAGCGCCTCGACCGACAGACGAATTGCGCCGTCGCCCGCCAAGGTCAGCATGACCAGGCCAGCACCGTCTTCGCCCGCTTCAAAATCGACGGACAACAGGGACATCACCATATCCTTGTCGCTACGGTCGACACCCTGGCTGGATACCGACAAAACTGAGTCGAAAACTAAAACAGATTGCACGCGCTCAAAAGGCCGATCACGGCGCGCAGCGGCGTCCTTGTCCTCCCACCGGAACCGGTTCAGCAGCAGACCAAAGCGACGCTCGGACGGGCGCCATGTCATCTCGGTGATCGGAAACACTGCATCCTGGGTCAGGGTGGAGATCACCTGAAGATCATCGGCATCCTCGGCCCCCAGATTCAGCGGGGCTTCGCGTCCGTCTTCGAAACTTGCGTCTGTCATTGGCCTTTGATCCGTTCAATCTTTGCGCCCACGCCTTCCAGCTTGCGCACCACATGTTCATATCCGCGGTCCAAATGATAGACGCGGCTGACCGTCGTTTCCCCTTCGGCCGCCATTCCAGCCAGAATCAACGAAACTGAGGCCCGCAGATCGGTCGCCATCACCGGCGCGCCTTTCAGGTTTTCTACCCCGGTCACTGTCGCCGTACCACCGTGCACTTCGATATTCGCGCCCATGCGCACCAGCTCGGGGGCATGCATGAAGCGATTCTCGAAAATGCGTTCTTCCAGAACCGATGTGCCTTCAGCCGTGCACATAAGCGCCATCATCTGTGCCTGCAGGTCGGTCGGAAAGCCGGGGAATGGCTCGGTCACGACGTCCACGGCGTTGACGCGACCATTCTTGCGACTGACTTTCAGGCCGTTTTCGGTTTCTTGGACATTCACACCCGCGGCATCCAGCTTAGCCGCAAAAGATTCGACCAGCGACATCCGCCCGCCCAACAACTCGACCTCGCCGCCGCACATCGCAGGGGCCAACATATAGGTGCCCAATTCGATTCGGTCGGTCACCACCTGATGAGTCGCACCATGCAGACGCTCGACGCCCTGAATTTCGATGGTCGAGGTCCCCTCGCCGGAAATCTGCGCACCCATCTTGCGGAGGCATTCGACCAGATCGACGATCTCGGGCTCGCGCGCGGCATTTTTCAGAACCGTGGTCCCTTTGGCCAAAGTGGCCGCCATGACGATATTCTCGGTTGCTCCGACCGAGGCAAAGCGCATCTCGTGCACCGCACCTTTCAACCCACCGGGAGCCTTGGCGTGCAAGTAGCCGTCTTTCAGTTCAATCTCAGCGCCCAGCGCCTCAAGCCCTTCGACATGCAGGTCCATCGGCCGCGCGCCGATCGCACACCCACCGGGCAACGACACGACGGCCTCTCCGAACCGAGCCAGCAACGGACCGAGCACCAAATTCGAGGCGCGCATCTTACGCACGATCTCGTAATCCGCCGTGTGACTGGTCAGGTCGTGACTGGACATTGCCAGCACTTGCCCATCCTGCAGCGAAGACACTTCCGCCCCCAAGGATTGCAGCAGCGCGGTCATGGTTTTGATGTCGCTCAGCCGCGGCGCATTGGTCAGCGTCAGCGGTTCTTCGCTCAACAATGTCGCGGGCATCAGGGTCAGACACGCGTTCTTGGCCCCCGCAATCGGTATCTGCCCGTTCAACGGGCCGTTGCCCGTCACCAGAATCGAATCCATCTGCTCTTATCCCTCGTCCTTTTCGGCTTTGTCCCCCGAGGCGGCGCGTGCCTTGGCCTGCGCCTTGCGCCGCGCCATATTTGCCTTTAACGCGGCCTTCAGCCGCTCTTCGCGCGCATCCCCGGATTTACCGTGTTTTTTAGGTGAATTTTTATCCGTCATGATCTTTCTCTACAGGAGGTGAAAAAAACCGTCCAGACACCCTTGCGCCCCGTTTCGTTTGAGTCTAATCACCCGCCCACAGCGCTGCTGTAGCTCAGAGGTAGAGCACTCCCTTGGTAAGGGAGAGGTCGAGAGTTCAATTCTCTCCAGCAGCACCATCCAATCCTTTCAGTGAACACACGCGCTTCTAGGCAGAGCGCGGACATCGCCATCCCGGCCGTCCTGCTGGCGGAAGACTCGGCTGGGTCGAAAGAGTCAAGGATTTCACGGTTTTTCTTGCGGCCCTCCATCTGGCAGCAATGGGTCTTCGAGTCGACCCGACGTCAACTGTGTGGGTTGCGTGGTGTTTCGCCGCCTAACGTCTTCATATTTGCAGTGATCGTTCTGTCAAAGTTCCTTTTGAGTATCTGGTCGCATCGGGTGGCGATCGCCGACAAGCTGTACGATTATTTTCCAATCGACGTCTTCGCGTCTGAGTGGATCAGAACGCACGTCGCAGACGCACGACCCGTGGTAGTCGCCTAGCGTTCACCATTGCGTTCCGCAGGCTACTGATTGGCTTTCGTTCGGACTGGCTGATCCGCCTTCCCAATAGGCTATCTGAACATTGTTTTGAAGTTACCCGGATGAAATCACCAAGCGCGTGATTCAAACAGGCCGTGCGTTTTGCGTCAGATTCTGGGAACCGACGCAGACAGAGCACCGGCAAGAGAGTTTTTGATTTCCGCAGGAATTTCCCGGCCCTGTTCCTGCAGCTTTGCCGCAATCCATCCAGCCGAGTGCCCTCGGCACCCAACTCTGTTCGTATACGCGGCGGCCGGAGTCGTCACATTTTCGGTGACCAGCGCCATTGATACCTCAACCTCTGAATCGGCCATCGACATCCTGACCGCGCTGAAAACATCCATCGAGACCTGCAACGTATGATGTTCCAGCCGATGCGCCGCGTCACCTAGCACCCGCGTGCAGTACGCAGAAAGAAAATACCAGCGAAAAACTTTAAAAACCCGGGCTTTAGGCCCAGTCAAATCAGCCTCGAGTTCCACAGCATTGGTCAGCTCTGCAAAGGCGGCTTTCGCCGATTTGGCTGCTTCGCAAATCTGATGCTCACGATTTGCGAGTACGGCGGCACCATTACTGGGGCGGGGTACTGAACTACCGGTTTCCAGGTCCATTGCTGTCCTCCATCGTCAATACGTGATGAAGATATGAAAACTGACCGCTTCGCCTGATTGCGATTTTCGGCCAGATTTTCCGGTTTCAATTGCTTTTTTGGCCATTTTCAAAATCTGATCCAACAAATTTGATCTTATTAAATGGCCTGCTTTCCGTCTTTCGGTCAACCAGCGAGTTGGAGCGAACATTAAGTATTTAGCTAAAACGCACACATATCTGACACGATCTTGTAAAAGTTATGCCCATTTCCGCATCTATGAATACTTAATCCTGCTGACCAGTTTACCAGTAAAGTTTTAACGAGGGGGTACGAAGCAGGACCAGGGGGTGAGCGCCTGTCCGGCCAGGCTCGCCTTAGGACAGAGACGCTCCCCCCGTCCTCAACGATCAGTCTATCTTGTTCTTTTGCGCATGCGGCGTCACGCCAAAGCTTGATCTGTATACGCGCGAAAAGTGCCCCGGGTTTTCAAATCCGCAAGCCATGGCGACCTCGGTTACCGACGCTTCGGTCTGCAACAGAAGTTTCTGTGCGCGTTCCAACCGCAGCTCCATGAAGTACTTTTTGGGCGAAGTGTTGAGGTACTTGCCAAACAGCCTTTCCAGCTGGCGCGTCGAAATGCCAAGACCCTCGGCAATCTCAGACGGGGATACCGGCGCCTCGATGCAGTCCTGCATGATGTGAATGGCCTTGGCCAGGTGCGCATTCCGCATTCCGTTGCGTGATTGCAGGGAAACGCGCTGTTTGGCGGTTGCGTTGCGCACAGCGTTGTAGACCATCTGGTCAGCAACTGCGACCGACAGTTCTTCGCCATGGTCACGCTCGATCAAGTGCAGCATCAAATCCGCAGTCGCCGTCCCACCCGAGGCGGTAATGTGCTTTTCATCCGCCACAAAGACACTACGAACCAAATTCACTTCCGGGAACGCCTCCATAAAGGCGTCATGGTACTCCCAGTGAATAGCGGCCTGCATCCCGTTCAGAAACCCGGCCTCTGCCAGCAACCACGCGCCCGAGCACAATGCGCCGATGGCGGTTCCACGTGCCCGCTCGCGCCGCAAGGTCGCAAGCAAGGGGCGTGAGACATGGTTGCGCATGTGAATGCCCGACAGCACGAACAGCTGATCGGTTTTGGGCAAGGCGTCCAAACCGCCATGGACCAATGTCACTGACCCATTGGAACACACCGCCTGTTCGCCATGCTCGGAAACGAACGACCACTCATACAAGTCTTTGCCGCTGACAAGATTTGCTATGCGCAGAGGCTCTACCGCACACGAGAATGCAAGGTGCGAGAACTCCTCAATCAGGATGAAAGTCATGTGGCTGGGTAGGCGCATGGGGCGTCCCGTCAGGCTGGATTTGGTCGATGATCTATGCTGCACGATTTTTTTCTGTATACAAGTTGTATTTTCTTCGAATACAGAGAATACACAGCAATGCCAATACGATTCGCGCCGAGGCCGCAGGAGGAACGGATGAAAGACGACGCCAAGTCCCGCAAAGCTGAATTGATGGAGCACCTGAAGGTGTCGATCCTGACCCTTCGCCTGCAACCCGGCACGGATCTGGACGAGGCGCACCTGTCGGATGCGTTTGGCCTGTCCCGAACGCCGTTGCGCGAAGTGTTCCGGCAATTGGCCGGCGAAGGGTATCTGGACCTGCGCACCAATCGCAGCGCCAGAGTGTCCGAAATGTCCTATACCACGCTGCGCGATTTCTTTCTGGCCGCGCCCATGGTCTATGGCGCAATCCTGCGGTTGGCCGCTCTCAACGCCACCAAAGCGCAGATTGATGACCTGAAAGACGCGCAGCAATCGTTCAAAGCTGCTCTGCGCGCGGGATCGGGCGAAGTTCGAGCGTTGGCAAATAACCGCTTTCACGACGTGACCGGAGAGATGTCGGGTAATGTCTACCTGCTGCCTTCGTTCAACCGGCTGCTGATCGACCACGCCCGGATCGGGATGACCTTCTACCGGCCTCAGTCGGCCGAAATGTCTGACAACCTTTCCCTGGCCAGCCAGCAACACGATGCCATCATTGCGGCCATTGAGGCGCGCGACGATGCCACGGCCGCGCAACTGGCCGTAGATCACTGGAACCTGTCGCGTGATCAGATCGAAATGTTTGTAATGCCTGACGCGCTGGATGTCCCAATGGGCACCCCGCCCCTTTCGAAACCTGCATGAGGACGGAATGAACCCGATTTTCAAGTTTGAGGGGATTTATACCCCTGTAGTCACGCCTTACCACGCTGATGGCAGCGTGAATTGGGATGCTCTGGCGCAGGTGATCGAGTACCTGATCGAGAACGGCGTGCACGGCCTCATCTCCGGCGGATCAACCGGCGAGAATTATGCCCAAACCGTCGAGGAACGGCTGGAACTGGCAAAGTTCACCCATGCCCAGCTGAAAGGCCGTCTGCCGCTGGTCGTCGGCACCGGTGCGATGCTGACACCGGATTCGGTTGCGTTGGCGTCCGGCGCGCGCGAGATCGGCGCAGATGCAATCCTGCTGGCCAGCCCGCCTTATTCGGTCCCGACCGACCGGGAAAACGCGCTGAACGCGTTGGCGATCGACAAAGCCGCTGACCTGCCGATTATGCTGTACAACTACCCGCACCGCACCGGCACTATGATGGGCGAAGAGTTTCTGGACCGCATCGGTCGCAGCCGCAACTTCTGTGGCATCAAGGAAAGCTCGGGTGATATTAACCGGGTGCACCTGCTGGCCCGCGACTATCCGCACATCCAGCTGGGCTGCGGCATGGACGATCAGGCGCTGGAGTTTTTCGCCTGGGGCGCGCCGTTCTGGGTGTGCGGTGGCTCCAACTTCCTGCCCGCCGAGCACGTGGCGCTGTACAACGCCTGCGTGATCGAGGGCAATTTCGCCAAAGGCCGCCGGATCATGTCCGCAATGATGCCGTTGATGCGAGTGCTGGAACAGGGTGGCAAGTTCATCCAGACAATCAAACATGGCGTGACCATGAACGGGATCGACGCGGGCGCGATGCGGCCCCCGCTGAAAGGCCTGAACAAGGATGACAAGCGCGCGCTGGAACAGGTGACGCGTGTGCTGAAAAAGACAATCGCTGACATCGTGACTGAGAATAAGGTTGGGGGGTAAGAGACATGGATCTGCTGACACAGGACGAATACAAATCCATCGCCGCAGGCCTGACCCTGCCCACAGGCGCTTTTATTGACGGCGCGTACCGCCCGGCGATCTCGGGCGAAACCTTTGAGACAGTGAACCCGGCGACCGGCGATAAACTGGCTGACATCGCAGCCTGCGGCGCGGCGGATGTGGACTTCGCCGTTGAAAAGGCGCGTGCGGCGTTCGACGACGGCCGCTGGTCGAAACTGCATCCTTCGGACCGCAAGGACGTGCTGATCCGGCTGTGCAAGCTGATGACCCGCAACGCCCGCGAATTGGCAGTGATGGAGAGCATCGACAGCGGCAAAACCATCTTCGACTGCGAAACCGTCGACGTTCCTGAGACCATCCACTGCCTGAAATGGCACGCCGAGGCGATCGACAAGATCTATGATCAGGTCAGCCCGGCCAGCGATGACCATATCGCCATGGTGGTGCGCGAGCCGATTGGTGTTGTCGGTCTGGTGCTGCCGTGGAACTTCCCCCTGCTGATGCTGGCGTGGAAGATCGGCCCTGCGCTGGCGGCGGGCTGTTCCGTGGTCGTGAAGCCAGCCGCGGAAACCACGCTGACCGCGCTGCGTCTGGCCGAGCTGGCAATGGAGGCTGGTCTGCCGCGCGGTGTGCTGAACATCCTGCCCGGCGGCGGCGCAGAAGTGGGTGAGCCGATTGGCCGCCACATGGATATCGACATGGTGTCCTTCACCGGCTCGACCGTCACCGGCAAACGGTTCCTGACCTATTCGGCAGAAAGCAACGCCAAGGAGGTGGTTCTGGAGATGGGCGGCAAGAACCCGGCCATCGTGATGGATGACGCCGAAAACCTCGACCGCGTGGCCGCGCATGTCGTCAACGGCGCGTTCTGGAACATGGGCGAGAACTGCTCGGCCTCGTCTCGTTTGATTGTACACAAGGACGTGAAGGCGGAACTGCTGGAACGCATTGCCCATCACGCAAAACAGTGGAACATCGGCGACCCGCTGGACCCGGAAACCCGCATGGGTGCTCTGGTTAGCGAAGGCCACTACAACAAGGTCTGCGGTTATCTGGATCAGGCCGAGAACGTGGTGATCGGCGGCAAAGCTGACAAGGGCTTTGTGGAGGCGACTGTGGTCGAAGTGCCCGGGAACGACTCAACCTTGGCGCGGGAAGAGATCTT
Organism: Ruegeria sp. BF12; assembly: GCF_056538705.1. NCBI lineage: Bacteria > Pseudomonadati > Pseudomonadota > Alphaproteobacteria > Rhodobacterales > Roseobacteraceae > Ruegeria > Ruegeria sp. BF12. The sequence continues at coordinate 16,127 of NZ_JBQFTP010000014.1, read as the reverse complement.
CGGCCCGGTTCTGTCGGTGATCGAGGTTTCGGGTTTCGATGAGGCCATCAAGATCGCCAACGACACCGAATACGGACTGTGTGCGTCGATCTTCACCGCCAACGCCAAACGCGCAATCCGTGGCGCACGGGCGATCCGGGCCGGAACCGTGACGGTCAACAGCTTTGGCGAGGGCGACATCACAACGCCGTTTGGTGGCTACAAACAGTCCGGGTTTGGCGGGCGCGATAACTCGGTCCATGCGCACGACCAGTACACCCAACTGAAAACCATCTGGATCGATCTGGCCGACGACGCTGACGAGGCGGTCGATTGACCGCCTTCACCACAAAACGCCTGCCACGGCAGACGGGTCCAGCAGGATGGAATGCCATTCTGCCGCCACAGCCTCCCTTGCCCCGGCTTGAGCAAAACACCTCGGCCGACGTCACCATTGTCGGTGGCGGATTTGCGGGCCTCAGTGCAGCGCGCCGGTTGCAGCAACTCGACCCGACGCTAAAGGTCGTCCTGTTGGAGGCCGGGCGCTTTGCCGAAGGCTCGGCCGGGCGAAACTCGGGCTTCATGATCGATCTTCCGCACGATCTGGCGTCAGATAACTACGCCGGTGACGGGCTAGAGGCAGATCGGGCAACCATTGCCCTGAACCGCCGCGCCATCGCATTTGCGACTGACGTTGCCAACGACTGCGACCTGTCGGATGAGACCTTCGACCCCTGCGGCAAGTTCAACGCCGCCGCAACCCGAGCCGGAGACCGTCACAACCGCGAATTCGCCGAGCATCTGGAGCGGTTGGGAGAACCTTGTACGCTCTACGATCGCCAGCAAATGCAAGAGATCACCGGCAGCCCGCATTACACATCGGGTCTCTATGCGCCCGGAACGGTCATGATCCAGCCTGCAGGATACGTGCGCGCACTGTCATCGCATCTGGCCGCGAAAATCGATCTTTTCGAAAACTCACCTGTGACCGCATTCAAAAAGCAGCGTTCCGGATGGCTTGTGAAAACACCCGACGCGCAGGTGTCGACGGGCCGCATCATTCTGGCAAATAATGGCCATCTTGAGAGCTTTGGTTTTTATGAACGCCGCCTGATGCACATTTGCCTGTATGCGTCGATGACCGAACCTCTGACGCCCGAGCAAGTAAGAACGCTCGGCGGCCAGCCTCGGTGGTCCGTCACTCCGGCCGACCCGATGGGCACCTCGGTCCGGCGCGTCTCGGGCAGCTATGGCGACCGCCTTTTGATCCGCACATGCTCCAGCTTCCACCCGACGATTGAGACCAGCCCAATGCGATTGCGCAATGCGGGTTGGGTGCATGACCGCAAGTTCCGCGAGCGTTTCCCACATCTGCCCGATGTTCGGATGGAACATCGCTGGGCCGGTATGCTGTGCCTCAGCCGGAATGGGTCAGCCGCGTTCGGAGAGCTGGAAAGCGGCGTGTTCTCTGCCTGCTGCCAGAATGGTCTGGGCATTGCCCGCGGTACGTTGCAGGGCATGGGAGTGGCAGAGCTGGTCACGCAAGGCGGATCGGACATCGCCGATCACTTCCTGTCCCAACCGATGCCACCACGACTTCCGCCAGAGCCGTTCGCGTCATTGGGCGCGAACAGTTATCTGATATGGAAGGAATGGCGTTCGGGCAAAGAATAAGCCTGCCCGTTAAGGCAGGCTGAGCTTAGCCATTCTACCACCATCTACCGTGTAGACCTGTCCGGTGATAAAACTGGCGTCTTCAGAAGCAAGATACGCGACCAAAGCGGCAACCTCTTCGGGGCGGCCAGTCCGGGCCACGGGGTGAATGCGTCTGATATCGCGGCGAAATGCGTCCGGATCCGGCTGTGCTTCGATAAAGTCCATATTCAGCTCGGTGTCGATCCAACCGGGTGCCACGGCGTTACACCTGATGCCGTCGGCCCCATGATCCACTGCGACGGCGCGCGTCAGGCCATGCAGCCCCGCCTTTGTCGCGCAATAGGCTGCGTGGCCGGGATTGCTACCTAACCCTTCGATTGAGCCGATATTGACGATGGACCCGCGCGATTGACGCAGATGCGGCAGGGCCGCCTTTATAAGCAAGAACGGAGCCGTCAGGTTGACCGTCAAATTGCGTTGCCAGTCATCCAGGCTCATCTCTTCGACCGAGGCTTCCTGCATCATACCCGCGTTGTTCACGAGGATATCCAGCTGACCCGCGCTTTCGACGACCTGCGAAACCACCGAACCTGGGCTGTCCGGGTTGCTGAAATCGGCTTCGATACTCTCGAAATTCGGGTCCTCACCACGTTGCGCGGTAAGAACTCGGGCACCGTCATTGCGCAGCCGCTCGGCAATGGCCCGGCCGATCCCGCTGCGCCCGCCGGTGACAAGGGCGGTTTTGCCTCTAAAACGGGTCATGATACGGGTTTGCCTCCGTTCACCGCCAGCAGCGCACCGCAAACATAGCGCGATGCGTCCGACGCCAGAAACAGGATAACGTCCGCAATATCCTCCGGTTCGGCGATGCGACCCAGAGGTACGGTCTGACCCAGTTCAGCCACCGCAGTATCCGGGTCAAACCCGCGTTTGGCAAAGCCGGACCGCAGCATTGGCGTGTTCACCTCATTCGGACAGACGGCATTGATACGGATGCCCTGATGAGCGTGATCCATCCCCATACATTGGGTCAGAGAAGCTATGGCTGCCTTGGTCATGCAATAAACGGCGTGGTTCGGGCCCGGGCGCAGCCCCCAGCAGGAAGCAGTGTTGACGATCGCCCCACCCCCTTTGGCCGCCATGATCGGAATTGCTGCGCGACAAACGCGGAACGGTGCCTCGACATTTACGCCCAGCGACAGCGCCCAGTCCTGATCCGAGGTTTCGGTGACCGCACCTCGAGAGATGACGCCCGCGTTGTTGACAACAATATCCAGCCCGCCCAGCGCGTCCGCAGCTTTCTGAGGCAAAGTATCGGCGTAATTCGCATCCAACAAATCGCCTGGCAGATGCGCCTCGGCATCGATCCCATCGACCGAGCGGTCGGCAATTGCTACCTTTGCACCGGTGGCGCGCAGGCGCTGTACGAGTGAGGCTCCAATCCCACCAGCAGCACCTGTGACCAGAGCGGTTTTTCCTTCGAATTCCACGACCTGCTCCTTCAGAAAGACGCGACAGGTGCGCCAAAGCGGGTTTCGTCAGGCACAACGCCAAGACCCGGGCCAGTTGGCACTTGTATATGCCCGGCCTCAATCCGAATTCCATTCTCGGGGTCGTAGTTGCCTTCGATATACGGCGCAGCCAGCCAAACGCCTTCCAGAAGATCGGGTCGAACCGTTGCGCCAATATGCGTGCAGGCCGCGGCGATAACATCTCCGCCCCAGCTGTCATCGCAGGTATGGGGCAGATTGCGCGCCTCGCAAATGTCTCGGAACGCGCGCATGGGCTGCAAGCCGCCGATGCGCGTGACTTTCATACCGAACCCGTCGACCAAACCGGTGCCCGCCGCAGTGATCACCGTGTTCAGGCTGGTGCTGTTTTCATCCATGTAGATCGCGTGGCTGACCTGTGGCCTGATTTTCTGCAGATCTTCAATCGTGTCGCACGGTTGCTCCATCACAAAGGGAACATCCGGGCATTCGCGGCTGACCCGCAGCGCGTCGCGGGTCGTCCAGCCACGGTTCCCGTCGACGGCAAGTCGCATTCCGGACCCGCCGATGGCCTCCCAGACTTTTCGGATGGTCTCGATATCCATCTCCACGGGCCGTCCACCGACTTTGATCTGCAGGCGTGGATAACCTTCGGCCAGTTTGTCTGCTGCCAGACGCGCGATATCATTCGGGGCACCAACACCTGTCGCGTAGTAAGACGCAACTCTGTCTGTAACGGTGCCTCCCAACAGGTCCGATACGCTGACCCCAAGGTGTTTGCCGAGCAGATCATGCGCCGCGATGTCGATCGCGGCCTTGGCGTAGTTGTGACCGTTCAGCAAGCTGTCCATCTGGCGATGCAGGCCTAGCGGCGCAACCTCGGCTCCCAAAAGACCCTGAGCCATCTGCGCCAATGCGGCACGCGCTCCGGCTGAGTGGGCTTCGGCATAGGTCGGGCCAACCGGGCAAGTTTCGCCCCACCCGACCAGACCGTTGTCGGCAACCAGCTTGACCAAGGTTGTATCCAGGGCCCAGACCTCGGCCTTCGCCATGGTGTAGGGACCGTGCTTGACCGGTAGATCGTGACTGTAGATGTGAATTTCGGCGATTTTCACGGCTTGTGTTCCGTACTGCTGTTTAAGGAAAAAAACCCGCCCAATGGTCCGGGCGGGTGAGTTTCGGGGGAGTTGATCTCAGTAACTCTGGTTCAGTTCGTCGGCCGCTGGAATCTCGCGTTCGCGCCGGGCGATGTAATCCAACAAGGCTTCGTTTCTGGCCTCATCCAGTTTGGGCTCCTCATACTCGGCCAACAGGGATCGGGCGCGGTTCAGGGCGCGTTCGGTAATTTCGACACTGCCCTCCGCCTGCCACTGCTCGATCGAATTGTTGTCGAACAGTTCGGGCATGAAGAATGCGCTCTGGAAGTTGTCCTGCGTGTGCGGGTGGCCCAGATAGTGCCCACCGGGGCCAACATCCGGCACCGCCGCGATGGCCTGATCGAAATCGTGCCACTTCGGGCCCTCGGCCATGCGGTACGCCATCGCGCATTGTTCGGCATCGACGATGAATTTGGCGACCGAGCAGTGCATCCCGGCCTCGTTCCAACCGGCGCTGTGCCAGATGTAGTTGGCACCGGCATGAACAACCGCCTGCAACGTCGTCGCGGATTCGTACCCGGCCTGCGCGTCAAACGTCTTGGCCCCGCCCAGCGTGTTCGAAGTGCGCCACGGTACATCGTAATGCCGCGCCATCTGACCGATCATGAAGTTCATCAGGCTGATCTCGGGTGTCCCCGCCATCGGCGCGCCGGACTTCATCGACACGGTCGACAGATAGTGCCCATAGATCGCCGGAGCACCCTTGCGGATCACCTGCGTGTAGGCCAGCGCACTCAGCGCCTCGGCATTCAACTGGGCAACGGTTGCTGGGACGGATGCAGGCGTATTGGCCCCGCCCAGCACGAAGGGAGAGCAAAGTACCGGCTGATTACGACGGCAGAAGGCTCGCATTGCACCCAGCATGGTTTCGTCCCAAACCAGCGGCGAGTTGCCGTTGCAATTGCCGGTCGTGACCGGGTGATCCTCAAGGAACTCTTCTCCGAACAGGATTGCGCACATATCCATCACGTCTTCGGCGTTCTTGGGCGAGGTGGTCATGCCCATGAACGTCTTGTCCGAATGCTTCATTGACGAATAGGTAATCCGCAGGTGTCGCTGGCTGATCGGGTGGTCGTAGGGCTCGACGATGTGGTGCGCCGAGCTGTGCAACGCGGGCATCATGTGGCTCAGCTTATGGAACATCGCCAGATCGTCCAGGGTGGGGTTTCGGCGCACATCATCGAGATCACGCAGGAAAGGTGCGCCAGTCATCGGCACAAAGATCGAGTGCTTTCCACCTAGGCGCACGTTCTTTTTGGGGTCACGTGCGTGATAGGTGAAATCGCTGGGAATGGTGGCAATCAGCTCGCGCACCAGTCCGCGGTCGAGATAGACCAACTCACCTTCGACCTTGGCCCCGACCTTCTTCCAGTCTTCCAACGCAATGGGGTCGCGGAACTGAACGCCGACATTCTCCAGAATGTCCATCGAGGCGTTGTCGATGCGTTCGACCTGGCTGCCGTCCATTACCTCACACAAGGGAATGCCTCGTGTCAGGCCGGGCAGCATTTCAATGTTCGGGGCGGTGCGCTTGGCGCGGCGGGCAGAGCGTCCGCCCGAGCGTGTCGCAGTACGAATGTTCACGGGGCAATCCTCCAATCTTGTACTCAGATTGACGGATTCGGCGGCTTCGCACCTCACTGATTGCGATGTCTGTTTGCAGGAAGCGACACCGGCCCGGAACGAAAAACGCCGCCCGTGCTGGGGCGGCGTCCACTACTTTATACGAACGCGCGCTTATTCAGCCGCCTGCGATTGCGACGCCAGCTTATCCCGCTGGCTGTCGCGGAAGAGCGCCTTGGCCAGCGACACGCACATCAGACCCATCACCATAGTAAAGGGCAGCGCACCGATGATCATCGCATTGCGTAGGGCGTCCATCGGGTTGTTGTCACCCGCCGCCAGGATCAGCGCGCCGATCACAGCTGTCAGGATCACACCCCAGATGATGCGGTGCTTGATGCCGGTTTCCTGGCTGCCACCGGACATGATGGTGTTCATCACCAGAATACCCGAGTCCGCGGACGTCACCAGGAAGGTCATGATCAGGATCACGCACATGACGTTCAGCATGGAAAGCAGCCCACCGTCGATCATGAAGGACAAGGTGGCGAACAGCTTGTTGGTGTTCGACGCACCGATGATCGCGCCTTCGGCTGCACCTGCCAGCTCCAGATCAATCGCGGTTCCTCCCAGAATGGTCATCCAGGCAAAACAAACCAGTGCCGGTGCAAAGACACAGCCGAGGATGAATTCGCGTACGGAACGACCTTTGGAGATGCGCGCCAGGAACAAGCCCACGAAAGGCGAGAAGGCGATCCACCAGGCCCAGTAGAACGTGGTCCAACCTGCCTGCCATCCGAACTGACGACCCTGCTCGCCGGCCGCATATACTGCGGCCAGTGTTGCCTCGTCCAGCTCGGCAGCGGCGCCTTCCAGGCCGCTCTTGAAGCCGTCAAAGCTGCCCCAAGCGTTGGTCGCGCCGCCCATCAGGGCATCTGCATGGGCTTGTGCTTCGGCAGGCAAAGCCGCTGCAAAGGTTTCGGCAGACAACGGACCGTATGCACCAAAACTCAGTGAGATGAAGTGCAGGATGTAGTCCACCATCGCCGTGCCATAGGTGGTCATGGCAAAGACGAACGAACCGAAGACCACAAACGTGCCCAGCAGGATGATCGACAGAACCAAGTTCAGGTTCGACAGGTATTTCACGCCTCGGCCAACACCGGACACAGCCGAGATGATCGACAGGCCCATGATGACAACCAGACCTGCAATCAGGCCCACTTTGCTGGGGGTTGGCACTTCGCCACCCAGATCCATGACCCAACCCATGCCGGTGATTGCATAGACACCATCGATGAACTGGCTGACACCGTAACCTATGGTCACCGAAACACCGAGGATCGTCGCAACGACACCCAGAACGTCAACAACATGTCCGAGGAAACCGTTCATCAGGCGACCGAACAGCGGAGTCAGCGCCGAACGGATCGTCAGCGGCATACCGCGCGTGTACGCATAGTAAGCCAGCGAAAGGCCGGTGACGACATAGATCGCCCACGCATGGAAACCGTAGTGCAAGAAGGTAAAGCGATAGCCCGACTGCAGCGCCTCGGGCGTGTTGCCCTCGACCGCGCCCGAAACGACAACGGGGTTCGATCCCCACAGGCCCAGTGGTTCGGCTGTAGCAAAGACCATAAGGCCAACACCCAGACCCGCGCCGAACATCATCGAGAACCACGAAAAGTTCGAAAACTCAGGCTTTTCACCCGGCGTTCCCATGATCCGGCGACCCGTGGCTGGAATGATGGCGACAATGGCGAGGAAAAAGAAAAAAGCGCCGACGATGATGATGTAGAAGCTGTTGAAGATTTCCAGCAATTGGCCGTTCAGAGTGCCCAGTGTGCTGGTGGCGTTCGCCGGAAAGACCAGCGCCCACAGAACAAGAGCCACCATAATGCCCTTACTGATAAGGGCGATTGGGACGCTGTAGTTTTCATAGAATCCGGCATCAGCCGTTTCTATTTCAACGTCCGTAAAGGGTTCGGGTATCGACATGTTTCTCCTCCGTGTGTCGTTTTCTATCTTGGGCCTTTTTGCTGATGATCGACCGTCCAAGGCACGGGATGTTGGGGACGATGCGACAGCGGGCATCTGGTGACTTTGTGTTTCTCGATGTTCAGAACCCAGCACGACAGGCGCGCAGCCGTATGGCTCGACGCTTTCTGAGTTGCAGTGAATTCAACACAGAGACTTTACGGGCTGTATTCAGTCTTACCAACCGGGGATGAGTTCCGCGCCTCCTCCACTTTCCCTTTCCGCAGTCAGTTTGAGACGTCGCCTTGAGGCAGAACCATCTTGCGACGCCGGGCATTTTCACCCAGAAAGCCTGCTGAACACGACATTTGTTGGTGAAACTGACTATAGTGGCGCACCAATCTAAATTCGGCCAGAACCGACGCATTGACGAAAAATGCGACATCCACCCCGTACGTGAGCTAAAAAAACACCATTTCCGTCAGACAGGCCTAGCTTTCACCTTCAAAAAAACTAAAACTGAGTTGATAAAAACTAAACTGAAACCTAGCAACGATTCACCAGCCACTATGTCCAGACGCCACTACAACCTGCCACCGCTGACAACCCTGTCCGCTTTCGAGGCTGCAGCGCGCCACCTGAGCTTCAAGAACGCCGCCGTTGAGCTGTCGGTCACACCCGGCGCGGTCAGTCACCAGATCAAAGCGCTGGAAGGCGATCTGGGCACTCCTTTGTTCCAACGCAAGCATCGCGGTGTCGATCTGACCGAAGATGGCAAAGCGCTGTATGAGGCACTGTCCAAATCCTTTGGCCGAATTTCAAACACCCTGAACACAATCCGTGACAGGTCGACAGCCGGCAAGGTCACCGTTGGCTCGACGACTGCGGTTGCGGCTCTCTGGTTATCCCCGGCCGTCATCCGGTTCTGGCGCGACATGCCAGAGGTCAATGTTGATCAGTTGTCTCAGGACCGTCCGTTCCGCGATCGTCCAGATGTCGACCTTTTCATCCGTTACGGGCGACACAGCGATCCAAGCCTGTCCCACACGCCGTTGTTCCGCGATCACCTCGTCCCGGTCGGTAGCCCGGAGGTCGCCGAACGCCTGACCGGCGCCAGCCTCGAGGAACTGGCTGCCGAACGGTTGATCCATCTGGATTCGGAAGATCGCACATGGACAACTTGGCCCGAGTGGTTTCAGCAATTGGGTTTAAACGACGCGGTTCCCATTGAATCTCGCGTCAACAGTTATTCCGTCGCACTACAGCTTGCCCGCAAGGGCGCGGGGCTGGCTTTGGGTTGGCAGCGCCTGATTCAACCGATGCTTCAATCTGGCAAACTGGTGCCGATTGGCCCGCACCAAGTGGCCGCTCCCAACCAGTTCTACCTTGTTGGACGCCCCGATGATGAGCTTTCCGAAAGCGCCCGCGCCCTGAAAGCATGGATCATTCAAGAAGTGCAGGAAGGTTCGGTTTAGGTGAAATCACCCACTGATGAGCTTTTCTGATATTGAGACCATCAGGTTCGATCCGCCAATACGGTCAAAGATACATCCAGCAAAACCTCAGGAGAGCCCGATGAACAAGCATAGCGCGCTGTCTTCCGTTCTGGCCGACGTCAACGTCGCAAATGGCCTGCCGAATGAACATTATATCGACCCGGCCGTTTTTGATGAAGAAAAGCGTTCCGTGCTTTATGCCAATTGGTCCGGGATCGGGTTCGGCAAAGACGTGCCGGAAGAAGGCGATGCGAAACCGGTCGACTTTCTGGGCATGCCGCTTCTGATTGTCCGGGATCGCGACGGTGAAGTTGGCGTGTTCCAGAACACCTGCCGCCACCGCGGCATGATTCTGGTGGACACTCCGCGCAAAATTGGGGGCGCGATCCGCTGCCCCTATCACAGCTGGTGTTACAGCCTGAAGGGTGAGCTGCGCGCAACCCCGCATGTGGGCGGCCCTGGCCAAAACAAACACGAGGATGTCAAACGCGAAGATCTGGGACTGGTGCGCGTGCGTTCATACGTCTGGCGTGACGTGATCTTTGTGAATGTCGACGGCAACGCGCCCGAGTTCGAAGAGGTACACGGCGCCCTGCTGGAGCGCTGGAAAGAATTCGAACAACCCGTTTTCCACGGTGGCGAGACGTCCTCGTTCAAGTTGGAGGTCAAAACCAACTGGAAACTGGCGGTCGAAAACTACTGCGAAAGCTACCACCTGCCTTGGGTGCATCCCGGCCTGAACAGCTATTCCCGCTTAGAAGACCACTACAACATCGAAGCGCGGGGCCACTACTCTGGTCAGGGTACGCTGGTTTATCGCCAGTTGACCGATCAGGACGGCGCGACCTTCCCGGATTTCGACGGCCTCAGCGACAAGTGGAACGAAGGCGCGGAATACATCGCGGTTTACCCGAACGTTTTGCTAGGTGTTCAGCGGGACCACGCCTTTGCCATTGTGTTGGAGCCGGTGGACCACGAAAACACCGTCGAGCACATTGAGCTCTATTACGCCAAAAGCGTCGAAGACACGCCCGAGCATGACGGCCTGCGCGCGTCAAATGCTCAACTATGGAAGACTGTGTTCGAAGAAGACGTCTTCGTCGTTGAAGGCATGCAGAAAGGCCGACACGGCATGTTGTTCGACGGCGGTCGGTTTTCACCGGCGATGGACGGGCCGACGCACAACTTCCACCATTGGGTCGCGACGCAGATCGAAAATGGCCGCGCGGAATAAACCTTTTGGACCGGCCCGCCATGTCACGGTGGGCCGGCCTCCCGTTGAATGCGGACGCCCATGGATAAACAGGATCTGGATCGCCTTTTACTGGACGCGCATGATCGCAATGATCATGCCGACCTGATCCGGTATTACGCCATGGCCGCGGATGAGCGCGAAAAGGCGCAAGACATCGACGCGGCCTGTTTTTACCTGACTCATGCGTTTGTTTTCGCACTGGAATCCGGCGCACCAGAAGCCGATGCGCTGAACCAGCGGCTGGTCGCGCATGGCCGCGCGCATAAGCTGGAGTTCTGAGGCGCGCCTCGGATTAAACCCGCTCAACCCAACATGAAATTTATGTCCGTTGCCGGTGTCACAGCGATGGTGACACAAGGCTGCTGGACCAACTTTGATACGGCAGGCTCATGAAAACGAATGCACAGGCGGTGGTGATTGGCGGCGGGGTGATCGGATGCTCGATCCTCTATCATTTGACCAAATTGGGATGGTCGGATGTAGTGCTGCTGGAACGGGATGAACTGACGTCAGGCTCGACCTGGCACGCGGCAGCGAACATCCACGGGCTGCATGACAGCACCAATATCAGCCGCATCCAGCACTACACGATGAACCTGTACAAAGAGCTTGAGGCTGAAACGGGTCAAAGCTGCGGCGTCTTCCAGCCTGGGTCGCTGTACCTTGCGCAGACCGAAGAGCGCGAACACCAGCTGAAGCTGCAGGCCGCCAAGGCCAAGCTGTATGGTATGAACTTCTATGAGATCAGCATCGAAGAAGCGCAGCGCCTGAACCCGCTGGTCAACTACGATGGCATCCGCTGCGTGATGTACGAACCCGACGGTGGTAACGTGGATCCTTCGGGTGTGACCAACGCCTATGCGGTCGGCGCGCGGCAACGCGGGGCCGAAATCCATCGCTTCACCCCCGTCATCGCGACCGACAAGCAAAAAGACGGCACCTGGATCGTTCGAACGCCGAAGGGTGAAATCCGAACCCCCTGGGTCGTGAACGCAGCCGGCCTGTGGGGCCGCGAGGTGGCCAAGCTTGCCGGCATCGAATTGCCCCTTCAACCGACCGAGCACCAGTATTTCGTGACCGAGACCATGGCCGATGTCGAAGCACACGGCACCCGCCTGCCCTCGGTCAGCGACCGCGATGGCGAGTATTACCTGCGGCAGGAAGGTCAGGGCCTGCTGGTCGGGGCCTACGAGAAAGGCATGAAATTCTGGGCCGAGGACGGCACGCCCTTGGACTTCGCGCACGATCTGTTCCCTGACGATCTGGAACGGATCGAAGAGAACATGATGAACGCCATCGAACGCCTGCCAGCCGTGGGTGAAGCCGGGATCAAGCGCGTCATCAACGGGCCGATGATCTGGTCTCCGGACAGCAACGTGCTGATGGGTCCAGTGCCCGAAGTTGACGCGTATTTCTGCTGCAATGGTATCATCCCCGGATTCTCACAATCCGGCGGCATGGGCCTGATGGCGGCTCAGTGGATTATCGAGGGCGAAACTCAATACGACATGTTCGCCTGGGATATGGCGCGGTTCGACAGTTGGGCCACCAAAGACTTCACCATGGCCCGCGTAAAGGATCAATACGCCCACCGTTTCGCCATCCACTTCCCCAACGAAGAACGCAGCGCAGGACGCCCGGCGCGCACGCGACCGATTTACCAGAAACAGGCAGAGATGGGCGCTGTGTTTGGGCTGAACGCGGGATGGGAACATCCGCTGTGGTTTGCGGACTCGCCGGGCACCACTGATACCAATGGCTTTACCCGCCAGAACTGGTGGGGACCCGTCGGTGAAGAATGCCGGATGCTGCGTGATCGCGCGGGGATCATCGATATCTCGAACTTTGCCAAGTATATCTGCAAGGGACCCGGCGCCGAGGATTGGCTGAACGCCGTCTTCGCCAACACCATGCCCAAAGCGGTGGGACGGTCCTGCCTGACGCCGCTGATCTCAAAGCGCGGCGGCATCGCCGGGGATTTCACCGTGACCCGCGTTGCTGAGGATGAATTCTGGATCATTGGCTCGGGTATGGCCGAGCGCTATCACAAACGGTTCTTCAAGCAGGTGTCCCTGCCCGATGGCACCACGTTCGAAAGCAGGACCGAGGCAATGTGCGGCTTCAACGTCGCCGGACCGAAGTCACGCGAGATTCTGCAGCGCCTGACTAACACATCGCTTGCCACCGAAGACTTCCCTTTCATGCGCTCCGCCAAGATCGAACTGGCAGGTGTCGAGGTACTGGCATTGCGAGTCTCGTTCACTGGCGATCTGGGGTGGGAGGTTCATTGCGCCACCGAAGATCAGGAACGCCTGTATGATGCCTTGATCGAGGCCGGTCGGGACTTTGGCGCAGGTCCTGTAGGCAGTCGGGCACTGATGTCTTTGCGTGTGGAAAAAGGCTACGGATCGTGGAGCCGCGAATACAGCCCGGAATATTGGCCTCATGAGGTCGGTCTGGACCGCTTGTGCAAGTTCGGAAAGGACTTCCTGAACAAGGATGCAGCCGAGGCGGTGCTGAGCAACCCTGCCCGCGAGCAACTTGTGCTATTGCATCTGGACGAACAGGACACCGCCGCATCCAATGCCGATGCAACCGGGGGGGAGCCGATTTTCAAAGACGGTCAGGGCATCGGGCGCGTTACCTCGGGGGCTTACGGCTACTCGGTGGGCATGTCGTTGGCACTTGGCTATGTCGCCGGTGTGGAACCGGGGGAAGAGGTGCAGGTCATGGTTCTGGGCCGCCCGCACAAGGCGATTATACTGCACGAGCCGCCCTTCGACGCATCGGGCAAAGTGCTTCGCGGATAGTTCGGGAAAACTGTTGACGCAGTTACATAGGCCGGCCTCAAAAGCCGGCCTTTTTTTGCACTGTGCGGTTAAGAAAACTAACTCATAGCGACGATGCTTTCATTAAAAAACTTCTAAATTATAGCGAAATGAACGCATGTGAATCTCTCAGAATACTTTAGCTCATCTCATGGCGAGAATTTAGCCTGTTGAAAAACCCGCGCCGGATGGGAAGTTGGCACCATCCCTTTGACCCTCCAGAACACAGGCAAACAGGCCATGGAACCAGACTTTACAACCCAACTCGACGACAAGCTCCGCGCCAAGCGCGAGTCCTTCGACAAGATTCCGGTGATCGACATTGCTCCGCTGCTGGACGGCAGCGACAAACTCAAAGTAGCCCGGGAAATCCGCTGGGCGCTGTCCAATGCCGGCTTCATGTATGTGAAAAACCACGGCATCGCGCAGACCTTCGTTGATCAGGTATTCGACGTCACACGACGCTTTTTCGAGCTGCCGATGGCCACCAAAATGGCTTTGCACGTCAGCAACTCGGATGTCGCATTACGCGGCTATATTGAGCCATTTGGCGAAAACACAGATCCAGGCAAAACCAAGGACCTGAAAGAATGCTTCGACCTTGGTCCTGAGCGCGCAGCACTGGAGGGGCCGTTCTTTGGCCCGAACCAATGGCCCAGCGCCCTGCCCGAATTCCAGGATTTGACCTATAGCTATCACCAGAAAATGGTGACCCTGTCCAAGCACCTGCTGAAGGGCATCGCTCTCAGCCTGGATCTGCCCGAAACGCATTTTGAAAGCCTGATGCAGGACCCGATCAGCATTCAACGCCTTTTGCATTACCCGCCGCAGAACGGCATGATCGACGAAAAGATCATCGGCATTGGCGCTCACACCGACTATGGGAACCTGACAATTTTGGCACAGGACGACGTTGGCGGCCTGCAGGTCATGAACCGTGAAGGCAACTGGATCGAAGGCACGCCAATCCCCGGAACGTTCGTCATCAATATCGGTGATCTGATCCAACGCCTGACCAACGATGTCTACCTGGCCAATTTGCACCGTGTCATCAATGCGACCGGGCGCGAGCGCTATTCGATCCCGTTCTTCATTGACGCGGATTACGGTGCCACCTTTTCTCCGCTGGAGTCGTGCATCAGTGAAGCCAACCCCCGGCGTTACGAGGCCGTAACTTGCGGCGCTCACAAGTTTGGCCGTTTTGCGGCCAGCTACCAACACCTGAAAAAGGCCGGTTAACGACCTTTCTTCTCACTGCGAGACGCCGCGCTTTGGCTAACCGGCATTTCAGAGTATAGCTGTGCATGTCACGGTTCGGGCGCGCGAATTACCGCTCCGCCCGAACCCCAGACGGAGACCGTTGGCATGACTGCATTTCTGATTATCGTCCTTCTGATCGCCGCGTTTTTCATCGGCATGAACCTGTGGACCAGGCGCCTGACTCGTCAGGGGTTGGAACGCGTTCCGCAACTTGGCGATATTGTACCGGTGCAAGGCGGCAGCATTCATTTCGTGGAAAAAGGCGATCCCGCCAATCAGACCATCGTGCTTATTCACGGGCTGGCGGGGCAACTGCAGCATTTCACCTATGCCATGGTGGATCTATTGGCCACGGACTACCACGTCATCGCCCTCGACAGGCCCGGCTGTGGGTATTCGATCCGAGAAACGGCCGATCTGGCACGTCTTCCCCAGCAGGCCCGTATGATTCACGAGTTTCTGGACGCCAAAGGAATCTCCAACGCCGTTCTGGTCGGGCATTCGCTGGGCGGGGCCGTATCCCTGGCCATGGCGTTGGATTACCCTGAGAAAACCAGAGCTTTGGCTTTGCTGGCGCCATTGACGCAAAAACTGCCCGGATCACCTCAGGTATTCAAACCGCTGGAAATCCGCACCGAGTGGTTGCGCGAGTTGATAGGCAACACGATCGCAGTGCCGTTGTCTGCAAAGACCGCCCCCCATGCCCTGGACGCCGTTTTTGACCCGGAAACCGCGCCAGACGACTTTCTGGACCGAGCAGGTGGCGCGCTGGGCTTGCGCCCGTCGGCATTTGTCACCGCCTCGCAGGACGTTGTCGGACTCGATCTCAGCATTGATGCCCAAGTAGCCCGTTATGATGAGCTGACCGTTCCCGGAGGTATTTTGTATGGCGCGCAGGACGCAATCCTATCCCCGTCCGCACATGGCCCCTCGATGACCCAGTTCGGGCTGAGCAACAAACAGATCGAAGGGTTGGGCCACATGATTCCCATCACCGCGCCTGACGCCTGCGCGGCCTTCGTTCGCAAGATTGCAGATAGTGTGGGAACCGAAGCCGAAGCCGCCAGTGAAACGGTGTAAACGGCGACGAAAATAATCCCGGCCAGGCGCTATTTCCCCCTTGACCCTCCCCGGCCCCTCGCTTAAATCGCCTCTCACGCATGGCGGAGTAGCTCAGTTGGTTAGAGCAGCGGAATCATAATCCGCGTGTCGGGGGTTCAAGTCCCTCCTCCGCTACCATTTCCCCCTTAAAAACACAGTCTTGGAAGATGCCGTAGGTTCGCACGCACCTCAGTGGCGCCAATTGTACCATTTCCGTACCATTTAATCCTACTTTCGCATGTGTATCGGAAACCTTTATGTGCGCGAAGGTTACCCTAGGGTCAGGATTCATAACCAATAGATGACGGTTGCTGCGAGCGCGATGGCAGAAAGGAATACTTTGGGACAGCGGTCATAGCGGGTTG
>NZ_JBQFTP010000013.1:0-132829 GCF_056538705.1 Ruegeria sp. BF12 | reverse complement strand
GCGATAAACTGATAAAAAGCACCGCCAGATACCAAAGGCGGTGCGCAATCAAACCACTTGAAACTACGCCGCAGCACACAACCGCAATTAGTCAGCGCCAAACAAATCGCGCGTGAATACCTTAGATACAACATCCTCAAGGTCAGGGTGAAATCGGTTCGCAACTATCACGTCAGCTTCGTCCTTGAACGCATCCAGATCCTGCACAACACGCGAGCGATAAAATTCTCCGTCCTCCAGTGTCGGTTCATAGACGATGACCTCGACGCCTTTGGCTTTCAGGCGTTTCATGATGCCCTGAATCGACGATTGGCGGAAATTGTCGCTGCCGGCTTTCATGACCAACCGGTGAATACCCACCACGCGTGGCCCTCTCATCAATATCTGATCGGCTAGAAAGTCTTTCCGTGTCCGGTTGGCGTCCACGATCGCGCGGATAAGGTTTTGCGGGACATGGTTGTAATTGGCCAAAAGTTGTTTGGTATCCTTGGGCAGGCAATAGCCGCCATACCCGAAAGACGGATTGTTGTAATGCTCGCCAATGCGAGGATCCAATGAGACGCCTTCGATAATCTGGCGCGTGTTCATGCCGCCGGCCATCGCATAGCTGTCCAATTCGTTAAAGAAAGCCACCCGCATAGCCAGGTAGGTATTGGCGAATAGCTTGATCGCTTCGGCTTCGTCAGGGTCGGTGAACAGGACCTGGGCATCCTTGGTTTCCGCACCTTCAAGCAACAGGTCGGCAAATACCCGTGCCCGTTCGGAACGCTCACCAACGATAATGCGAGACGGATGCAAGTTGTCATAAAGCGCGTTTCCCTCGCGCAGGAATTCCGGAGAAAACAAAAATTGCTCACTGTTCAATTCAGCCCGCAGGGACTGGACGTAACCCACAGGGATGGTCGATTTAATAACGATTGTGGCATCCTGGTTGACCGCGCTTACCTGCCGGATCACGTCCTCGACACTGGATGTATCGAAGTAGTTGGACCTGGGATCATAGTTTGTAGGTGTCGCCACGACGACGAATTCAGCGTCTTCATACGCTGGTTCGGTTGTCGCCCTGAGCGAGAGGTTTCGGCTTGAAAGAAAATCTTGCAGTTCGGCGTCGACAATCGGGCATTGGCCAGAATTGACCATTTGAACGCGGTCCGACGAAATGTCTATCGCCGTGACATCATGATTCTGCGCCAACAAAACCGAATTGGACAGGCCGACATAGCCCAGGCCTGCAACCGCAATTTTCATTCTTCTGCCCTCGCACTTGAAAAGCGGTAAGCAACCCGCCTCTTAAATATCTTGGGGTGTATATAGTGGTATCTCCGCCTCGCACACAACTTTCGGGGACAAGTTCCACGATTTGGAGGGTACGGGACAGAAAACACTGCCCGTCCGGAGTTCGAACTATGCTCTTTCTGTAACGTCAATGTTCTGTGCGCGGTATGGATTTCTGTGTAACCCGGTAAACACCGCGCGCGCCTCTCCAACTAGTCTTCAGCGCTTGGGCAGGAGGAGGCAGCCCGGCGACCCGCCGGCAGAACAAGCCGAGCACCCTGACGGTAAAGCGACTTTGCAAACCCTGCGCTGTCGGTTGCCACGGTGACGCTGAACTTCGAGGTGGCGAGAGCTGGTACGTCCTCATGCGTGTTTTGAAACAGCGTGCTTTGCGGGAACACCACACCACAGGCCGGGGCTTCGTCAATCAGAGGGGCGACAACTGCCAGAGTGGCCAGCTTCCCCAGAATCAACAGCGGCGGGGCAAACGGGACCGATCTGTTAGTCGTGAATATGCTCCAGCCGCAGCCCTCCAATTCCCCCAGTCGCTGCATAAGATTTGCAACGTCCACCATGATCGGGTGGCGATAGTTGCCGAACCGTTGCTTTTGCGCACTGAAGATCGCGCCGTCGACCGAGGGCTGATCCGAGATCGCCGTAAAAAGAACATCATCACCCCCGGCCATTTCCACAACATCCGCACCGTCGAGGGCCATCTGTACAAGCAAATACGTGAGCGTGCTGTATCGGGCGAATTAAGTTCAACTAGCCATTTGTTAGAGCCTGTTTTTCGAGTGTTGGAATAGCCTGTAAGATCTTCTGCGGTCGCCCCCGTCAGGATCATGCGCAACGTCAACCCATCCGAGCCAACTTGCTCCTCGGCCTGCTCGATCACTCCGGCATAAGCATCCTTCACCGCGTATTCGCGACCAAGCGCAGCCTGTCTTTCGTTGTCCCGCGGTGTGTCGCCAAAGTGGTCGCGCAGGCTTTGGGCATCTTCGGCAACAGGCCATTTATGTTGCGGAACTTTCTGTAGTAGCGCGGCATATTCGGCGCCTTGTTGCGCCGACAGATTACCCAGTTGCGGACGCTGCGGCCCGCGCACCCGGCCCATACCGCTACGCGGCCCAATGCCTAGTGAGGCAGGTTCGCAAAAATCCTGCAATGGGACAGATCAAATCTTGCGGATCGGTTGATAAAGAAACCCAGATCCAGATACCCACGGCCAGTGAAGAACCCGAAAATACCGTCACCCAAATAGGCCAGCGCGAGCAGGGTCAGGAACGTGCGAGCAGCTCGGTGCGATATCAGCCCTGCAATTAACGCCCAAAACGCCGAGGCCACATGCAGCGCGACGAAACACACGAAGCAGAGTGTTTTGTAGTTTGGCTAGAGGCGCCATAATAACTGCCCCAAAGTATATTTGTCAGCACAAACTGCGGTTCTAGCTGGTGTTCGGCCAGCGCAAACTCGGTAGCTCGAGGACATGTCGAAGTCAGTTACTTCGGCGTCACGTGTGGACGGTCGCGCAAGTAGTATGCGCCGCCAATCTCGACGATCCGGTCGATCAGCGCCCGCGCCATGCCGGCTTCGCCGCGTTGGGCCTGCCATAGGCCATCGTCCCAGCTGGATCGTCGATCGCTGCCTTAAAGGCGCCGGCAAACGTCACGGCGTCTATTACGTCAAAGGTAGGCGACAACCGAGTGTTAGTGACCATCTTGACCTCAAGATCGACGATTATTCCGACAAGACCGTATCCGCCCATGGTAAGGTTGAAGAGATCGGCGTTTTTTGCTGGCTGAACAAGTGACAACACTACCCGAGGGCAAGATCATGCACAGGGATCGAAGGGTTGAGCCCATCGGCCCAATGGGCACGGCCAACCCTGGGCGTTGGTCGAACAAGTGGCGGCGACGCCAAAGTCGAAGTTGGACCGCATCACTTTCGGCGACCATCCCGAAGGGTCAAGAGCCGAAATCATCTGCAAGCAGCGCGGCCCTTCTGGTGAATGTCTTCACGAGCCCGCCTCTTGGAAGTTCCAGCCTGAAACATTTTTTGCATTATCGTCAGCGCGCCCAGAAAAGCCGATGGGCTTTTAATCTGCGGGATATGTCCAAAGCCTTGCAAGACCACAGGCTGCGCATCAGGCGCCAAAGCAGTCAGGCGCTTGGCCTCATTGGTTGTTGGACCGGCGATCATTTGAAGGCCATGGAAATCCTGACTTGTATAGAGTTTTGAAAGGCGCGGCAGCCCAATGCCAAAGCTGACAGCCGTAGGTTGGCTTGCTAGGCTCTGTTTATCCTGATTACGAGGGTTTTTTTATGCTTTTTATCACAAACAGATTCCCGACCCAAAGTATTCGCACCCGTAAAGGGCGCCGCTTTACCTTTGACCTGGATAACAACGCCCCGTCCAACTCGGTCTTTTACTGCGAAAAGGGCGAGGCCGAACATAATACCGAAATCACCAGCAAGGAGTTGCTGCGGCGGGTTCGTGACAGCCAGCGCCGTCAGGTCCTGCTGTATCTCCATGGCTTTAACAATTTGCCCGACGATGTGTTCGAAACGACGGCCGAACTTCAGCGCCTGTGCGATCAGGCCAAGCCCGACGAAATCTTGGTGTTGCCACTGATCTGGCCCAGCGACAACAAGCAGGGGATCGTGCAGAAATACTGGGACGATCAGAAGTCCGCGGATCAGAGCGGGTTCTCATTTGCCCGCGTGTTGGAACGGTTTCTGGAATGGCGCAACAGCGAGGACAACGAGCCTGAAATTGCACCCTGCCTAAAACGGATCAATCTGCTGGCGCATTCAATGGGCAACAGGGTGTTGCGACAGACGCTGATCGAGTGGAACAGATATGATCTGGCCTCAGGTGTACCGCTGTTGTTTCGCAACACCTTCATGGTCGCGGCCGATGTCGTCAATGAAAGCGTGCATGAACAGGAGCCCGGCGTTCTGATCAGCCACGCCTCTCGCAATGTGGTCGTGTATTTTGCGTCGGACGATCTGGCGCTGCGGGCCAGCAAGGCTGCAAATCTCAAGAACAAGATCGCTTCGCGCCGCCTGGGTCACACCGGCCCGGAAAACATTGATCGAACACCCCGCAATGTGTTTCAGGTGGACTGTGACGACGTGAACACTCTGTACGACACACCGACCGGACATAAGTACTTTGGTCCCAAGTCACCCGGAGGTGAAGCCGGGCTGGTGTTCCGGCACATCTTTCAATGTGTGCAATCCGGCCGTGTGTTTCCGGATGATCCGCATCAACGGTCAGTTATTTTGGGCTGACAGCGGGATTGCCCAAACGCTAGTCCGCACTGGCTTACGGTCTGTCAAATTTGATCGGATTTTCGGTCAGGTCACAATCTGGTGTTGCAACTGACAAAATGATCTGGATGATCAGCACCATCAAGACCGTAGAAAACGGTCTGCCGTTCCTGAAACGGTACAAACGAAAACCGGGGAGATTATAATGATCCTGAAGAACCTGATGATTGCCGCCAGTGCAACCGCATTGATGGCGGCAGGCGCATCGGCTGAAACGCTGCGTTGGGCACGTGCCGGAGACTCGCTGACGCTGGACCCGCACGCTCAGAACGAAGGCCCGACTTCGGCGCTGGCCCACCAGATCATGGAAACGCTTGTCATGCGTGACCATTCCGGTGCTCTGGTGCCGTCGCTGGCCACTGAATGGGCACCTTCCGAGGAAAACCCGAATATCTGGGTTTTCAAGCTGCGCGAAGGCGTCACTTTCCATGACGGTGCTGAGTTCGACAGCGAAGACGTCGTTTTCTCGCTGAACCGCGCGATGACACCAGATTCCGATTACAAGGAACTGCTGGCTTCTGTGAAAGAGGTGCGTGCGACGGACAAATACACCGTCGAGATCGAAACCGATGGTCCGAACCCGATCATGCCCAACAACCTGACCAACATGTTCATGATGGACAAAGCCTGGGCCGAGGCGAACAACGCCGTCAAGGTGCAGGACTATGAAGGCGGCGAAGACACATTCGCAGCCAAGAACGCCAACGGCACCGGCCCCTACAAGCTAGTCAGCCGCGAACCGGATGTAAAAACGGTTCTGGCCGCAAACGAGAACTACTGGGGCGCGGGCGAGTTCCCGATGCAGGTGACCGAGATCGTCTATACGCCGATCCAGAACGCAGCGACCCGCGTCGCAGCCCTGCTGTCGGGTGAGGTGGACTTTATCCAGGACGTTCCTGTGCAAGACCTTGAGCGTGTTGCCGGTACCGACGGTCTGGACGTGCGCACTGCACCGCAGAACCGCGTGATCTTCTTCGGCATGAACATGGGTGATGCGGATCTGACCTCGGACAACGTCGACGGCAAGAATCCTCTGTCCGACGTGCGCGTGCGTCAGGCGATGTCGATGGCGATCAACCGCGATGCGATCAAGCAGGTTGTTATGCGTGGCCAGTCCGAGCCTGCGGGCATGATCGCTCCGCCATTTGTGAACGGCTGGGACGAAGCGATGGACAGCTCGTCTACCACCGACATCGAAAAAGCCAAGGCGTTGATGGCCGAAGCAGGTTATCCGGATGGCTTCTCGCTGACGCTGAACTGCCCGAACGACCGCTACATCAATGATGAAGCGATCTGTCAGGCGGCGGTTGGCATGCTGGCGCAAATCGGCGTGACGGTGAATCTGGACGCGAAACCCAAGGCGCAGCACTTCCCACTGATCAACAACCTGGAGACCGACTTCTACATGCTGGGTTGGGGTGTTCCGACATATGACTCGGAATACATCTTCAACTTCCTGGCGCACACCAAGGGCGAGAAGTACGGTTCGTGGAACGGCACGCGCTACAGCAACCCGGAACTGGATGCGAAAATCCAGGGACTGGCGTCCGAGACCAACCTGCCCGAGCGTGACAAGCAGATTGCCGAAATCTGGCAGGTCGTTCAGGATGAGCAGCTTTACATCCCGATCCATCACCAGGTTCTGAACTGGGGCATGAAGTCGAATGTCGGCACCGTGGTTGAGCCGGAAGATTCGCCGAAGATCAAATACTTCACTATGAACTAAGACAATCACGATAATGATTTGGCAGGGCGCGGTTTTCGCGCCCTGTTTTGTTTTGGACGCTCAATCCCCGATCCGTCAGACTGAGCCCGGAGTTGATGGTTGCCGTCTGAGATTTCCTTGCGCCTTTGCCAAAAACCTAGAACACTCAGGCAATAAACAGGGAGACTTCGCGATGATCCTCAGGAACAGTGCCATTGGCCTGGCTATGCTGGCTGCCACCGGTGTCCATGCCGCAGATTTCAAATGGGCCTCGACCACCGACCCGCAAACCATGGACCCGCACGCGGTCAACTCGGCCCCGGTTCTGGGGTTCCTCAACAATGTCTACGAAGGCCTGGTTCGCCGCGATAAGGACATGAGCGTCCAACCCGCTTTGGCGGTCAGCTGGGAGCCGATCGGTGAAGGCGAAGGATGGCGGTTCAAGCTGCGCGAAGGAGTGACCTTTCACGACGGCAGCACCTTTGACGCGCAGGATGTTCTGTTCAGTTATCAACGTGCCTCTGGTGAGGCCGCAGATACACGCAGTTGGTTTGCGCCTGTTAGCGACGTGATCGTGGTCGACGACTATACCGTCGATTTCATGATGACCGCACCGAACCCGCTGTTTCCGTCGTCTATTGCAAACTGGATGATCATGGACCAGGGCTGGACCGAGGCGAATGATGCTGCCGTTCCGGACAAAGAGGCCGGAAACTATGCGACCATCAATGCCAATGGCACCGGCGCATTCAAGGTCACCGCGCGTGAGCCGGGTCTGAAAACCGTGCTGGAACCGCATGAAGATTGGTGGGGCGAGGTCGAACACAATATCACCCGGGCTGAATTCAACCCGATTCAGAACCCGGCGACCGCCGTGGCAGCGCTGTTGTCGGGCGACGTGGACATGATCAACCCGGTGCCAATCCAGGACGTCGCGCGCCTCAAGGAAAACGGCGATGTCGAGGTCATTCAGGGGATCGAGGCCCGCGTGATCATGCTGGGCTTTGATCATCAGGCCGAGACGCTGAAGTATACCGACGATGCAGGTCAGCCCAACCCGTTCCGCGATCCACGCGTGCGCAAAGCCGTGGCGCAGGCCGTAAATGTGGATGCAATTCTGGCCACCATCATGCGCGGTAATGCCGAGGCGGCATCGCAATTGGTGAGCCCAGCCATGAGCGGCTATTCATCGGCCCATGCTGAGCGCCCCGCCTTTGACGTCGAGGGTGCAAAAGCGCTTTTGGCCGAGGCGGGATATGCGGACGGGTTCTCGTTCGGATTGAAATGCCCCAACGACCGCTATCTGAATGACGAAGCTGTCTGTCAGGCTGTCGTCAGCATGCTGGCCCAGATCGGGATCACGGCGGAGCTGGAAGCGATGCCCGTGCGCAACTACTGGCCGGAACTGCGCGAGGACAACTATGACATGTACCTGCTGGGTTGGAGCCCGGGTACCTTTGACGCCGAGCACCCCGTTCGGTTCCTTGTTGCAACTCCGAACGAAGAAAAAAAACTGGGAAGCTGGAACTTTGGTGGTTTCTCGAACGCGCGTGTGGACGAGCTGCTGCCAGCCATCCAATCCGAGCTGGACCAGACCAAACGTCAGGCCATGCTGGATGAGGTGGCCAAGATCATTCAGGACGAGCAGGTCTATGTGCCGATGTACGTGCAACCTCTGGTCTGGGGCACACGCAGCAACATCGAGCTGACGCAGCGCCCCGATAACTTCTTCCTGCTGCGCTGGGTGACGGTGAACTGAAGTCGCTTAAACGTGGGATTGGCGCGGTCCGGCTTGGCAGCGCCAATCTGCGCCGCACAGCGTGCACAACCAATAACGCAAGGAAAAAGGATCGCTATGATACCATCCGTTAGCGATACCTTGACCATTTGGTTAACCCATGCATAGAGAAGTGGATCAATGGGGAAAGTGAATGTTCGCATATATCGTCCGAAGGATGTTCCAATCCGTGATCGTACTGCTGGTCGTGGGTCTGGTTGCATTTTCTATGTTCCGGTTTGTTGGCGACCCGATCGACAACATGCTGGGTCAGGAGCGTACGCAAGCCGATATCGACCGGCTGCGGACTGAGCTGGGGCTGGATCAGCCATTTCCGGTTCAGTACTACAAGTTCCTGAAAGGGGCCGTGCAAGGCAATTTTGGTGTGTCTTACCGTCAGGGACGACCGGTCTCGACCATCATCGCCGAGCGCGCGCCCGCGACGTTGGAACTGGCCTTTGTCTCGGGCTTTCTGGCCATCACCCTGGGGATCGCTCTGGGCGTGTTCACCGCCATCCGACGACAAGGGATCGCTGCGAATGTCATCATGACCGTGTCCCTGATCGGGGTATCCCTACCCACATTCCTGATCGGGATCTTACTGATCTACATCTTCTCGGTTGAACTAGACCTCCTACCCAGCTTTGGGAGGGGCGAGACCGTTATGATTGGCGGCTGGTCCACCGGCTTCCTGACGGCTTCGGGCCTCAAGGCGCTGATCCTGCCCGCGATCACGCTGGGTCTGTATCAGATGACGCTGATCATGCGCCTTGTCCGGTCGGAAATGCTTGAGGTGATGCGTGCCGATTATGTCCGCTTTGCCCGCGCCCGCGGGTTGTCGGATCGGGTGATCAACTTCCGCCACGCGCTGAAAAACACTCTGGTTCCCGTTATCACGATCACCGGATTGCAGCTGGGCTCGATCATCGCTTTCGCCATCATCACCGAGACGGTGTTCCAGTGGCCGGGTGTCGGTCTGCTGTTCATCAACGCGATCCAATTCGTCGATATCCCCGTCATGGCTGCTTATCTGATGCTGATTTCGGTCATGTTCGTTACGATCAACCTGATCGTGGATCTTCTTTACTATGCCATTGACCCGCGCCTGCGTGTCGACGCGAGGGCCACATGACCGATACTATCGAAACCCCCAAAGCCCCCGCCAAGTCGCGCTTTGCCAAATTCTGGGACAGCGACTTTGCATGGTCCTTCCGGCATTCACCGGTTGCCATGATCGCCTCGCTGGTGGTGCTGATCCTTGTTCTGGCGGCGATTTTCGCGCCCGTTCTGGCTCCGTATAACCCGTTCGACCCTGGGTCTCTGAACCTGATGAACGGCTTTACACCGCCGGGAACGCCCAACGCCTTTACGCAAGAGACCTTCCTGCTGGGCACAGACGATCAGGGGCGCGATGTGCTCTCGACCATCTTGTATGGCATGCGCATCTCGTTGTTCGTGGGCGTGTCGGCTGTGCTTCTCGCGATGATCATCGGCGTGGTTCTGGGTCTGATCGCCGCCTATTTTGGTGGTTGGATCGAGACGCTGATCATGCGGATTGCGGATGTACAGCTGACCTTCCCGGCAATTCTGGTGGCGATGCTGATCTTTGGTATCGCCAAGGGTGTGACACCCCCGGAATACCGGAACGAGATGGCGATTTATGTTCTGATCATCGCGATCGCGTTGTCCGACTGGGTGCAGTTCGCCCGGGTCGTGCGCGGTGCCGCGCTGGTGGAAAAGAACAAAGAATACGTTCAGGCCGCACGCCTGATCGGAAGGGGTTCCTTCCCGATCATGTTCCGCCACATCCTGCCCAACGTCCTCAGCCCGGTTCTGGTGATCGCCACGATCTCGCTGGCGCTGGCGATTATAGCCGAGGCAACGCTCAGCTTTCTGGGTGTGGGGGCGCCTCCGACGCAACCGTCGCTGGGGACACTGATCCGCATCGGGCAGGGTTTCCTATTCTCGGGTGAGTGGTGGATCCTGTTCTTCCCGGCCTGCACCCTTCTGGCGTTGGCCCTTTCGGTCAACCTGCTGGGCGACTGGCTGCGCGATGCGCTGAACCCCAAGCTGCGGTGATTACATGAGCCTTCTGACGATCAATGACCTGACGGTCGAATTCCCGACGCGCCGCCAACTGTTCACCGCCGTGGACCATGTGGACCTGTCCGTTGAGCCGGGTGAAATCCACGGTCTGGTGGGTGAATCCGGTGCGGGTAAATCCACCATCGGTGCAGCTATCATGGGTCTGCTGGACCGGCCCGGCCGGATAGCAAGCGGCACCATCAAGCTGAGCGGCGACCAGATCAGCGGTCTGGACGCCGACGCGATGCGCAGCCTGCGCGGCAAGAAGATCTCGATGATCTTTCAGGATCCGCTGACCTCGCTGAACCCGTTGTTCACTGTGCGCGAGCAACTGGTTGAGACGATCCAGGCCCATTTGGGTGGAACCGATGCTGAGGCGAACCAACGCGCGCGCGATCTGATCGACAGGGTTGGTATCCCGGATCCGGACACGCGACTGGATCAGTACCCGCACCAGTTCTCGGGCGGGATGCGGCAGCGTGTTGTGATCGCGCTGGCACTGTGCACCGAACCGGATGTGATCATCGCGGACGAACCGACAACGGCGCTGGACGTGTCCGTTCAGGCGCAGATTCTGGACCTGATCAAGGAACTGGCGCAGGAGCGTCAGGTTGGCGTTATCCTGATCACCCACGATATGGGTGTGATCGCGGATACGACGGACAAGGTGACGGTAATGTATGCGGGCAAGGTGGTTGAAACCGGCCCGACCTCGCAAGTGATGGGCCAGCCCAGCCACGAATACACCAAGTCACTGATCGCCGCTGTGCCGCGCCCGACGCTGAAACTGCACCGTTTTCCACAGATCAGCTATGGCGGGCGTGAAACCCGTTTCGCGATCGAAGACATGGCGCGCCACTGGCCAAAAGTGGACAATGACGCCAGCAAACCGGTGTTCGAAATCCGCAACCTGACCAAGAAGTTCCTGCAGCGCAAAGGTCTGCTGCCGTGGGATCGCGCCTATTTCACTGCCGTTGACGACGTGAGCTTCGACATCCGTGCAGGTGAAGTATTCGGTGTTGTAGGCGAGTCCGGCTCGGGCAAGTCGACCGTCGCACGGATGATCGCGGGGCTGTATCCCGTTGACGGCGGCACGATCTCGTTTCAGGGACAGGTGGTCAGCGACCTGACAAACAAGGCCGCGCTGGATGCCTATCGTAAAAACATCCAGATGATCTTCCAGGACCCGTATTCGTCGCTGAACCCTCGTATGCGGGTGGACGATATCGTGGCCGAGCCGATCCGCCATCACAAACTGATGGACGGGGCTGACATCAAGCGCCGTGTCGACGAATTGCTGGATCAGGTCGGTCTGGGCCACGAGGCCGGGCTGAAATATCCACACGAGTTCTCCGGCGGTCAGCGGCAGCGGATTTCTATTGCCCGCGCATTGGCGACACAGCCGCGCTTCCTGATCTGTGATGAGCCGACCAGTGCGCTGGACGTGTCCATTCAGGCGCAGATCCTGAACATCCTGAAAGATTTGCAGGAACATCTGGGCCTGACCTTGCTGTTCATCAGCCACGACCTGCCGGTGGTGCGTCAGATGTGCGACCGGGTGGCCGTGATGAAACAGGGCAAGGTGGTCGAACTGCAAGAGACCAACGCGCTGTTTGCCAACCCGCAAACCGAATATGCGGCGGAACTGCTGCGGCTGATGCCGAAACTGGACGATCTGTCGACCGACGGATTGGAGGCCGAGGCCTGAAATTATTAGCCCGATTGCCCGCCAAACGGGCAATTGGGTGTGCATAAACATTAAAATATTCAAACTTTGCAGACTCATGCGGGTCTGTTGTGCTACGTCTGTCTTTGGAGTTGGGGACTTCAGAGGGGCGAAATGTCTCAGGACCTTAGGGACTGGCTAAGCGCACTTGGATTATCTGACTACGCGCAAGCCTTTTTGGATAACAAAATTGATTTTGGAATTTTGCCCGATCTGACGGGTGAAGATCTGACCGAAATCGGAGTAACTGCCGTCGGCGACCGCCGAAGGTTGCTGCGCGCGATTGCCGAGCTTGAGGCGGTCGAAACCGTTCAGCCCTATGAACCGGACGCGCCGCTGGAGCCTGCGAAACGGCAGGTGACCGTCATGTTTGCCGACCTGACGGGGTTCACTCGTTTGACCAGCGAGTTGGATGCCGAGGACATGCATGCGCTGCTCAACGCTTTCTTCGCCAAGGTGGACCACGTGGTCGAGAAATACGGCGGTCGAATCGACAAGCATATCGGCGATGCTGTCATGGCGGTTTTTGGCGCGCCTATTTCGCATACAAACGATACCGAAAGGGCCGCGCGGGCCGCTCTGGAAATCCACGCAATCTTGCCCAGCCTGAACCCTCCGCTGTCCTGCCATATCGGGATTGCCTCGGGACAAGTTATCGCCAGCACGACGGGCAGTCAGGCGCATACGGAATACACCGTAACCGGTGACGGTGTGAATCTGGCCTCGCGCATTACCGAGATGGCAGTACCGGGCGAAACTTTGGTGTCACATGACATTCAGCGTGCGTTAGGGCCGCTTTTTGTCGGTGAGTCCATGGGCGAAAAGGCAATCAAGGGGCTGAATGACCCGGTCGAGCTATGGCGGCTGGACCGTATGGCGCGTAACATCCGGTCGCGCCGGCATCGCTTTGTAGGCCGCGAACGCGAACTGTCCTTGTTCTCGGCGACCTTCGACCGGTGCCAGCGGCATGGTAAGGGCGAAGTCCACATCATTCTGGGCGAACCCGGCATCGGCAAGACGCACCTGTCCGAACAAGTGGCCGAGCTGGCCGACAGCCTGTCTTACTCGATCCACAATGGCGTCGTTATGGATTTCGGCGCGCGCGAGGGGCACTCGGCCATCCAATCGGTGACGCGCAGTATCCTGGGACTGGAACGGTCGGATAACCCCACAATGAGCGCCGCAGCGGCGGAGGACGCAATCAGAAAGGGTTGGGTCTCGCCAGCCAACGCTACGCATTTGAACGCCTTGCTGGAGTTGGAGCAGGACCCCGGTTTGGCCGAGGTCTATGCGGTGATGGACAACGCAACCCGTTTGCGGGGGCGGCGTCAGGTCATTGACGAGTTGATCGCAGCCCGCAGTGACGAGGCGCCGTTGCTGATCCAGATCGAAGACATCCACTGGGCCGCACCAGAGATCCTGACGTCCTGCGCGCATATCGCGGCGATGACGCGTGATCTGCCTTGTGTTCTGATGATGACCAGCCGGGTGGAAGGCGATCCGATCAACCGCGAATGGCAATCGGCCACAGATGGGGCGCTGATTTCCAAACTGGAACTGGCACCGATGGGGGATGAACAGGCCCGCAAGCTGGTCGAGGAATTCACCGGGATTGATCCCGAGCTTCTGGATACCTGCGTGAAACGCGCGGGGGGTAATCCGTTGTTTCTGGAACAGCTGCTGCGCAATATCGACGTGCTGAAACAGGAATCCGTTCCGGGCAGCATTCAGGGCATTGTTCAGTCACGTCTGGACTCGTTGGATCGGGCCAGTCGGGCGGCGATTCAGGCGGCGTCGGTCCTTGGACAAAGGTTCTCGCCCGAGGTTCTGAACTTTGTTTTGGGTGAGGGGCATCTGGACACCTCGACCCTGATCCGCTCGGCCCTGATCCGTGAGGCTGGGGCAGATCTGATGTTTGCGCATGCTCTGATCCGCGATGGGTCATATGCAACGCTGGTGAAATCCGAACGCGCGCGATTGCACCGTCAGGCGGCGAAATGGTTCGAAGAACGCGATGCC
The DNA here is from genome assembly GCF_056538705.1 of Ruegeria sp. BF12. NCBI lineage: Bacteria > Pseudomonadati > Pseudomonadota > Alphaproteobacteria > Rhodobacterales > Roseobacteraceae > Ruegeria > Ruegeria sp. BF12. The sequence continues at coordinate 118,910 of NZ_JBQFTP010000013.1, read as the reverse complement.
ACACTGCGGGCGCAACATCTGGACCGTGCGGGCGCGACCAATGCGGCCCAAGCCTATCTGGAGGCTGCCGACAAATTGATCCTGGCCTTCCAATTTGACGACGCGAGCCCGCTGATCGAACGGGCGCTGGAGCTGCCCGCGCCCGCCGGCGTGCGCTTTGATCTGCTCTGCGCCCGAGGTGAAACGCACCGGTTGCAAGGCTTGTCGGATGAAGCGTTACGCGAGTTCAAGGAAGCCGCCGAACTGGCCGACACGAACGAGCAGGTTTGCAGGGCGCATATCGGGTTGGCGCAGGCCGCGCGCCAGGCCAGTCTCTATCAGGAAGCGCTGGAAAGCCTTGACATCGCCGAGGCCGCCGCCGAGCGCTGTGGATCCGACCGAGACATCGCGCAGATCAACTATGTACGCGGCAACGTGTATTTCCCATTGGGGCAGGTCCAGAAAGCGCTGGAGAGCAATGAAAAGGCTCTAACACTGGCTAGAATGCTGGAATCGGCACGCCTGGAGGTCGGGGCGCTGAGCGGATTTGGCGATGCCAATTTCATGAACGCCACGATGCAGACGGCAACGGTTTTCTACACACAGGCAGTCGAACGGGCGCGGGAAAAGGGTTTGGTTCGCGATCTGGCCGCGAACCTGCACAATCTGAGCGTGGCGCGCAGCTATACGGGGGATGTGGCACAGGGCAAGGTGGACGCGCAGGAAGCCATCGAGGTGTCTCAGAAATATTTTGCCTTTGTTCCGGAATGTGTGGCGCAGACCTGTCTGGGTGTGGCGCATACCTTTCTGGGGGAACTGGATCAGGCGCTGGACGCCTTTACGCTCTCGGCAGAAATCGCGAACCGCGTTGGCGCCAAACGGCTTGAGGCGCAGGCGTTGGAGCATCTGGCCCGCACACAGGTTTATGTCGGACAACTGGAGCAGGCGCGGGAAACTGGGCGCCGCGCGGTGGAAATCGCCCTTGAGCACGGGCGAAACTTCGTAGGGCCCAAGGCGTTGTCGGCGCTTGCCATGGCGGAAGAAGATGCCGAAGCGCAGGTCCGCCACCTCAAGCTTGGCGAAGAGATCATCGCCGAAGGCTGTGTCGGCCACAGCCATCTGCACTTCTACACGGATGCCAGCGCCGTTATGCTGGCGCGACAGGAATGGGATGAAGCCACGCGCTATGCGGATGCACTGGCGGCGTTCACCGCGGATGAACCCCTTCCGATGGTTGATCTGTCGATACAACAGGCTCGAACACTGGCCGAATGTGGGGCCTGGGGCATTCCGCTGGCAGCGCATGAGGGGTTTGAAGAATTAAATTCCAGGTTTCAGGACCTCGACATCACACAGTCGCTGATCGGGCGGCTGGACTGGCAGGCGAGGAGCTGAATGAGCATCGAAAAGAAAGTCTGGCTGATTTCGGGTGTCGTCACACTGGGTCTGACCATTCTTCTGATCAAACTCTGGAGCGACCTGAACCATTTCGAAGAAGACCCGACACAACTGCCGGATCAGACCGCGGTCGATGCGTATCTACAGGAGTTGCCCCGCGTTCCGGCGTATCAGGTCAGAACGGGTATCTTCATCAAATCCTTCAGCTTCACCGGGGCCAGCGATGTCCACATCAGCGGTTACATCTGGCAACATTACGAAGACGGTGTGCATGACGCCATAAAGCCGGACGAAGGGGAAGTGGGGTTCATTCTGCCCGAAGCCGCGGACGCGGCGAACGGTCTGATCGACGAGGCCTATCGGATAGATCAGGACGGTTCCGAATTGATCGGCTGGTACTTTGAACAGACCCTACGTCAGTCCTTTGACTACACCAGCTATCCGTTCGACCACAAAACCGTCTGGGTTCGGTTCTGGCCGGGTCAGTTTGAGATTGATGTGGCTCTAATACCGGACTTTTCGGCCTATCCGGCCACTGGGCCGAACGACATTTTTGGCATCGACAACCGCATCGTCATGGGTACATGGGACCGCGAAAACACCTATTTCGATTATCGCCAGTCCGATCTGGATACCACCCTGGGCATAGGTCAGAATGAATATCAGACCAACCTGCCCGAGCTGCACTATAATTTTGTCATCAAGCGGAACTTTGCGAACGCTTTCATCGTCCACATGATCCCGCTGATCGTGGTGACGATGCTGCTGTTCGGGGCTGTCATGACCGTGACGCGCCGACCCAATCTGGTGGAACGGCACGATTTCAGCACCTCGACCGTCATCGGCACCTGCTCGGTCCTGTTCTTCGTGATACTGCTGGCGCACGTACAGCTGCGCGAGGGGTTTGCCGGATCACCGGTGATTTACATGGAGTCGTTCTTTTTCCTGATGTACTTCCTGCTGCTGGCCGTGTCGGTGAACACCTATTTCTTTGCCGCCGAGGCCGTGCCGTCCTTGTGGTTCATCCACTACAAGGACAACCTGCTCCCCAAGGCCGCGTTCTGGCCTTTTGTCCTTTTGTGCATGGTGATCATCACGGCCTACAACCTCAGCCTCAAGGAAGACCCCGAGGATGAGGTTGCGATACAGCGTCACGACGAGGCAGGCGGTTGAAATCCAGGCTTGGGTGTGCCTGTTGCCATGTCCAGTGTGTATTCCGCAACAATCCCCGAGGTACCCTGCTCCCATTGATCCAGATATTTGGTGGGATGCGCGATCACATAGGCATAGGCGGGCTTTTTCACACCGTTGATCATCACATTGATTCGCTTGCGGACATAGACGTTCTCGGGCGATCCGGGGCCATGGTAGCCTTCCAGCTTATCCAGTTCTTTCAGCCCCGATGACGTTACCCGATACACCTCTCCACGGATCGGTTTACCTCGCCCTTTCTGATCAATCAGCGTGGCCATTCGGTGCAGGTAGCCACAGTTCGGATTGTCGCAATGCGGCTCATGCGGCACGACCAGCGGCATCCGCTGCCGGGTTACGGCTTCACCCACAAAGTCGTCCAGAACTTCGGCATGGGCCTCGTGGTTTGGAAAGCCTTTCTTCAGCGAGCCGTAAGTGAAGTAGAGATAAGTACGTTCTCGGTCTTCGAGCAGACAAGTTTCATCCTCTTCCTCAAGTTCCGTCAGTGTGTGCGTGTCGGCCCAGTCTTCTAACATCGTCAGTATCTCTTCCGAGACGTTGGCTTCTCTGACGTCCTTGGCGTTTTGGGGGTTCAGCAGGAAATGGATGCACGCGCTCGCGTCGATCCCATCGGCGCCAAGCAGGGTTTTGACCATGTCGACCGAGTTGTTCATCACCGCCACATGCAGGCTGGTAAAGCCGTGATCATTGGTGGCGTTGACGTTGATGCCCCGCTTTATCAGCTCTTGCGCCGCCGCCAGATCGGGTTTCCCGAGGTTCTTGCCGTTCTCATGTACCTCGCCTTCACCGCCTGCCGCGTAGTGGAGCAGCGTGTCTCCGTTCTGATCGTCCACGATGTCGATCCCGGCCATTCCATTGTCGATTGCTTCAAACACGCGGCTCCATTGTGCGAACTCGTCCGACGCGGCGGCCTCTTGCGCCCATTTGCAGATGTTGTGTTCCTGATCGGCCAGTTCTTCGAAGGCCTCTTCCAGAACGTCCATGATCTGATCCGGGGTCGCCATCATGCCGATCCCCATCATGCCGTTTGACAGCCGCCCCTTGCGCGGCCCCACAAGGTCAACGCCAAGGTCCCGCAACTTTTCGACATTCCGCTGGGTGGTGACGTTGTTCCACATGTTGGTGTTGCACGCCGGGCAGAGGATCGCGGGCTTGTTCCGGTACTGCCACGCGACAAAGACCGAGGTCAGCAGGTTGTCGGCAATTCCGTTGGCGATCTTGCCCATCGTGTTGCAGGTCACCGGCGCGACGATCACGCAATCGGCCCAGTCACAGAGGGCAAGATGCGAGGCGCGTAGGGGCATTCCGAACTGGGTATAACGGAAATTCCATTCGTCATCGTCGCGGTAATAGTCGTTGTGCGAGATGTAATCCTCGACCTTCTCGGGCTCATAACCGCGTTCGATCTCAACACCCTTCTCAATCTCGATATCGCGAAAGAACTTCTCGGCCGAAACTGACGGGATGAGTTTCACGTTGTGGCCAGCTGCGGTGATCTTCTTCACCAGTTGCGGCACCTTGTCTGCGGCAGAGGACCCGCAGGCGCACAGAAGGACATTGCGCTTTTCGCAGGGCGCATCTGTCAATCCACCCTTCGGATAGCCAAAGATGTTCTTGTCCAGGCTCGGGGACTCGTGGCGCAGCAAGACCGGCAATCCGGCCTCTTTTACGTCCTTTTGAAACTGACCTTTTAGGATTCTGTCGACAATGTCTTGTCTCCTGCCCAGGCACTCACCCTGGAAAAACAGATACGGGACGGTTTCCTTGCCGGTCATCGAAATCAGTTGCCGCCGCATTTTCATGACATTGGCCCCGTGTCCCTCGACATCGATCAATTTGATCTCGGTGATGCCGATATTGGCCAGGATACTCCGCAACATGTAGGACCACGGGTCTTCGTCCGCATAGAACAACACGAGGGGATGCTTTTTGGTAATGCGGACCACGTCGCTGGGGTCTTCGGGTGGTTCCTGTTCTTCGATGACCAAAAGCGCGGGGTCTTTCAGATCGCGAAGACCGCGGAAGATATGCCCGCGCGGCGCCTGCCAGACCTGCGAGGTTGCCGGGCTCATGTCGACGACGGTCACCAACTCAGTCTCGTCATCATAGGCGATGCAAAGACACCAGAACTCCTCAAGCAGGGCCGTTTCCCGATATGCATTCGCCGGGGGACGAATGACTTTGGACCCCAGAACCTTGTTGAAGTCGATGTTGATCATCAGGTGGCGGCCATCATGTTCATTCAGGCTGTGCAACTGATCGCGGAACCAGTCTTCGGGCGCTTGGACGCTTTTGTCCGGACGCTCGTCAAAACTGCGGAAAGCGCTGCCCAGATCGACGTCCGGTTCCTGAATAAGATACCGCTGCGCCATCGCGTGCATTTCCCTGGCTGTGGAGACGCGGCTGAGCGCATCTGTCAGATCAACCTGCGTCGCCATTAGCAACTTGTCTTCGTCGACGTTGTCATCGCCAAGAATGGCAAGGCTTTCGGCAAGAACGCCCATCGAGTTCATATTTGGGCTGGCACGCCGGAACAGATTGCGCCTCTTTTTGGGGTCCTTGGCCAGATAGAGCGTGCTGTCGACATAGTTGCAATCTTGTTGTAGCGTTTGCAGGTGGGTTTTGACCGCCTCCCGCGCCGAGAACCGCAGGATGCCCCGCGATCGCATCGAGGTTCCGTCGCGATCGGACATCCCGGCCCACAGGCGATCGATGGTGGTGACCCACAGCTTGCCGTATTTCTCAGGGTGGACATCCATCATATGCACCAGACCCGTGCTGGGATTGCACTTTGCGATGATCGCAAAATGACCGCCTGGCATGTTGTCTTTGCCATGCGCCACGCCAACCTGGAAATTCGCGACGAGGATGTCGTTGTCCCCTCCCAGCCGGTTAGATTCGTCGATTGCCTCAAGCAACAGGTCTACGGATGTCGTAGTCTCATCCATGAAATACGCCTGCACCTGAACGACATCGCGCAGTCCCTGCGAGTGGATGAAGGTGCAGGCGACGTCGAAAAGCTCACCCAGCGAAATCCCGTCATTGACCACAAACGACGTCGGCAGACCGCATTCGCGGAAGATGTCGTTGACCTCGCAACTGAAGCCAAGCGCCGACATGCTGAGCGCCGCCGCAGTCACGCTGCAGCAATTGATCGGTTGCTGAAAGTTCTGCATGTGAACACTGACCAGATCGCCGAACAGCGTGTCGTAACAGGCTTCTCTGAGCTTTTTCGGGATCTCCGACCAGCGGCTTCTGGAGAGGTAGGCCAGCCGGGTGCCGGGTGTTGCAAGCGCCTCGAGGCTGACGGGTATGTCATAGATTTCCAGATGTTCTTCGTAAAAATAATCCCCGGTATCTGCGGTTGCCAGAACGGTTTCATTCTGCCGCAACTGGACCACGCCACCAAGAACGACAAACATGCCCTTCGAAGGCAGTACCGTTTCTTCGGAGACTTCAAAAAACTCGAAATGTGTTTGGATAAGCGAAGGGTCCCCTGCCGGCAGCACCTCGATTATCAGTTTCAGGTCTTCCTGGGTTGGGTCGAATGGAATTGAGCTATCAATTGGATCTTTAGGCACGCCTTGTCCCCCCTCTGAGCTTCGCCGTGAAAGTCGTCAAAGAACCAACGCTGAAACTTGTTTCTGGTGTCAGGCACCCACCGGTCAATCAGAATAACAAGACCGGCCCGACGTGAACTCATGCGCTGGGCGGGTCGATTGTCTGCAGCAATTTGTGCGAACAATACGGCCCAATTCACTGCAGCGTATAATATTTGAATATAAAAATCACTGGCGTTGTTGATTTGTCCAACCGAGTTGCAACCAAGGGTTGGTCGGGTATCCTATCGATTTGGCGAATGCGGCGTTTCGTGTGCAGGTTTGGCAAAATGTCGAAAACGCCGTTAAAATGACAAACTCACCCGCTGTTTCGTCAAGATTACCCCTGCATTTCGAACAGATGCGGCCTCATACTTTAATAAACCCGAAAGAGGAGGCGCGGTTTGAGCTGGAATATTTGTGTCATCGGAGCAGGCAAGATCGGTCAGATGATCGCCACCCTGCTGCAATCATCGTCCAACTATTCGGTCACAGTGGCCGACCGGGATTTGGCTGCGCTGTCAGCATTGAACCGGCAGGGAATCTCGACCCGGCAAATTGATGTTGATGACGATGCTCAACTGGCCGAAGGGTTGGCGGGATTTGACGCCGTTATCTCGGCGGCCCCGTTCTTTTTGACGCCAAACATCGCAAAGGCGGCCAAGACTGCAGGTGCCCATTACTTTGACCTGACCGAGGATGTTGCGGCCACCAACGCCGTACGTGAACTGGCGAAAGACAGTGATACGGCGTTCATGCCGCAATGCGGGCTGGCTCCGGGCTTTGTCGGTATCGCGGGCGCTTCGCTGGCGGCAGAGTTCGATGAACTGGACAGTCTGCATATGCGGGTGGGCGCGCTGCCGCTCTATCCGACCAATGCGTTGAAATACAACCTGACGTGGTCAACGGATGGCTTGATCAATGAGTACTGCAATCCCTGCGACGCCATCGTAAATGGCAAGCGCGTCAAGACCGCGCCGTTGGAAGATTACGAAGTGCTGGGTCATGACGGTGTGGAGTATGAATGCTTCAATACCTCGGGCGGGCTGGGCACGCTGCCTGAAACGCTGGATGGCAAAGCGCGGGCGGTGTCCTACCGCTCGATCCGCTATCCCGGCCATTGCGACATCCTGAAACTGTTGCTCAAGGATCTAGGGCTGGAACGCCGCCGCGACCTGCTGAAGGACATTTTTGAAACCGCGCTGCCGCGCACGGATCAGGATGTGGTTCTGGTCTATTGCACGGCCAAAGGCATGATCGACGGAACGCTGCGCGAGAAATCCCTGATCAACAAAAGCTTTGCCCGCACCATCAACGGACAGGTCTGGAGCGCCATTCAGGTCACCACCGCTGCAGGCGTTCTGGGCGTTGTCGATCTGATGCGGACAAGTGCCCTGCCCACGAAAGGGTTTGTCCGGCAAGAGCAGGTGAAGCTTGCCGATTTCCTCAACACTGAATTTGGCCGGCTCTATCGCGCCGGTGACGTAACCGAACAGAACAAGGCGGCGTGAGATATGAAAGACATCGTGATGAATGCGCAAACCACACTCGCAAATCTGGACCTGACAGAGGCGGAACTGACGGGCGGAACGCTCAAGGTGACCTCTCCGATTGACGGCAGTCTGTTGGCAGAAGTGCCTGAGACGCCGGTGTCCGAGATGGGCGCGATCTTTGCCAACGCAAAGGCAGCGTTCAAAGCATGGCGCGTTGTCCCCGCCCCGCGTCGGGGTGAATTGATCCGCCTGTTGGGTGAGGAACTGCGCGCGGCAAAAGACGATCTGGGTGCGCTGGTCAGCTGGGAGGCGGGCAAGATCACCTCGGAAGGCCTTGGCGAAGTGCAGGAGATGATCGACATCTGCGATTTCGCCGTTGGACTTTCACGCCAGCTGTACGGTCTGACCATTGCATCGGAACGTCCCGGCCACAGGATGATGGAAACCTGGCACCCCGCAGGCCCGGTCGGCGTGATCTCGGCCTTTAACTTCCCCGTCGCTGTCTGGTCGTGGAACGCAGCGCTGGCGCTGGTCTGCGGTGATCCGGTGATCTGGAAACCGTCCGAAAAAACCCCGTTGACCGCGATGGCCTGCCAGAAGATTTTTGAACGCGCGCTGGCCCGGTTCGGCGATGCGCCCGAAGGTCTGCTGCAGACGCTGATCGGTGGTGCCGCGCTGGGCGAAGCGCTGGTTGCCAGCGAAGACGTTCCAGTGATTTCGGCTACCGGGTCCACCCGCATGGGCCGTGCGGTGGCACCCATCGTGGCGCAACGCTTCGGCAAGTGCATTCTGGAGCTGGGCGGCAACAACGCGATGATCGTCGGACCCTCGGCCGATCTGGAAATGGCAGTGCGCGCGATCGTGTTCTCGGCCGTTGGGACGGCCGGTCAGCGTTGTACCACGCTGCGCCGCCTGATCGTGCACAATTCGATCCGCGAGGAACTGGTGAGCCGTCTGAAAAAAGCCTATGCCGGTCTGCCCATCGGCAACCCGCTGGCCGAGGGTACTCTGATCGGCCCGTTGGTGGATGAGGCATCGGGCGCGGCAATGACCGCTGCTTTGGAGGCCGCGAAGGCCGAGGGCGGCACCGTGTTCGGAGGCAATCGCGTGACTGAAAACGTGCCTGCGGGCGTCTATATGGAACCGGCCATCGTCGAGATGCCCGGCCAGACGGATGTCGTGAAGACCGAGACCTTTGCTCCGATTCTTTACGTCATGGGCTACGACGATTTCGACGATGCCCTTGAGCTGCAAAACGACGTGCCGCAGGGTCTGTCTTCCTGCGTGTTCACCCTGAACATGCGCGAGGCAGAACAGTTCCTGACCGCGGCCGGATCGGACTGCGGGATCGCCAACGTTAATATCGGGCCTTCAGGTGCCGAGATCGGTGGCGCATTCGGTGGCGAAAAGGAAACTGGCGGCGGTCGCGAAAGCGGATCGGACGCGTGGAAGGCCTATATGCGCCGCCAGACGAATACGGTGAACTATTCTGCTGAACTGCCTCTGGCGCAGGGCGTCAAGTTTGACATCTGAGCCAATGATCCGGCGCAGCTGACGCGCCGCCGGATCAGTCCGAAAACAGGTAATCAAGGCGCATGACTGCTTGCGCCTTGTCCTGTGACACCCCAAGAAACTCGACAATTGCCGCTTCATTTTCTGCCCGCGAGTTGGTTTCCCGGATACGCAGGTATCCGTCGAATTCCGCTTCGCGGATCAGTTCGGATTCATGGAGCAGAGAGTTGCGCAACGCCGGGACAAGACGGGCCACGGTCTCTCTTGGGCTGCTGTCACCAGCCAACCCCACGCGACGGGCGTGACCGATCAGGTAGTCGTCGGAGTATTCGCATTCGATTTCCAGAACATGGGTGCGGGCCCGCACCGAGCAGAAATCCTGAATAATATCGAGGCTGGAAGGGTCGACGCAGAAAACCAGCTTGTCAGATTCGAAGCTTTCAAACAGCATGCGCACCACTGCGCGCCTGTGACGCGAGCGCTTGGCCAGGGACGTTTCGATGCCGCCCAGATCAGGCAGGACGGTGTTCTCTTCATTGAACAGGTATTCGACGCAAGGGATGTCTGTTTCCGAGACAATCTGGTCGACCAGACGCTTGGCGACATGCCATTTTTTGCACACGAGCAGATACACGTCACGCTCTGCACCCAGAGAATTGCTTGCTTCCCAGAAACGCTGGGTGTGACGTCGCCCGACACGGCCGCGCCCGGTCAAAAATCCATATAGGTTGCGCCCTTCGTTTGAGATATGAAACGTGCCGTCCTCGCTTGCGTACATCTGGCCCAGACGATCCTTCAACTCATGCGCTTCGGGGCTGATCTTGCGCGCAAACAGATAGTCCTGCGCGAGCAGCATGTCGTAGTGATCATTGTAGAAGGTCACCGGCATGCCATAATCCGAGAACATCAGAAAAGTGGGCGTTCGGTTTTCAATCTCGTTCTTCGGGATCAGGTGACGGACCAGCGTCTGAAAAAAGGTTTCGTCCGGAATCCAGGTGGTCGAGAAGAAACGGGTCACATCAGGGCGCTGCTGCAGGAAGTCCAGGATCATTTCAATGGTCCTGCGGCGCAAAAGCCACCATTGGCTGCCGATCATGACCTGAATATCGGACGGGATGTCACGCGTCAGACCGAACCGTTTCTGCAAGTTGTACGAGGTGTAAAACAGTCTGCTTTGGGTGCGTTCGTTGAAATAATGCCGATAGACCAGCCGGTCCTCGACCATTCCGGTCTTGATCCAGTTGCTTTCCAGGAAATCGTGGCTCTCGACAAAGTCCTTGTCGGTCTCTTCCAGAAAGCGATGGATGTATTCCGCCGATTTGATCGGCATGCAATCCCCTGACACCATGTAGAAATGGGTGGCGCGGGGAAACGCATCTACGGCTGCTATCACAGCGTAAAGTGTGGCCTGAACCAGCGACCACTCACCCCAACCACATTTGATACGTTTAGTTGCAAAGGTAACGTTTGGATTGTCTTTCAGAGCCTCGCGAATCCGCGCAAATGCAACCATGCTGGCGCGCGCGTCAAAGTGGATCGCCATGCAATCCCCGGCGGCGGTCAGTTGTTCGGCCTGCGCAATAATCGCGTCGGGGTCCTTATGACACAGCAATATGTAGGCAATCCTTGCCATTTCAGCCCATTGTTTTCCGTTTCCGCCTGTATCCACCCGTGATACTGAGGATGAACGATTGAATAAACAGAATATTTTTGGTTTTTTGGTTTCAAATGCTGGCGCGTCATTTTGAGACCAGATCGGCAAAGGAGGCACAGCATATGGGTTTTCCCGGAACATGGATGACCGAAAGCGAAAGCATGGTTTACCGTGTGGTGCCGAAATGCGCGTGCTCGACCATTGGTCAGATTATGTTTTACTCGGATCATGGGCAATTCTTTGACGGCGATATCCACGACGCGAAGGACGGTATGCACAAATGGGCGTTCGGCCCTAGCCAAGCGCCGATTTCGGGCAATGTCCGAAACCATAAATCTCTGGCATTTACCTGCGTCCGCAATCCCTACACCCGTATCCTAAGCTCGTTCTTCGACAAGATCTGCGGCATTCAGCGCAACGGCAAGCGGTATCGGGGCAATCTGGTGCCCACGCTCATCTACAACTACGGGATCGAGGTTGGAGGCGATGACGGCAAGGGTGAATTCGATCAGATCGCCAGCTTCCGTCGGTTTCTGCTGTTTGCCCGCGATACGATCCGGTGGCGGCGCCCGATGGATCCGGATATTCACTGGTCAGCCATGTCAGGGCACGTTTCGACCTTTATCGTGAATGGCGGGCGGTATGATCAGATTTTCTGGACCGAGAAGTTTAACGACGGAATGCAGGGCGTACTGGATCAGCTGCAAACGCCTCATGCCGTGAACCTGTCCGAAATCCCGCGCTTCAACGAATCCGAAGGCCACGGCCCAAAACGAGCGCATCCGGTCGAGGACTATTTTGACGACCTGTCGATGCACCTCGTCTACGAAATCTACAAACAGGATTTCGAGTTGTTCAAATACGACTTTGAAAACCCGGGCAACAAGATGCCGATCGGAGAGATCGATCTGGAAGAGGTTCACGCCAAGCTGGGCGATTGAACTGACGGTTAGCGGTTGAGCAGACGCTCTTTCAAGCCCGTTGGGTAGAGTTCCGGACCGCCGACATCCAGCGTTTCGAGATCGAACCATCGAGCTGTGCAACGCATCCCATTATCCTCGGCGAATAAGATTGGATCGTCAGGGCGGGCCAAAAGCTCGGCGCTTGACACCTCTGCCACAAAGATGACCTCATGGCCTTGGTGTCCTTCGTGATGAAAAATGTTTTCGATCACAAACGGTTGGCCACTGATTTCAACCGACACATCAAGCTCTTCCCTGAACTCACGTTTCAGTGCTTCGTGCCATGTTTCGCCGAATTCAATTGATCCACCTAAAGGGCGCACACCCTTGATGCGACCGCTGTCATCCGGAACTTCTGCTGCGAGGAGCCTGTCCTCACGCCAATGCAAGCCGATAGCTTTGACGCGGATACCGTTATGCGGGCGCCAGAATGTCATTGTTCTCACCGACTAAGCTGTGGGTTTCATTGAATGCAAAAGAAAAAGACCCCGCTAATCCTATTAGCGAGGCCTTTGAAGTTATTGCAGTTATGGTTGTTTGAAAACCACCCCGTCACACTTGGCGCACGGCACCTTTCGCGGCGCTGGTCGTCAGTTTGGCATAGGCCTTGAGCGCCGTGGACACCTTGCGCTTGCGTGGCGCGACGGGCGCCCAGCCCTTTTCGTCCTGCTCTTCACGACGGGCGGCCAGTTCTTCGTCTGACACGGCCAGATGGATCGTACGGTTTGGAATGTCGATCTCGATCTTGTCGCCCTGCTTCACCAGTCCGATTTCACCACCTTCTGCCGCTTCTGGCGAAACGTGGCCAATCGACAGGCCCGATGTGCCGCCCGAGAACCGGCCGTCGGTCAAAAGCGCGCAGGCTTTGCCCAGACCTTTGGACTTCAGATAGGATGTCGGATACAGCATTTCCTGCATCCCCGGACCACCACGCGGGCCTTCATAGCGGATCACCACCACGTCGCCTTCTTTGACCTTGCCGGTCAGGATATCGTTGACCGCCTGATCCTGGCTTTCGCAAACATAGGCCGACCCGGTAAACGTCAGGCTGTTGGGATCAACGCCTGCGGTTTTCACGATGCAACCGTCGCGCGCGATGTTGCCGAACAGAACCGCCAGACCGCCGTCTTGGCTGAACGCGTGTTCCTTGGACCGGATCACGCCGCCTTCGCGGTCGGTGTCGAGGTCCTTATAGCGGTTCGACTGGCTGAATGCCTGTGTCGTGCGCACGCCACCCGGCGCGGCCTTGAACAGGTCCTGCGCCGCCGGGTTGTTGGCAATCTTGATGTCCCAATTGGCAATTGCCTCGCCCATCGTGGCCGAATGCACGGTGCTGCAGTGTTCATGCAGCAGTCCGGCCCGGCTAAGCTCACCGAGGATCGAGAAGATACCACCGGCGCGGTGCACGTCCTCCATGTGAACGTTCTCGGTATTGGGTGCGACCTTACACAGGCATGGCACCTTGCGGCTAAGGCGATCCATGTCGGACATGGTGAAGTGCACTTCGCCCTCATGCGCGATCGCCAGCAGGTGCAGAACCGTATTGGTCGATCCGCCCATGGCGATATCAAGGCTCATGGCGTTTTCAAACGCGTCGAAGGTGGCGATTTCGCGCGGCAGGAAGCCTTTTTCGTCCAAGTCATAATGCCGCTTGGTGATTTCGACGATCCGGCGCCCGGCCTCAAGGAACAGGTTCTTGCGGTCGGCATGTGTCGCCAAAGTCGAGCCGTTGCCCGGCAGCGCCAGACCCAGAGCCTCGGCCAGACAGTTCATCGAGTTCGCAGTGAACATGCCCGAGCATGACCCACAGGTCGGGCAGGCGTTTTCCTCGATGTGCTGGACCTGCTCATCGGTAAAGTCTTCGTTGGCTGCCGCAACCATTGCATCCACGAGGTCGATCTTCTTGACGTCCAGATCCGCGATGTCGATCTTGCCGGCTTCCATCGGGCCGCCAGAGACGAAGATCGCAGGGATGTTCAGGCGCATGGCGGCCATCAGCATGCCGGGAGTGATCTTATCGCAGTTCGAAATACACACCATCGCATCAGCGCAGTGCGCATTAACCATGTATTCAACCGAATCCGCGATGACCTCACGCGAGGGCAGCGAATACAGCATCCCGTCGTGGCCCATGGCGATACCGTCATCCACGGCGATGGTGTTGAACTCTTTTGCAACACCGCCCGCGGCCTCAACTTCGCGCGCGACCATCTGGCCCAGATCCTTCAGGTGCACGTGACCCGGCACGAACTGAGTGAACGAGTTGACGATGGCAATAATTGGCTTGCCGAAATCGTCATCCTGCATACCGGTGGCGCGCCACAGGCCGCGGGCACCGGCCATGTTGCGGCCATGGGTTGAAGTTCTGGATCGGTACATTGGCATGATGCTGTTTCCCTTTTGCCCCGGTTGCGATATGCGGGATGCGTACGTTATAGCGCACGTATCACATGTGCGCTATAACGCACAAGAGGATTCGAGAGACGACGAGATGGCACCGGATGAAATTACGTTGAAACTACGCGATGTGCGGGCGGCCTCGGGGCTGAGCCTGTCCAAAGTGGCCGAGATGACCGGGGTCAGCAAAGCCATGCTGGGCCAGATCGAGCGTGGCGAATCCAGCCCGACCATCGCGACGCTTTGGAAAATCGCCAAGGGGTTCCAGCTGCCGCTGAGCGCACTGATCGGGTCCGGAGCGTTGCGCGATACGACCAGTAATGGCGTCTTTCGCACTGTGACCTTTCCCGGCAGTATTGAGGTCAAGATCGTCTTTCCCTTTGATCCCGCTTTGGGGGCCGAGACCTTTCACGTCGACCTTGCACCGAACCAAAGCCACGAGTCCCCGGCCCATGCTGTCGGCGTCACCGAGGAAGTCTTTGTGCTGAATGGCTCGCTGGAGATTTTGCGCGACGGAGATTGGGTTCCGTTGCAGGCGGGGCAGGGATTGCGCTTTGCGGCGGACCTGCCGCACGGCTATCGCGCCGGGGCGGAAGGCGCGGCATTTCTGAATATGCATCACTATGCACAACCTGCGGATGCGGTGCCGGCTAGCTGATTTCAGGTGAGTTTGGCGGGGCGCAGGCAGCTATACTGAACGTGGTTCCGTGCCGAGGCTATGCACAGCGCCCGGACAGCGCTGTGCATGAAGTTTGGGGCTATTAGTTCGATGCAGCCAGGTTCTGGGCGCTGTACTCGGCCAGCGAACTGGAAACGATATCGTACCACTCACCCGACTTGCGCATCTCGTTCAAGCCATTGTTGAGCATCGAGATGTACTGCAGCCCGTACGGGTTGGATTTATGCGCCAGCAGGCGGATCGTGGACAGGTGTGTGAAGTTCTCGTTCTGAACAACTTCGTTTTCCATACCAAGTGTCGCGATCGCCCCGTTGGCTTGCTGAATGGCCATGCCTGTTGCGTCGGCCGTTCCATTCATGACCGCTTCGATGCACTCTTCCGGAGTACGGGGACGGACAAGCGTGATTTTCGGCTCTACCATGCCCGCTTCTTCGAGGTCGTTGGTGAAGAACCCTTCCATGCGGCAGAAGACGGCGCCTTCCAGTTCTTCGATTGAGGTTGCGCTGGCGTATTTGCTGTCAGGCAGGGTGAAGTACCCAACGACAGATTCATACAATGGTTGGGATGCGTAAAATCCATTGCAGCGATAAAGGCTGTCTTCGCCCATCGCATCCGGGTTTTTTGCGCAGTCGGGAACGACCCAGGCAACGGCGATGTCATAGGCCCCGGCGGGCAGCAGCGTATACAGGTGCGAGTTAAAGTCGTTCACCCAGCCCTGATTGAATTCGCGTTTGTTACCAGCGCGATGAAGGGCCGTTGTCGTTAGTCGCATCAGGAAACCGCCACCCGAAAGACCTTCGTCCGTGTAGGGCGCCCAATCGTTGCCGGCCAGCAAACGGATCGGCGGTTCATAGACGTTCCGGGCTTGAACTTTCGAGGCTTTTTCTTCTTCACGTTCGACGACCTCATTAAACTGCGTTGTTGCAGTCAGACGACCGTCTGCACACGGCAGATTCAGAACGGTGCCGGGAGTCAGATTGTTTGGGTTTCCGGCAACGGCATTCCGGTTTGCGTTAAAAATGATTTGGTAGTCCCGCGAGCCGTAAGCAGTTTCTGAAATGGTTGCCAGCGTATCCCCCACTTTTACCGTATACGGCTCGCATGCGACCTGTGCCGAGGCACTCATTGGCGAGATTAAGGCGGCCAGGCCCAGGGCCATGAGGCCAAACTTAATTCCTGCGTTGTTCATTTCGTTCTCCTGTTGGGTGAGTATTTCTTTGGTCGCAAAAGGGCCCTGGGATGTTTTTGTTTTATCGCCCTGTTGCGGTCGCGCATTGTCCTTGCGGTTCTGGCTTGCTGGGAATGCTGCGACACACCATTTCCGATTTGGATGGGGAATCGAGAAACGCGTATTTCCTATCTAACAAAATCTCTCGTATTCCCTGCGCAGAGTGGCGTAGTTGCGATGGTAAAATCCGCAGCCCTCACGCAGGCAGTTTTGCAGATTCTCCAAGGCCGAGTGACGTAAGGAAAACCGGCTATTTTTGGGCAAAAAAGGCGCATTTTTACGCTCAACCCATAGTGGAGCTGCTGACCTGTTGCTTAGGTTTGGCCGCAAAACGGGCTGTGGACGGAGTCACGCGGCCATGGAATGATCGAGTGTGATCACTTTTGACAACGAAGTCAGGTTTGTATTCCAAACGACCCACTGGGCCAAGCAGACCTGGCCTCTCAGGCAGATTCTAGTTGTCAGGCAATTTTGCGAGGTTCACCGGAGTGTGGGACTGTGTTTAAGAAACGAAATACGAATAAAATAGCGCAAGTTTTATCGTCCGAACTAATTCAGGACTGCGCTTTCCCAAGCGTTGCGCGGATTGAGGTCGATCTGTTCCCTGTTTGGCAAGCCCCCGTGGTGACCCTGAACGGCTTGCGCCTTCACGCCCAATGCGGGAATTTTCTGTTTTTCCGGTCAAGACGCGTCCGTTTGCCGTACAACATCCTATCCAGCCTTGAACCCTAAAGCGCGCGCGTATAGGGAAAAACCAAGCGCGTTTAGGGGAGGCTTTGATGCAGGACGATCCGAAAACCCTCGTTTCTACCGAATGGCTTGCCGCCCATCTCAAGGACCCGGATCTGCGGGTGCTGGACGGGTCGTGGTATTTGCCGCAGCAGGGACGTAACGCAAAGGCCGAATATGACACGGCCCACATCCCCGGAGCGCGGTTCTTTGACATCGACGAGATTTCCGATCACCGCTCGGATCTGCCGCATATGGCGCCGCCGGTAGAAAAGTTCATGTCGCGCCTGCGGGCAATGGGCGTGGGCGATGGCCATCAGGTCGTGGTCTATGACGGCGCCGGGCTGATGTCAGCGGCGCGGGTCTGGTGGTTGTTCCGCCTGATGGGGCAGGAAAACATCGCCGTTCTGGACGGCGGTCTGCCCAAGTGGCAGGCTGAAGGGCGCGAGATCGAGGATCTTCCGCCCGTGATCCGCGACCGCCACATGACCGTGCGGGTTCAGAATCACCTGGTCCGCGATGTCACGCAGGTTTCTGCTGCTGCCAAGCTGGCAGATCACGAGATCATTGACGCGCGCGCGGCCGACCGCTTTGCCGGAACCGGGACCGAACCGCGAGAAGGCCTGCGTTCGGGTCACATTCCGGGCTCGCGCAACGTGCCATTTGGAAACCTTTTGAACAAGAACGGCACGATGAAATCGCCCGACGATTGCCGTGCCGTATTTGAGGCCGCCGGTGTGGACCTGTCCAAGCCAGCCATTACTTCGTGCGGATCGGGCGTGACGGCTGCGATCCTGAGCCTTGCGCTTGAACGCATGGGCAAGAAAGACCACTCGCTTTATGACGGCTCCTGGGCTGAATGGGGTGCCTTCCCGACCCTGCCCGTCGCAACCGGAGAGAACTGATGTTCGAAAACCTCAAACCGCAGCCCGCCGACAAGATCCTGGCGCTGATGCAGGCGTACCGCGAAGACCCGCGCGATCAGAAAATCGATCTGGGTGTTGGTGTCTACAAGAACGCCGAGGGCGTGACCCCGGTGATGCGTGCGGTGAAAGCGGCCGAGAAGCGTATTCTCGAAGAGCAGGAATCCAAGGCCTATACCGGCCTGGCGGGCGATCCTGCCTATGCCGACGCGATGATTGGCCTGATCCTGGGCACATCTGTGCCGCGCGAAAACATCGCTGCCGTGGCAACGCCCGGCGGAACCGGTGCTTGCCGTCAGGCGTTCGAGATGATCCGGATGGCCAACCCTTCGGCCCGCGTTTTCGTGTCGAACCCAACCTGGCCCAACCACCTGTCGATCCTGAACTACCTGGGTATGGAGACGGTCCAGTATCGTTACTTTGACGGTGAAACCCGTGGCGTCGATTTTGATGGCATGATCGAGGACCTGAAGACCGCCAAAGCGGGCGATGTGGTTCTGCTGCATGGCTGCTGCCACAACCCGACCGGGGCCAACCTGAACATGGTGCAGTGGCAGGAGGTCGTGAATCTTATCAACGAGCGCGGCCTCGTGGCAATGATCGACATCGCCTATCAGGGCTTCGGCGACGGACTCGAGGAAGACGCGCAGGCAACCCGTCTGGTGGCCTCGTCGGTCAAGCGCTGCTTGATTGCAGCGTCGTGCTCGAAGAATTTTGGCGTTTACCGCGAGCGTACCGGCCTGCTGATGGCGATCAGCGACGATGCGGAACAGACGGCTCTGAACCAGGCGACTTTGGCGTTCTTAAACCGCCAGAACTATTCCTTCCCGCCCGATCACGGTGCCCGCGTTGTGACCACGATCCTGAACGACGACGCCCTGCGCGCCGATTGGAAGGCTGAACTGGAAGAGATCCGCCTGTCCATGCTGGGTCTGCGTCAGCAACTGGCCGACGAGCTGCAACGCCTCAGCGGGTCTGACCGTTTCGGCTTTATCGCCCAGCACCGTGGCATGTTCTCGCGTCTGGGGGCGGCCCCTGACCTGGTCGAGCAGCTGCGCGCCGATCACGGCATCTACATGGTCGGCGACAGCCGTTTGAACATTGCCGGGCTGAATGCAAACACCGTGCCGATTCTGGCCAAGGCGATTGTCGATGTAGGTGTCTGAGTACTATTGGCAAAATGACAGATAGCCGCGCTACCCAGCGCGGCTCTTTTTTCTGAAGTGTGAACGACAGGTTCAATCAGGTTATTTGTGATCTCTGGGTCCAAAGCTCTTTGTCGCCGAGGATTGCGTTCACCACGTCTTCGGCTTGCTTGCGGGAGCTCTTTCTTTCTCCCAAACCCATATGCACCGCTTCAATTTGAACAAGATAGTCGACAACTTTTCGGCGCTCTTCTCCCCTGTGCAGCATTCCCGCGGCCTTTTGCAGATATGTGTCGTATTCGTCAGCGAACGGCGCGCATTCCTCGTCCTGCCAGTTGTCTTCAGGCCCCAGCAGTCCAATGGGGTCCCATAGCTTCCAGCCGATGTCGCGAAGGCGGGACATCCGTAACCGCGGTGTGCCTGTTGATTTTGTCATATAAATGCGAGGAGTCTTGGAATTCACTGGTTTTGAAGATCAGAACCTAAACAGACGACTTTTTCCACAGGATGTATTATCAGAAAAGAAAAAGCCGGGCGCGAACGCCCGGCCTCTCGAGTGGTTTACTCCGGTTTTATCCCTTGGAGAACTCAGGATACGCTTCCATACCCAGCTCGCCCATATCCAGGCCGTTGATCTCTTCTTCCTCGCCAACCCGCAGGCCAACCGTTGCCTTCAGGATCGAGAAGAGGATGAAGCTGACCACGAAGACAAAGATACCGATCGCTGCGAAGCCGATGATCTGCGTCACGAAGGACGCGTCCCCGTTGGTCCATGCCACGATGAAAGTACCCCAGAAGCCTGCGATCAGGTGAACCGGGATGGCACCGACGACGTCGTCGATCTTCATGCGGTCCAACATCGGAACGGTCAGGACGACGATCACGCCACCCACGGCACCGATGATCAGCGCCTGGAACAGCGACGGGGCCAGCGGCTCGGCGGTGATTGACACCAGACCGGCCAGCGCGCCGTTCAGAACCATGGTGAGGTCGACCTTGCCATACATCAGCTGTGTCAGGATCAGCGCGGCAACGGCACCCGCTGCGGCGGCCATGTTGGTGTTCGCGAAGATGCGGCTGATGTCGGCCATGTCACCAATGGTGCCCATCGCAAGCTGCGAGCCGCCGTTAAAGCCGAACCAGCCCAGCCACAGGATAAACGTACCCAGGGTTGCCAGCGCCAGATTCGAGCCGGGGATCGGAACAACCTTGCCCTCTTTGTTGTACTTGCCGATACGCGGGCCCAGAACTATGGCACCTGCCAGCGCTGCGAAACCACCAGCGGCGTGCACCAGGGTTGAGCCTGCGAAGTCGCTGAAGCCCATTTCGGACAACCAGCCGCCGCCCCACTGCCAGGACGCTTCGATCGGGTAGATGATGCCGGTCAGGACGATTACGAAGATGAAGAAGGGCCACAGTTTGATCCGCTCGGCCACAGTGCCCGAAACGATCGACGCGGTGGTCGCACAGAACATTAACTGAAAGAAGAAATCCGAGCCTACCGAAGCGTAGGACAGATCGGTCTCGACGCCGTCGAGACCAACGGGTTCCAGAGATGTTGGCGAGAATGCGCCAAGAACGCCTGTGATGGTCCAGCCATCGCCCGGATACATCAGGTTGAAACCGACCAGCCAGTACATGATGGCGGCAAACGAAAACAGGCCCATGTTCTTGATCAGCTGCATGGCCACGTTCTTGGAGCGTACCAGACCGGCCTCGAGCATGGCAAAGCCCGCGGCCATCCAGAACACCAGGAAGCCGCCGACCAGAAACAGCAGCGAGGTCAGGATGTATTGCGTGTGCTGCGCAGTTTCACCAGCGGCGGCCTCTTGCGCAAGGCCCATCTGCGGCAGCGCGACAAGCGCGGCGGCAGGGATGAGAGATTTCATCAGGTTCATGTGACTTCCTCGAATGGTTGTGAGTGGCGGCACTTAGAGCGCCTCTTCGTTCGTTTCCCCGGTCCGTACGCGCAGGGCCTGCTCGACATCGAGGACGAAAATCTTGCCGTCACCGATCTTGCCGGTCTTGGCGGTTTTGGTGATGGTTTCGACGATCTGGTCGGCCATCGTGGCGGGCACCACGATTTCCAGCTTGATCTTGGGTACAAAGTTCACGGCGTATTCGGCGCCGCGATAGATTTCCGTGTGACCGGATTGCGAGCCGAAGCCCTTGATTTCGGTCACCATCATGCCGCGCACGCCCGCGTCGGTCAGTGCCTCACGCACCTCCTCCAGCTTGAACGGCTTGATTGTCGCAATGATCAGTTTCACGTCTTTCCCCTCTGCTTCCCCGGTCTGCCCGGTTTGTTTGCACCTGCAGAAAAAGAGCGCGCCTGACCGTGTTAAGGAACGGCATAGGGGACAGGACGCAGGGGAAAACAGAGCTTAGGTGCACAATTTTTGCACAAAAAAACACTTCTGCCTAAAAAGCGGGCGGAGTATGGAGGGTGTTTAGGGGAAAATCATACCTCTACTTCATGTCTGTGGCAGGGTATGGTGCGTCAAAATGATAACCGGGCAGAGTTTGAGCATGACTGAGTCCAGGCGCCGCAAGACACCGCTTGTTGCGGACAAAAGATACCCTTCGAAGGGGCGCAAACCCACGGCAACAAAGCGTGCCGCAAAGCCCGCTGGCAAAAAGGCGACGGCTCGAAAAACGGCAACGCGCAAATCTACGCGAAAGAAAACACGCAAAACCTCTGGTGGTGGCAGTGGCGGTGGTTTCTTCCGCCGCCTTTTCCGTTGGGTCTGGCGGGTGATCTGGGGTGTGACCTGGCGCATGGGCGCAGTGGCCGCTTTGTTGCTGGCGCTGGCTGTGGGCGTTGTCTATTCCAGCCTGCCCGATGTCGACGCTCTGTTGGATGGGCGCGCGCGCGGATCGGTGACTCTGCTGGATCGCGATGGCAAGGTCTTTGCCTGGCGCGGTGACCAGTTTGGCGGCGTCATCACGGCGGATACCGTCTCGCGCCATCTGAAGAACGCGGTCGTCGCGACAGAGGACAAGCGGTTCTACCGGCATTTCGGCGTCAGTCCGCGCGGCGTCGCAAGCGCGGTGCGCATCAACCTGAGCGAAGGGCGTGGTCCATTGTCGGGCCATGGCGGTTCGACCATCACACAGCAGACGGCCAAACTGTTGTGTCTGGGCGTGCCTTACATACCCGGCGAATGGGACTCCGAGGCCGCGTATGAAGCGGATTGCCGTCAGGGCTCCTTGTGGCGCAAGGCCAAGGAAGCGGTCTATGCGATGGCGATGGAGGTGAAATACTCCAAGGATGAAATCCTGACCATCTATCTGAACCGGGCGTTCCTGGGTGCCGGTGCGCGCGGGTTCGAAGCGGCCAGCCAACGCTATTTCGGTATCTCGGCAGCCGAGGTAAGCCCGTCACAGGCCGCCATGCTGGCCGGTCTGCTGGTGGCCCCCACACGGTATGCCCCAACGAATAACCTCAAACGGTCTCAGGATCGGGCGCAACTGGTGATCGGGCTGATGGAGGCGCAGGGCTATCTGACAGCCTCGCAGGCCAGCAGTGCGCGCAGTAAACCGGCGCAACTGTCCGAGGCCGCGGCTGCGCGGGCAGGAGGCTATTTTGCCGATTGGGTCATCACCGAGCTGCCCAGTTTCTTTGGCTCGGATACAACGGATGATGTGGTGATCAAGACTACACTTGATCAACGCCTGCAGAAATCGGCGGAAGAGGCCCTGCAGTACATCTTTCAGGAAAAGGTGCGTGAAGGATCCAAGGCGCAGGCCGCCATCGTCGTGATGTCTGCGGACGGCGCTGTTCGCGCGATGGTCGGCGGGCGCAAGACGCGGGTGTCTGGCGCGTTCAACCGGGCGACGCAGGCTTTGCGGCAGACCGGGTCCTCCTTCAAGCCGTTTGTCTACGCGACGGCGCTGGAACTGGGCTATTCGCCGCTGGATATTGTTGTGGATGAGCCCACATGCTGGGACATACCCGGCTCGGGCCAGTGGTGCCCCAAGAACTATACCAACAAGTACTATGGTCGGGTCACATTGGCGGATGCGCTGAAAAACTCGCTGAACATTCCGGCCGTCAAAGTGGCCGAAATCGCCGGTTTGGATAATGTCCGCACAGTTGCCAGCGAGTTCGGCATTGAAAGTGATCTGGCCGAGGGTCCGGCGTTAGCGTTGGGCGCGTCGGAAAGCACACTGATCGAGATGACGGGTGCTTATGCCGGAATCCTGAACGGAGGGTCGGCCGTTGAACCCTATGGTTTGTCCGAGCTGAAACTGCTGGGCGACGAAACACCAATGATGGTTACCACAAGCGGTATCGGCGAGCGGGTCATCAACGATAACGCGGCCAAGCAGCTGACCTGGATGATGGAACGTGTGGTGTCTCAAGGAACCGGTGGGCGCGCGCAACTGCCCGGATGGCAGGTGGCGGGTAAGACCGGAACCACTCAGGCTGCCCGGGACGCCTGGTTCATTGGATTTACGGCGGATTACGTGACGGGTGTCTGGATGGGGTATGACGACAATACCCCGCTGTCCGGCGTGACCGGAGGCGGGTTGCCGGCTGAAATCTGGAAAGAAACCATGCTGCGCGTGACCGAGGGTATGACGCCCACCCCATTGCCGATGATGGCACCTGAACCCCCGGTACGAACGGCGCAGCCGCAGCAACAACGGCGCAAGAAACAAACCGGGTTGGACCGGGCTATAAACAACCTGTTGAACAATATCTTCGGGAACTGAACAGGCGAAAAAAAAGGCGGTGCACTGGGCACCGCCTTTTCAATTGAATGGGGATTTAGTCAGAGGCTTTCGTCGAGGGCCGCCAGAATCGCATCGCCCATCTCCGAGGTCGAGACCGGCTGGACTCCTTCATCAGCCAGCAGATCGCCGGTGCGGACACCATCGGCCAGAACCTTTTCGATCGCGGCTTCCAGACGATCGGCTTCCTCGCCTTGATCAAAGCTATAGCGCAGCGCCATCGCAAAGCTGAGAATGCAGGCGATCGGGTTGGCCTTGCCCTGACCCGAAATGTCTGGGGCCGACCCGTGGACCGGCTCGTACATCGCCTTGGGACGGCCATTGGCCATCGGAGCGCCCAGCGAGGCCGAAGGCAGCATACCCAGCGAACCGGTCAGCATCGCGGCACAGTCGGACAGGATGTCGCCAAACAGGTTGTCGGTCAGGATGACGTCAAACTGCTTGGGTGCGCGCACCAGCTGCATGGCGCCGTTATCGGCATACATATGGCTCAGCTCGACCTCGGGGTATTCCTTGGCAACACGGTCAACGACCTCGCGCCACAGAATGCCCGATTCCATCACGTTGGCTTTCTCCATCGAGCACAGCTTTTTGTTCCGGCGCATTGCCAGCTCAAAGGCCGAGCGCGCGGCGCGTTCAATCTCGGACTCGGTATAGCGCTGGGTGTTGATGCCGACGCGTTCGTTACCTTCTTCGAAGATGCCGCGCGGCTCGCCGAAATAGACGCCCGAGGTCAGCTCGCGCACGATCATGATGTCGAGACCGGCAACGATGTCTTTTTTCAGCGATGAGAAATCGGCCAGCGCGTCAAAGCACTGCGCCGGGCGCAGATTGGAATACAGGTCCATTTCCTTGCGCAGGCGCAGCAGGCCACGCTCGGGCTTGAGGCTGAAATCCAGATCGTCGTATTTCGGGCCGCCGACGGCACCCAGAAGAACCGCATCGACCTCTTGCGCCTTGGCCATGGTTTCGTCCGACAAGGGCTTGCCGTGCGCGTCGTAGGCCGCACCCCCGACCAGATCCTCGCTCACGTCGAATTCCAGGCCACGTTTTGCACCGAACCAGTCGATGACTCTGCGCACTTCGGCCATGACTTCGGGGCCAATTCCGTCTCCGGGCAGGATGAGGAGCGAGGGGTTGGACATGAAGGATCTCCTTGCGTTTTACAGCACAGGCCCTAGCGCCTGCGCGGCATCGGGTCAATGAGACGAATCCGACTGTTTGCTGGGAAATTTCAGTTTATGTCTCAGAAGCTCTGTTCCGGCGCTGAAAATTGCGCAAGCCTGGATTCTAGGGCCATTTTACAGCGTGTCGAAGCGCTAGTTCCCTGCCAGATCAACCCACACAAGTCGGTGGCGGCTGGCGGATTCGGCGGTTTCGCGCTCTTTCGTGCCTGCGGCGGGCCAGTACACCCCGGCTTCGACCACTGTCCAATGCGTGGAGGGCAGCACGTAATCTACCCGCATCGGACCGACGCTTTTCCAAACTACTGTCGTCAGCTTGCCATTGGGGTCTGCGGGCTTCGGGTCCTGCAGGCGTTGATCGGCTAACAATTCCAGGATTGCCTCCTTGCGCCCATCACCGCGCGTCGGGTCCAGATTAGCGTCCCCGGCGATTACGAAGGGGCCTTTGCGTCCGGGCCCAAGTTTGCCATCCAGCACAGCGGACCACAGGCGAAGCTCGTCTTTGTTTCTGAGGCCATTGCGGTCCTCTGGCCCGTCAAACACCGGCGGCGCGGCGTGAAAGGTCATCAGATCGAGCGGCCCGACCGGAGTGTCGATAGGTAAAACCCAATGCGCCACAGAAGACAAACGCTGAATGCTTTGCGCCTGTTCAGACGGGTAGGGGCCTGCGTCGGTTACGGGTAGTTCTGCGCCGGGTAACTCCCGCCATAGCACCGTCGAGAAGTCCTGCGCCTCTTGCATGGCGATGGGATAGCGCGACAACACAGCCAGGCCGTTCTGCCCGGTGAAACGGCCCCAGCCTTGTGCGTCGCCCGGGCCGTGGGTGCGGCCGTCTCCATCCAGATCCAGCTCGGTTTCCAAGCCCGAGTTCGGCTGGTTCGCAAATTGGTATGGGTAGTCGACACCATTTTCCCGCAGCCGGTCGGCCAGTGCCGAAAGGGTTAGGCCATCCAAATCCCAGTCGATGCCTTGCAGGGCGATAATATCGGGGTGCGCAGCCACCACAACATCAACGACCGCCATCACCTGAGCGTCTTCGCGGCGAATGTCGCGGAGCAACAAGCCCGGCCCGTCGCGGCTGAGTTCTGTGTTGTAGGTGGCAACGCGCACCGTCTCTGCTTGCGCCAATACGGGCAACAGCAGCAGGACAAGGATGCGGATCATGCGGTCTGTGTGTTCTCGGCTGTGGAATAGGCCCGCCGTTTTTCGACGATCAGGTTCGCAATCCGCAGGGTCGCGATACCGCGCATGATCATGCTGGCAGGAAGGAAGGCCCATGCGCTCAGGGTCCAGATCAGGGTCTGAGGATTGCTTAGCGAAATCGGGTCCGCGTAATCGGTCAGCAACTTGATCAGGGCCGGAATCAGGAACGGCAGCAGAATTCCGATTGAGATGTTCAGGCGTCCGTCACGCTGCAGGCGCGTTACCACATCTCCACCCTTGGTCGGGTCAAACAGCGGCAGATTGGTCCAGACATTGAAGGCGCCATTCCCCGTGGGCCAGCCCCGCACTTTCACCGCATATACAAAGCTGCCTATGGTAACCAGCGCGGCGACGTAAGCGACACTGGCGGAAATGCGAACGAGTTCGATCAAAGGCGCGCTTGCGTCGGCGGGCAGCATCAGGATGATCAGCCGAACGGGCGAATACGGGAAGTCGACCACATTGGCGACGCCCAGACCGACCGAATAGAAAGTTGCTGTCAGAGTCGTCGGCGCATATGCGTTTTTGCAGATCAGCGTCAGGAACGTGATCATCGACATCAGCCCCACAAAACGCAAACGGTTCACTGGGGGCGCGTCGCGAAATTCGATAAAGCTGGGAAAGGCAGAGTTGTATTCCGCAAACGTCAGGAAGAACGCGAGAATGGCGAGAAAGACGACGATCTCGGTCCCATTCGTAGACGTTACAGGCAGGTACAACGCGGGTGTCAGCACCATGAGTGCGACCAACAATCCCCGAATCGCCGCCCCTGTTGTGCGCGCAATCACTATCCAAACCCTTTCAAACCGGATTGACCGCTTCTTTGACGGTTTCGTCCCAACTTGTGCCCGACATTCTTTTTTCGACGGGCGCCTCTCTTAGCGCCAACACTGACGATAAGCGGCATTCCGCTCAAGCCAAGGTGCAGAAAACACGTGATTTCGGGCAAAATGATGGCGAAACTGGTGCGCCTTTGCATCATTTGTGTCGCAAATTCGACGTGCATCAGGGGTCATTCACTACATGTTGTGGTTGCTGAAAACAAAACCCCAAGAATGCGAGCGGGGCCGCCGAAGCGACCCCGATAAGTTGAGTATCCAAAGATTCGTGCTTGGAATCACACCCAGGGGCGGGCCTGGCTTGCGTGATCCTCGAACTTGTCGATGTGGTGGTCTTTCTCCATCGTCAGACCGATATCGTCCAGACCGTTCAGCAGGCAGTGCTTACGATGAGGGTCGATGTCGAACGCGATCACGACGCCATCCGACGTGGTGATCTGCTGATCTTCCAGATGCACGGTCATGCGGGCGTTTTCGCCCTTATGCGCGTCTTCCATCAGAACCGCGTGGTGTTCTTCCTCGACCACGATGGGCAGGATGCCGTTCTTGAAGCAGTTGTTAAAGAAGATGTCGGCAAAGCTGGTCGAGATCACGACCTTGATGCCAAAATCCTTGATCGCCCATGGCGCGTGTTCGCGCGACGAGCCGCAGCCGAAGTTATCGCCCGCGACCAAGATCTCTGTCTGGCGATAGGCGGGTCTGTTCAGGACGAACTCTTCATTCTCCTGCCCGTCGTCGTGATAGCGCATTTCGTCAAACAGAACGACGCCAAGGCCGGACCGTTTGATGGTCTTCAGGTGTACCTTGGGAATGATCATATCGGTGTCGATATTGATCAGCGGCATTGGGGCGGCCACCCCGTGGACTTTTTCAAACTTTTCCATGTTCACACTCCTGCGGGAGAGGGCCGACCCCTAGCCCCGCGTTTAAGCTTGTTTTGCTTCAGTTGTTGCGTCGTTGGGTGCGTTCTTGACGAAGAACGCCATGAAGACCAATCCGAACCCGTTGAACAGCATCTCGATGCCCAGGAAGATTCCCAGAATGCTCATCAGCACTGCGGGTTCACTTCCCACATAGGTCCAGATGATAGCTGCAAGGACGATCGACAAGATGCCCGAGATCATCGTCGGCCAGAAAAACTGCGTTCCGCGCATCTGGAACGACAGGATGACCCGCGCGATGCCGCCTGCCATGAACAGGATCAGCATGACGATCGCCAGAGTGACGGTTCCTTCAAGCGGCTGGGACATGAAGTTCCAACCCAGAAACAGCATCACGGCACCCATGATGAATGACAGAATCTTGTTGCCGGTTCCCTCAACGGTGAACCCGCCTACAACTTGCAATACGCCCGAGATCAGCAGCAACACACCGGTCACCAGCGTCACCGCGATTGAAGCCACCACCGGCGCGCCCAGCACAAAGATGCCAAACGCGATAGACAGCAGCCCCAACAAGAGCCATTTGACCCAATCACTCATTTCAGTCTCTCCCTCAAATATCTAGATATGAGGAGACCTTACATCAATTCACGGACGTCTGTCAGCCGTCCTGTGATTGCCGCTGCGGCAGCCATCGCCGGGCTCAGCAGATGGGTGCGTCCGCCCCGGCCCTGGCGACCCTCGAAGTTACGGTTCGAGGTTGCGGCACAGCGCTCACCCGGCTGCAACTGATCGGGGTTCATGGCCAGACACATCGAACAACCTGCCAGACGCCATTCGAAACCGGCCTCTTTGAAGATGTCGGCCAGACCTTCCTCTTCGGCCTGAGCGCGGACGAGACCGGAGCCGGGTACGACCATGGCACGCATGCCGTCCTTGATCTTTTTGCCTTTCAGGATCTCGGCTGCAGCACGCAGGTCTTCGATACGGCCATTGGTGCACGAGCCGATGAAGACGGTGTCGATTTCTACGTCGCTCAGCTTTTGTCCGGCTTCCAGACCCATGTATTCGATCGACCGGCGGGCCGCATCGACCTTGCCGCCTTCGAAATCTTCCGGGTTCGGCACGGTCGCGGTGATCGGCAGAACGTCCTCGGGGCTGGTGCCCCAAGTTACGACCGGCGCGATGTCTTCGCCACGCAAGGTGATGACCTTGTCGAAATGGGCGTCTTCGTCGGTGAAGAGCGTTTTCCACCAGTTCAGAGCCGCTTCCCACTGGGCACCTTTCGGCGCATGCGGGCGACCTTTGACATACTCAAAGGTGGTTTCGTCCGGCGCGATCAGACCAGCGCGGGCGCCACCTTCGATGGCCATGTTGCAGACGGTCATGCGGCCTTCCATCGACAGATCGCGGATCGCTTCACCGCAATATTCGATGACATAGCCGGTGCCGCCAGCCGTGCCGGTCTCACCGATCACGGCCAGAGTGATATCCTTGGCGGTCACGCCCGGCTGCAATTTGCCGGTGATTTCCACCTTCATGTTCTTGGACTTCTTCTGGATCAGGGTCTGGGTTGCCAGAACATGCTCAACCTCAGACGTACCGATGCCGTGGGCCAGTGCGCCAAACGCGCCGTGCGTGGCAGTGTGGCTGTCGCCGCAGACGACTGTCATGCCCGGCAGGGTCCAGCCCTGTTCCGGGCCGACGATGTGCACGATGCCCTGACGGACGTCATTCACCG
Source organism: Ruegeria sp. BF12 (assembly GCF_056538705.1). NCBI lineage: Bacteria > Pseudomonadati > Pseudomonadota > Alphaproteobacteria > Rhodobacterales > Roseobacteraceae > Ruegeria > Ruegeria sp. BF12. The sequence continues at coordinate 89,415 of NZ_JBQFTP010000013.1, read as the reverse complement.
GATAATAGTGAATGCCGAAATCCTTGGCGTTCTTGTCCAGCGCTTCGACCTGAATGCGCGATTCGGGGTTTTCGATCCCGTTTACGCGGTCCGGCGTCGTCGGAACGTTGTGGTCCGGAACGGCGATGGTCTTTTCCGGGGCGCGTACTTTGCGGCCCGCCATGCGCAGGCCTTCGAACGCCTGCGGGCTGGTGACTTCGTGCACCAGGTGGCGGTCGATATAAAGCAGGCAGGTGCCATCATCGGCTTCGTGCGCGACATGGGCATCCCAGATCTTGTCATAGAGTGTTTTGGGGGACATCGGTCCTCTCCCGTATGTAAATGAGAAATAGCTGGCGAGTGGCTGGACGCCGATTATAGGCGTGCCAGAACCGTGCGGGCGGCCCCAAAGAACCGTTCACGCAGGCGCGTGCGGTCTTGCAACGTCGGAGCTGGGGCCAGATTGAGTCTCATGCGCCTCAGATATATCGGGCTTTCGCGTCAATCAAGGTTCAATCCTGCGTCCAGCTTGCATCCGAGGGCAACGCTGTCCAAGCTGGCCCGCAGGAGATGTTCATGAACCAAGACCTTATCCCCAGTTCCCTCGCAGATCTCTACGACAACATGGTTGCGGGGTTTTCCTTGCAATTGGGAAATCTGGTCGAACTGATCGTCACGCCGGGCTGGAGGCAATACCAGCTGATCATTGTTCTGTTTCTGTGGGCGCTGGCCTACATCCTGAAGCTGATGACACAAGGGCGTTGGGACGCATGGGCACGCGCACGCACAGGCTGGCCCAAATGGCGTCTGCGCATTCTGGTCCAGCTGATGCGGCGTCTGACGCTGGTCTATTTCGTGGTCATGTCCTGGTCACTCTACCTGATCATGCAGCATGTTACGTGGCCGTCGCGCAGCTATATCATTGGTGTGATCGCAACTCTGGCTGTTGCATGGCTGGCGATTGCGCTGGTGGCGCGGCTGGTGCGGAACCGCACCCTGAGGCGAATCTTCAAATGGGCGATGTGGGTCTATGCAACGCTGATTGCGCTGAATCTGACCGATGACGTGGCCGGTTTCCTGGACGGTGTGGCGATATCCATCGGTGATCTGCACATCTCGGCGCTGGGCATTCTCAAGGCCATTTTGCTGATCGGTGTCCTGTTGACTCTGGCCCGTCTTGGCACTCGCGCCGCCGAGCGCGGGCTGATGAACAACGATGACATCACCCCATCAATGCAGGTCCTGTTGGCCAAAGGCATTCAGGTTTTACTGTATGGCGCGGTGTTTCTGGCTGCCATTCGAACCCTTGGTTTCGACCTGACAGGCATAGCGCTTCTATCGGGTGCCATCGGCGTGGGTATCGGTTTTGGGCTGCAAAAGGTGGTCTCGAACCTGATTTCCGGGATCATCATCCTGATGGACCGATCTATCAAACCCGGCGACGTGATCTCGCTGGGTGACACCTTCGGATGGATCAACGCGCTGGGGGCGCGGTACGTCTCGGTCGTGACACGGGACGGGCGCGAATATCTGATCCCGAACGAAGATCTGATCACCAATCAGGTGGTGAACTGGTCACATTCGGATCGTTATGTGCGATTGGATCTGGATTTTGGCACCAGTTATGACGACGACCCGCATCAGGTGCGGGCCACGGCGATCCGGGCGGTCAAATCGGTGCAACGCGTTCTCAGCGGCGGGACGCATGAACCGGTTTGCCACATCACCGGGTTTGGCGACAGCAGCGTGGATTATGTCCTGCGGTTCTGGATCAGCGACCCGACCAAGGGTCTGACCAATATCCGGGGTAATGTCTATCTGGCTCTTTGGGATGCGTTCAAAGCCGAAAACATCTCGATTCCCTTCCCGCAGCGCGAGGTTCGATTGTTGGCCGACGGCGCAGACTCGCAACAGATCGCCAAAGAGTGAGCGCCCGTCTGGCTCCCAAAACGCCCGTTCATTGAAATGTTGCAATCCGCTTGTTACCTTATTAGTACCCCTGCGCCGGGGTTTGGCGGCGCGCAGCAAAGGAGGACTATGTCCTGTCTCTACATACCCAGGCGGGTTTGCCCGCCGATGACCGGGCCAATGTAATGGCCCACTCTCAGTCAATCAGCGACAAGCTGCTTGAACGCATCCTTTCCTCACTTTCCGATGACAAGGCCGAAGACGTCGTGCAGATCAACCTGCAGGGCAAATCCTCGGTTGCGGATCACATGGTGATTGCCTCAGGTCGGTCGACCCGTCAGGTCTCGGCCATGGCGGAAAAGCTGACGGATCGCATCAAGCAGGAATTCGGTTTCACCTCGAAGGTCGAAGGCAAGGACGCCGGCGACTGGGTGCTGATCGATACGGGCGACGTGATCGTCCATATCTTCCGCCCCGAAGTGCGTGAATTCTATCAGCTGGAAAAGATGTGGTTGCCTCAGGGCGGCAGCGCCTCAGCCAACTGAGGCGCCATCCCGGCCTGCATTAACAGGTCGGCGGCGAGAGAAATATGCGTATAAGCATTTGTGCGGTCGGGCGATTGCGTTCCGGACCGGAGAAGACCCTGCTTGACGATTATCTGACACGATTTGACCGGACCGGCCGCGCGCTGGGCCTTGGTCCCGCACGCGTGATCGAGGTCGAAGACAAGAAAAACGCAGGCATGGGGGCCGAGGCCGCGCTGTTGCGAAAGGCGCTGCCCAAAGGTGCGGTGATCTGCACTTTGGATGAACGCGGGCGGGTTATGTCCTCGCCGGATTTTGCGAAAAAACTGGGTGGTTGGCGAGATGCCGGGCGGCAGGATCTGGCGCTGATTATTGGCGGAGCCGACGGTATAGACCCTAACCTCAGGGCTGAGGCGGATTTTTCCATCTCATTCGGGTCGATGGTCTGGCCCCATATGCTTGTCCGTGTGATGCTGGCTGAACAACTTTACCGGGCCGCAACGATCCTGTCTGGCGGTCCTTACCACCGGGTCTGACATGGCGCAGCTTTTGATCGTCTACCATTCGCGCACCGGCGGCGCCCGGCAAATGGCCGAGGCTGCTGCGGCAGGGGCAGGGGATGAGGCGGAAACGATTTTGAAAACCGCAGATCAGACCTCGCCCGAAGACCTGCTGGCCGCCAATGGCTATATTTTCTGCGCGCCCGAGAATCTGGCGGCGATATCGGGTCTAATGAAGGAGTTTTTCGATCGCTGCTATTACCCTGCGTTGGGCAAGATCGAAGGGCGCCCCTATGCGCAGATGGTATGCGCCGGGTCGGACGGCGAAAACGCGGCCCGGCAAACCGCGCGCATCGCGACCGGTTGGCGATTGAAAGAGGTGCAGCCTCCATTGATCATCTGCACTCATGCGCAGACGCCCGAAGCTATACTGGCCGAGAAGATCATCCCGCAGGATCAACTGGATCAATGCCGTGACATTGGTGCAGCGCTGGGTGCGGGCCTGACCTTGGGTGTGTTCTGAGGATCAGTTCAGGGTGACAATGGTCATGTTATCACCCCAGCCGTCGACACTGCATCGCGCCTGGATCTGGACCTGTGTTGCGCCTTCGGGGATCATGACTCCTGTCAGCGACCGAGTGAAAGGCTGCTCGTTCTCATGCGGGTGGTGAAGCACGCGCATGCCCAATTCGTTCCCGTCCATGTCCAGCACCCGCCAGCCGTCTGCATAATGATCCCAGCCCGTATCGGGATGACGGATCGTGACATCGAATCGCCATGTGTCGCCACTTTGGTTTGCGGCAACGTCTTCAATTATTGAGGGATCGGCAAGGGCCTGACTGGCCAGAAGAAGGCTGAGAATCAAATAACGCATGCGGCGACTTTAGGGTTTCGCCGGCCGCATCGCGATCACGAATCCGTGTCACGCGGTTGGGATAGCAGGATCTGGCGCGAGTGCGAGGCAAACTCGCGCCGATACAGGACGCCAAATGTGACAATTGTGCCCAGCAACAGCGCGACCGGCCCCAGAATCCATGCCACGGACGCCAGCGCGAAATAGGTCGCGCGCAATCCGCGATTAAAACTGCGCGCCGCGGTGACGCAAATCTCGGCAGCCTGAGACGCGCGTGGATAGGCTAGCGGATCCGAAGGATCATTTGGGACGGCGGCCATAAGAACCGCGCAGTACCCAAACAAGCGGTGGGCCCAAACGTACTTCAGAAATGCATTGGCCAGAAACAGGATGATGATCAGGATCTTGATCTCCCACACCATGGCCGGTGCGCGGCCGATGGCCAGATCGTTGGCAACCCCGGCCAGACGTTCCGTATTGCCCAGCAGGGCCAGCCCGCCCCCGATGGCGATCATCGTTGTCGAGGCAAAAAACGTGCTGCCTTGTCGCATGGCTGCCACCACTTGTGCATCGAACATTCGGGGTTGCCGGGTGACCATTTCCCGCATCCAGTCGCGACGATAGTCATCCATCATCATTGTGACGGATTTCTTGGCCGGCGACGGATTCTCAATCCGCCAACCGATCCACAGCCAAGCGGCCAGCAAGGCGGCGATGGCTGTATAATCCAGTGTTGAAAACAATTGTGCCCGGTCAATCCACGTCATACCCGCGACATTAGGGGCGGGGATCGGAACTTGCCAGATGGGTAAATTGGTAATATTATTTTACCAAATGGAGGATCAGCCATGGAAATGCCAACGCCAAATCCTGACGTCCTGCGCCGCAAGGCCGCGGTTCTACAGCGTTTGTTGCAAGTCTTGCCCGAAGACGCGGTGATTCACGAGCCGTCCGAGACGCGCGCATATGAATGCGATGCGCTGACGGCGTACAAATGTCCTCCGATGCTGGCAGTTCTGCCATCGACCACGCAAGAGGTCTCGGACATTTTGCGGATCTGCAATGAAGAAGGCGTGCCCGTTGTACCGCGTGGTTCCGGCACCTCGCTGGCGGGCGGGGCGTTGCCAACGGCGGATTGCGTCATTTTGGGGATCGCCCGGATGAATGAGGTGCTGGAGGTCGATTACGACAACCGTTTCATCCGCGTACAGGCGGGCCGCACCAATCTGAGTGTGACCGGCGCGGTCGAGGAGTATGATTTCTTTTACGCCCCTGACCCGTCGTCGCAACTGGCTTGCGCCATCGCTGGGAACATCGCCATGAATTCGGGCGGGGCACATTGTCTGAAATACGGCGTGACCACCAACAACCTGTTGGGTGTGAAGATGGTCATGATGGATGGCAGCATCATTGAAATCGGCGGCGCACATCTGGATGCGGGCAAGTTGGACCTTCTGGCCGTCATTTGCGGTTCCGAAGGCCAATTGGGCGTGGTGACCGAGGCTACTCTGCGAATTCTACGCAAACCCGAAGGTGCACGACCCGTGCTTATGGGCTTTGATGACAATGAGGTCGCGGGCCAATGTGTATCCGATATCATCAAGTCAGGAATTCTGCCTGTGGCGATCGAGTTCATGGATACTCTTTGCATCCAGGCCTGCGAAAATTTCGCCCATGCGGGTTATCCCGATTGCACTGCGCTTCTGATTGTTGAGGTTGAAGGGTCCGAGGCCGAGATCGACTATCAACTGGCAAAGATCATTGAGATCGCCAAGCGCCACAACCCGGTTGAACTGCGCGAAAGCCAGTCAGTCGAAGAAAGCGCAAAAATCTGGCTGGGGCGTAAGTCGGCCTTTGGTGCGATGGGACAGTTGAACGACTACATGTGTCTGGATGGCACGATCCCGGTGTCGTCGCTGCCAGTGGTCCTGCGCCGGATCGGCGAGATGAGCAAGGAATACGGTCTGCCGGTTGGCAATGTGTTCCACGCAGGCGACGGCAACATGCACCCGCTGATCCTGTTCGATGCCAACAAACCGGGTGATCTTGAGAAATGCGAAGCGTTCGGGGCTGATATCCTGAAACTCTGCGTTGATGTTGGTGGTTGTCTGACTGGTGAGCACGGCGTCGGCATCGAAAAGCGGGATCTGATGTCCCATCAATACGCGCCTGTGGATCTTGAGGCGCAGATGGCGGTCAAGGATGCGTTCGACCCGAACTGGTTGCTGAACCCCGCTAAGGTATTCCCGCTGGACGCGTCCGAGGCTCGTCGTGAAGCGCGGATTGCTGCGGAATAATTGGCTCTAACAAAGAAGAATTGCCATGAGACCTGAGACAGAAGCCGAACTGGCCGAGATGGTGGCCGGGCTGAAGGAACCTGTGCGTATTGCCGGAGGCGGTACCCGGGGCATCGCCGGGCCGGACAATGCGATTGAGGCCAGCGGGCTGAGCGGCATCACGCTCTATGAGCCCGGCGCACTGACGCTTGTGGCGCAAGCTGGAACACCAGTGTCTGAGATCGAAGCCGCCTTGGAAGCCGAGGGTCAGCAATTGGCGTTTGAGCCGATGGATCATCGGGGTTTGTTGGGAACCAATGGCACGCCGACGATCGGAGGAGTTGTCGCGGCAAACATCTCAGGTCCGCGGCGCATACAGGCGGGCGCATGTCGCGACTTTCTGTTGGGTGTGCGATACGTCAACGGTATGGGGCAGATCGTCAAGAATGGCGGTCGGGTGATGAAGAACGTGACCGGGTACGATCTTGTGAAACTCATGGCGGGGTCATGGGGAACCTTGGGCGTTCTGACCGAAGTGTCGTTGAAGGTGCTGCCGAAACCCGACTCTCGCGCAACCCTGTCCATTCAAGTACCGGACGCAACCGTGGGAATTCAGGTCCTCTCCGCGGCGCTCAAATCCCCTTTCGAGGTGAACGGTGCCGCCTATGATCAGAAGACCGGCTGTGCCTTGTTGCGTCTTGAAGGGTTCGCGGATTCGGTCGCCTACAGATCCAAGCAACTGACATCCGCGCTGTCCGATTTCGGTGATGTTTCCGATGTCGCGCAGTCCGACTTGCTTTGGACAGCAATTCGCGATGCCGCCGCATTCCATGATCAGGACGGCGATGTGTGGCGGATTTCAGTCAAACCTACAGATGCTCCTGAAGTTGCGGCGCGCATCCGGGCAGACCGGGCGTTGTTCGATTGGGGAGGGGGGCTGATCTGGGCTCTCGTGCCGCATGGAACTGATGTACGCGCGCGCGTGGGTGAATTTGATGGCCATGCGACGATTGTGCGGGCCGACGCTGAGGCGGTGGTGCGCCTGGGCCGGTTCCAACCGGAATCCGCAGGTATTTCGGCTCTAACAAAGGGGCTACGGCAGAGATTTGATCCGCGCGGTTTGTTCAATCCGGGACTGATGGGGTAGGCCGATGCAGACGACGTTCACCGAAAAACAGCTGCAAGACCCGGCGATCCAGCGGTCAAATGAGATCCTGCGCAGCTGCGTGCATTGTGGGTTCTGTACCGCTACGTGCCCAACTTATCAGGTGCTGGGGGATGAGCTGGACAGCCCACGAGGGCGCATCTACTTGATCAAGGATATGCTGGAGAACGAGCGTGTCCCGGATGAGAAAACAGTCAAGCATATCGACCGTTGTCTGTCCTGTCTGGCGTGCATGACCACATGCCCTTCGGGCGTGCACTATATGCATCTGGTCGATCACGCGCGGGAATACATCGAAGAAAACTACAAACGCCCGTTCACGGATCGCGCATTGCGCTGGGTCTTGGCGCAGATCCTGCCCTATCCGATGCGATTCCGCTGGGCCCTGATCGGGGCCAAGCTGGGTCGACCGTTCCGTTTCTTGATGCCGGACGCACGACTGCGCGCGATGTTGGACATGGCACCGAAACATATCCCTCCGGTCAGTCGAAATGACGACCCGCAAACTTTCGCACCCGATGGTCCGCGTATCAAACGTGTGGCGCTTATGACCGGATGCGCGCAAAAGGCGCTGAACACCGACATCAACGACGCGACAATCCGTTTGCTGACGCGCATGGGATGCGAGGTCGTGGTGGCCGACGGGGCCGGGTGCTGTGGTGCACTGACCCATCACATGGGCAAAACCAGCGAAAGTCACAAAGCCGCTGAAGCCAATATCAGAGCCTGGGCTGCAGAAATGGAGGGCGACGGGCTTGACGCGATCGTCATTAACACGTCGGGCTGCGGCACTACGGTCAAAGATTATGGCCATATGTTCCGAAATGACCCATTGGCCGAGGACGCCGCTCGGGTCTCATCGATTGCGATGGATATCAGCGAGTTACTTGTGCAGCTGGGCCTGCCCGAGGGCAAAGACAAAGAAATGACAGTGGCATACCATGCTGCTTGCTCATTGCAGCACGGTCAGAAAATCAAATCCCACCCCAAAACCCTTTTGAAGCAGGCCGGTTTCACTGTGGTTGAGCCCGCGGACAGCCATCTGTGTTGCGGCAGCGCGGGAACTTACAACCTGATGCAGCCTGAGATCTCGGGCAAGCTGAAGCAGCGCAAGGTCAAAACGCTTGAGGCGAAGAACCCGGATGTGATCGCTGCGGGCAATATTGGGTGCATGATGCAGATTGGCACGGGCACTAGCCTGCCCATTTTGCACACGGTCGAGTTGTTGGATTGGGCAACCGGGGGTCCTGTGCCTCAGGCGATGCACGAGCAAAGGCACACTTCACAGGTTCCGATCTTAAAGTAACGGGGGCTGATGCGTTCGCGCATCAGACTCCGGGCGAACTCGGCCATGGCAAGATCGCCCTATTTTCGCCGCACGCTGGGCGTATGAAGATATGCCAACAGCAAAGCCGGAGAGCCATTTGCGAAACTGGATCATAGCATTGGCGCTGGCTTTGATGCCAATGGCCGCCGCAGCCCAGGATACCGGGCTGAAAAGTCTGGATACCACCGATGCTGGTCGTGCTTGGATGGCCGTCGGTCGGCTGGATATCAAGAATGGTGCGGGTTTTTGTACGGGAACATTAATTTCGCCTACCCTTGTTCTGACGGCCGCCCATTGCCTTTTTGACAAGGTCACGGGGCAGCGGGTTGATCTGTCCGAGGTCGAGTTTCTGGCCGCTTGGCGCCTTGGGCGCGCGTCGGCCTATCGTGCCGCGCGTCAAGCCGTCATCCACCCCGACTATGAGTACAGCACCGAGGCCACAGCCTCACGCGTTTACAATGACATCGCGCTGATCGAGCTGTGGCAACCGATCCGGAACACGACGGTGATCCCGTTTGAGACCGGAAAGCGCCCCGCGCGCGGCGCTGAGGTCGGTGTTGTTTCTTACGCTCAGGACCGGGCTGAGGCCCCGTCGCTGCAGGAAGTGTGCTCGGTCATGACCCGAAGGTCCAACGTTCTGATCCTGTCCTGTGACGTTGAGTTCGGGTCCTCGGGTGCCCCTGTGTTTTCCTTTGAAGGCGACCGGCCGCGCATCGTTTCGGTGGTCGCGGCCAAGGCTGAATACAACGGGCAGCGTGTCGCTGTCGGCACTGCAGTCGAGAACGCTCTGGAACTGTTGCAGGCTGAATTGTCCGCCGGCCGCGGATTTGGTGCGTCCACGTCGCAGAGCGGGACGAGACGGAACATAGGAGCTAGGTTCATCAAACCATGATGCGTTTTTTTCTGAACATTCTTTTATTTCTTTCGATTTCTGCGTCAGCCACATATGCCCAAGGCGTCAAGCGCAAGCTGACGGATCGCGACGACCTTTATGGTTGGGAGGCAGTCGGACGTCTGGACATTGGCGAACAGGGGTTTTGCACCGGCACCCTGATTGCGCAGGATCTGGTTTTGACGGCAGCACACTGTGCCCTGGACAAGGCCACAGGCAAGCCATACCCCCCGGGAAAGGTGACATTCCGCGCTGGACTGAGCAACGGCAACTCATTGGCTGACCGCAAAGTCATCCAGATTGCGGCCCACCCTGATTTTGTCGCGAACGGACCTGTGTCGGCCCCGCGCGTTCGCGTTGATGTGGCTCTGATGCGTCTGGAAGAGCCGATCCCCTATTCCATCGCCGATCCTTTTGCCTTGCACAGTGGTCGGGTGGTCTCAGGTAATGAAATCAGTGTTGCGTCCTATGGGCGGGGGCGGGCAGAGGCGATTACGCGTCAAAGGTCCTGCAAAATCCTGCAACGCGCACAGGGGATCATCAGCTTTAACTGCGATGTCACGTTCGGGTCGTCCGGGTCGGCCATTCTGACCAAAAACGGACCACGCTGGCAAATTCTGTCCGTTGTCTCAGCCGTGGGAACGGATGGCCGCAGGAAAGTCGGATATGGGATGGAATTGGCCGAAATAGTGTCTGAACTTAAGTCAGATTTGCGGCGTGATGCGCCCCGCCCACAGGCGACAATCCGCCGTTTGCAGGTCGGTTCGGGCAAGTCGAATACAGGTGCCAAATTCATCAGCTCCGGCGGGGGTTGAACTCACTCAATTCGCTACCCATGTGAACTGTACCGGGTCGCCACAAACGGGGCCTGGCACAACTCATCGCCCGTCCGAACGGAGGGCAAAACGTACATCGCTCTGATATGAGGATATGACACATGCGCACTTTTGATTTTGCACCGCTGCACCGCGCCACCGTTGGTTTCGACCAGATCGCCGACATGATGGATCGCGTTCTGACAAATGACGGGGCTCAGCCCAGCTATCCGCCGTATAACATCGAGAAAACCGATGCCGACACCTATCGTATCTCTGTGGCTGTCGCCGGTTTTTCGGAAAATGACCTGTCGGTCGAAGTAAAGGAAAACTCGCTGGTCGTCGCTGGCAAGAAAGCCGCCGAGGACAAAGCGCGCAGCTATCTGCACCGTGGCATCGCCACCCGCGCGTTCGAACGCCGCTTTGCGCTGGCCGATCACGTGCGCGTCACCGGCGCGAGCCACGAAAACGGCATGCTGAATATCGACCTGAAGCGCGAAGTGCCCGAAGCACTGAAGCCGCGCCGGATCGAGATCACTTCGGCCAAGGCCATTGAAAAAGACGTGGTCGACGCCAAAGCCGTGAACTAAGGCGGTCGATCACCGCGCCGCGATAATCGTTCCTCTCTGGATTATCGCACCATACGCCCCGCGTTCCTCCAGACGCGGGGCGTTGTTATTTTTGTGGTACCAAGATGTCCGCTAAGCGGACTTTGCGGACGTTGGATTGCCGCGGCTCCGATGGCAACTTCGTAGCCGAAACCTGACATTCAAGGTCAGGCTTTGCGCTTTCTGATATGCGAGTGAGCACCGCCACACTTGTTCCATATGCAGGGGGCTGGTGTATTTACTTTGTTTCCGAAAAAAGGGTCGCTTGTGACGCATCCGCCGGATGTGCTTAGGATGCGACACATAAATGATTAAGGCTAACCGTCGACTTTGGGATAAATGAACCCGTTCACCGGGTAGAAACTGCCATACCGGCCCGGATGGCTTTCGACCCGGACAAGCGTCCAATCATTGTTTTTGGATACATCCTTAACGCCCATTTTCAATGATACCTTGTTGCGGTGCCAATTGGCGTGGTTCACGATGACTTCCCTGTCGGTGATAACATCGGATACGACGGCCACGTGCCCAAGGGGCATCCCTCGGGTTGCTCTAAATGACATGACCGCACCGACAACAGGTTCACTACCCCGCTCAAATGTACTGCGCGCCTTGCCCCACCAGTCCTTGGCGTTTCCGCGAATTTCGATACCACTGAGGTTACGTGCGTAGGGTACACACCACACCCTTTGCCCTCGAGCCTGTTTTTGTGAGACTTCGCGCAACGCCATGGCCTGACGTTCTGGATCGAGATCCACGTCGTTTGAGCCCTGAGCGCAGGCAGATACAAGAGCATAAAGCCCCATCGCAAACGCCGCGCGAGCAGTACCGGGCAGCCGCGGCCGTTTCGTATTCGTTTTGCTGTCGCTGTTTTGCAAGAAACTACATTGCCGGTTTTTGGGGTTGCGGAGTTTTAAGGCGATCTTGCGGGTTATGAAAAGAGCCCAGCTTATTCCCCGGCAGGAATTTGCCAGTTGGTGTTCCTCGCCTACGGGCCGAGCGCGAGACTTTGCAAAGTCAGCTTTCTACGCATTGCTGTAATTGGGGCATCGCGCAGCATCGGTCAAAGTGGGCGTAAAGCTGACGTAAGAAGTAGAATGACCCCGCACAGTTTCGTGCGGGGTCCCTCGACATTTTGCCAGTGAATCAATTCCCAGCCGTAACCGATCCAATCGACCAGAACATCGTCTCGCCCGAGGCGTCATCGACGCCGTCATTGTCTGTCATGACGAATCCTTCGCCCGAGGGAAGAATCGCCAGGCCTTCGATCTTGTCCAGAACGTAACCGCCGGTCGAGGTTAGATCGGGCAGCAGGTCGCGGACCTCTTGCTTACTGACCACAGGCAGGTCTCCACCCAATGGGGCCGGGGTCATCTCGGACAGCGGGATGCGGTAGATCTTCTTGGTCACGGCGCGGTGGTCGTGCTGGTTGTCGCGTTCGATGACATAGACATGGTCACCAAAGGCCACGATTTCCGATAGGCCCACCCAGCCCGTTTCCGGGTCGGCTTTGGGATAATAAACGGCACCCCATTCCTTGGTGTCCAGATTGTAGGCGACCAGTTTCACGTGGTTCTTGGGGTCGTCTTTCCATTCGCGCTGAACGGCCATCCACAGGGTGTCACCGACCTTGGTGATGCCCTCAAAACCAAAGCGCTTCTCGACCACCATCAATTCCGGCGGCAGGCCGATTTCACCCTTGCGATCCTTGATCAGGCCATCTTCGGATACATGGTAGATCGCATGCGGGATGACACGGTCGGTGCGGCCTTCGGAGGCGACGTAGAAGCCACCCTTGCCGTCCAGCGTGATGCCTTCAAGGTCCAGTTTCTGCGCGGGATTGCCATCCTGACGGTGGATGCGGATCACGTCGACGATACGGGCCGGTTGCTGGCTGGGGTCGATCTTGAAGATCGAAGGTTGGAAGCCATAAAAGCTGTCGTTGACCGCAAAGATCATGCCATCTTCATCCGCGACCAGACCGGACAGGGCACCCCATCCGATCAGCTCGTCTGCGCCTGCAGAGGTCAGATGCGGATAGTTGGCGGGGGCGTCCTGATACTCAAAAATCGAGACATGCGCGCGCGGGCCGCCATCTTCGATCAGGTCCTTTTCATTGGCCGAGACCAGCAGGTTGCGCTCGGGGATCGCCACAAAACCTTCGGGGCCAACACCCGACGGCAGCAGTTGTTTCAACACCGGATTGGCTGGATCGGTGGCGTCGTAGACGCCCACGACCGAGGCGCGCTCAGCCCCAACAAAGATCATCGGTGTGCCCCCGAAGGTGGCTGCTGTCACGCTTTCTGGCTCAACGCCTTTGGCATCAGAGCGCTTGTCAGGGTAATGGCCGATCTGGATGATGGCCTTTTCAAAATCGGTGCCGTTCTCGTAAACAACGGTGCCGTCCTTGTGGAAAATGGTCCAGCCGCGCGAACCGCCCTGATAGTCGCCCTCGTTAGCGGTGGCGAAGTGGTTGTCGTCGATCCATTTCACCGCATCCGGCTCGCGCAGGCGGTCCTTTTGGCCTTCGGTAAAGATCAAAGCACCGCGCTCGTCGGTGGCGTCGATGTCTTCCAGATCAACCGCGCCTGCCGAAAAATGGCTGACCACGTTGCCGTCCCTGTCGACCACCGTGATGTGGTTGTTTTCCTGCAGGGTTATGACGGTTTCGCCAAGGTTGTTGATGTCGACAAATTCAGGCTCGGGGTCGGTCGGGGCAACCTCGGCCAGACCGGTCAGCGAGGCCATCTTCATGCCCGAACACTCCAGCGCGCCGTCTTTCACCGGTACCAGTGCCAGCGACCCGGCGGGCAGTTGCGGGATGACGCCGTCGTTCAGGTCTTCGTCACGCTCGTTTTCGATTGCCACGGCGACAAAGCTGCCATCGGGGGCGATGGCGACGCTGTCGGGCTGACCGCCCAGATCACAGGCACCGATTTCCGATTTGCCTGCGATATCGACCGAGATCAGCTTGCCCGACGGAGCGGTATAGCTCTCGGATGTGTTGACGCCGACAAAGGCTGTCCCGCCAATGATCCCAACCGAGGTCGGTTCGCCACCAACCTCCATCGCCCCCAGAGGCGCGGGGTTTGCGGGGTCGGTGATATCGACCATGCCGATCACGCCCAGCGGGCTGTCGGTGTAAACCAGCGTCATGCCGTCCGCGGTCGCCGCGATGATCTCGGGCGAGGTTTCACGGGCGGTATCAGCCCCCTCGGCTATGTTCTTGACGACGGGGAAAGACGCAATTCGGTTGAAATTCATTTCTGCCGCAGCCTGACCAGTGGTCAGCGCAAGGGCAGATGTCAGGCAGACAAAGCGCAATGACATCGGTTGGGATCCTCTCTCACTTGGATGAAAGGGGGATGAACGCGGGTCATTGCAGGGATGTGACGGTTTGTTTGCAGTTTTGTGACAAACCGGGTGGCCCCGGCGCGCTTGCGCCAGGGCCATGTTCGATCAGACCGACAGGCAGACGTATTTCATTTCCAGATAGTCTTCCATGCCGTGATGGCTGCCTTCGCGGCCCAGGCCGGACTGTTTGACACCGCCGAACGGGCCAAGCTCGGTCGAGATGATACCGGTGTTCACGCCGACAATGCCGTATTCCAGCGCCTCGGCCACTTTGTAGACGCGGCTCAGGTCCTTAGCATAGAAGTACGACGCCAGACCAAAGATCGTGTCATTGGCCATGGCGATCACGTCATCTTCGTTTTCGAACTTAAACAGCGGTGCCAGCGGGCCAAAGGTCTCGTCCTGCGCAACCATCATGTCCTGAGTCACGCCGGTCACGATAGTCGGCTGGAAGAAGGTGCCGCCCAGATCATGTGGCAGACCGCCAGTCAGAACCGCGCCGCCCTTGTCGGTCACGTCCTTGATATGCTCTTCGACCTTGGCGACCGCTTCTTCATTGATCAGCGGACCGGTGGTTGTGCCCTCGTCCAGACCATCGCCGATTTTCAGCGCTTCGACAGCAGCTTTCAGTTTGGCGGCAAATTCGTCGTATACACCAGCTTGCACATAGATCCGGTTGGCGCAAACGCAGGTCTGGCCGTTGTTGCGGAACTTGCACATCATTGCGCCTTCGACGGCTGCATCCAGATCAGCATCGTCAAATACGATGAACGGCGCGTTGCCGCCCAACTCCATCGAACATTTCATGACTTGATCGGCGGCCTGTTTCAGCAGGATGCGACCCACTTCGGTCGAGCCGGTAAAGGTCAGTTTGCGCACGCCGGGGTTCTCGCAGAATTCCTTGCCAATCTCGCTGGCGCTGGAGGATGGCAGAACGTTGAACACGCCCGCCGGGATGCCAGCTTGCTCCGCAAGCACGCCCATGACCAGCGCCGACAGCGGGGTCTCTTTGGCCGGGCGCGCGACGAATGCACAACCTGCAGCCAGCGCCGGGGCTGCCTTGCGGGTGATCATCGCGTTGGGAAAGTTCCAGGGCGTGATCGAGGCAGCAACGCCGATTGGCTGTTTCAGCACCATAATCCGCTTGTCGCGCTGATGGCCGGGGATTGTCTCACCGTAGACGCGCTTTGCCTCTTCGCCGAAGAATTCGATGAAGGACGCGCCATAGCCGATCTCGCCAACGGCTTCGGCCAGTGGCTTGCCTTGCTCAGCGGTCAGGATTTTGCCCAGATCCTCGGCGTTTTCCATCATCAGGTCGTACCAGCGACGCAGGATCACTGCACGTTCCTTGCCGGTCAGTTTAGCCCATTCCTTTTGCGCTGCTTCGGCCTGCGCAATTGCACCGGCGACCTGTGCGCGGCTCAGGTCTGCGACTTCAGCGATCACGTCCTCGCGTGCCGGGTTTGTTACGGCAAATGTGCCATTGTCCCCATCAACCCATTGACCGCCGATATAGGCTTTGGTCACCAGCAGATCGGGGTTTTTCAGGATTGATTTCAGGTCGGTTGTCGCGTCCAGCATAAGTCAGCCTCCGGCAGTAAAAATTTGTTAGCACTCAAACAGGTGCCCTCCGGATTGTCTATGGCCACCCTAGCCGTCAGATCAATCCAGTTTTCGTATGGTAAACGTGACGTTTTTTTGCCTACCGCGCGCATTCATGCGATCTGCGGCGTAAGTGTCAAGCCGCCTATCTTTTTTCTCCGGAGTTTGCCAAAGTCCTGCTGATATTTGATGCCCAAGGGGATGTAAATCATCGTAACATTCCCTATCTTATTGGGTGCATAAGTAAAAAAGGGATAGGACAGATGTCGAACCAGCAGTTTGACGCGTTGATTCAGGAAACGCAGCAAAAAGTGCGCGAAAGTCAGTCACAGATCGAAGGGCTGACCTCACGGATCGAGGCCGCGCGCGCCAAGATCGGCACCGCCGAGGCCGATATCGACATCGAAAACGCCACGCTTGAGGATGTGCACGCCCATACCGAAGTGATGAACGCCAACATTGCCGAACTGATTATGGGGCTGGATGATGTCACCAATGCGTTTTCCAAGGATTTCGACGAGATGCGTTCGAAAACCGGGTGGGAGTCGTTTGTGGGCATCTTCGCCAAGGCCAAATCCGAGTCGATGCGGCAAGAGCGCATGCGCACTGCCAATATCGATGACAAGCTGCAGGACCTGATTGCCAAGTCGGATGTGATCGTAAAGTTGCTCGAAGGCCAGTTGTCGGTGCTGGAAGAACAGCGCGTCAAAGTCGAAGACAACCTGACCGGCACATTGGATGACCGTGAGGCGACTGTGGCGGAACTGGAGGCATTGCGAGCTGAAATTCAGGGCATGGACCCGACAATCATCACGCTGGAAAACAAGATCAGCGTCGAACAGGACGCTGCCGCGCGCACTCAGTTGGAAACCGAACTGGCCGAGCTGAACAAGCAATACAACGCCAAGGTTCAGGAGGAGCAGGTCAAGCTGGCCAAAAGCCAAACGCTGGAGCGCTATATCGAAAAGGGCAAGACCTGGGTCGACTCGCTGCAGAACCAGGCAGCGACGCAGATGGTGCTGATCAACAAACTACAGACTGACACGCAGCAGCGCGTGGTGCTGTATGACGCCCTGACCAAATCGCTGAAAACGGCTCAGCAGCAGGACGTGGCCCACCGCATCAACGAGATCGGTGTGCAGACCGACCAGGAGGCGCAAACCGCCATGGCCGCCATCGGCACCGCGACCAACCAGAAAATGGCCGACATGCTTGAGGCGCATGAGGACCACATGGTCTTTGCCCGCGACGTTCTGGAGAAAAAGGCCAAGGCGGATGAACGCTTTGCCCGCCGGTTCGCCTCGATTGTCGAGAAGCATGATAAGAACCTGTATGGTGGGTGATGTTCTTTGGATATGTAAAGGAACACCAGCCCACCAAAATCAAGAGCGTCAAGGAACTGCAACCGGGGTTTAAACCTAGGTGGTTCCGAATTTGCATAGGACTGGTTGTTGTAATGGCAGTGTCTGCACTGTTGGCGATTGTCGGAGTGTTGTCTGGTGCAAAATGGGTGGCGTCGATTGCAGGGCTTGGAGGTTTCGCCACGTACGGCGTTTTAATTGCAATCGTAATTTTCCCAAAGGTCGTCAGTTTTTTGGGTCATTGGCGGCCACAGCTTGAGCTCAAAGCTTCCAAGCTAATTGGTTGGCTAGAACATGACTTGGATTGGAGGTTCTACTAGTGACTAACCCCACCCAAGACCATGTCGGACTGACCGACACCTTCGCCTCGCGCCGCTATTTCCGCAAATTCGAGGTGATTACCGTCCACCTTCTGCGCGTGGCTGCGACGATGGAGGCCGAGGGTGCGATCAGTAAGCAAGAGGTGCGGATCGTGTCGCGCTACCTCTCGGGGCTGCTCTACACCTTCCGCGCGCTATCCATGAAATACCTGCTGGTCGGGCGGGACACGGGGCGGTTCTTTGGCAGCCTCGCCATGGACAAGCGCGACAGCGGGTTTCCGGTGGCGGCTGAGTTGCTGACCATGGCCAATGACGCGCAGCAGGCGCAGGTTCATCTGGCGAATATGCCCTCGGAAGATGATCTGAAAACGGACATGGTGCGGACGATTATTGGCGATCAGAAAATCCCCACCAAACTGCAATTCGCGCTGTCCCAAAGGCTCTATTACGAGGAATTGCTGAAGGGTCAGCTGTTCTGGTGCCGCAATGATCCTGAGTGTCACTGGATCGGGAATGAGGGCGAGCGGCGCAAGTTCATGATCCACTGGGCGGTCTATGACAGCCAGATCAACCTGCCGGTCATCTATCTGATGCAGTTGGAAGATAGCGGCAAAACTGCCCTGCCCAAGGACCAACGCCGCTGGCCCGAAGTACAGGCGCATCTGATGGCGCAATCCTTGGGCGGGCTGAAACTGGTGACCATCGCCAAAGGCTTCGATCAGGATTTCGATGACCTGCACCCCAAGCACCTGCGCCGCATCCATGTGGGGCCAATGTATTCCTCGGCCTATACCGAGCAATCCGGCCCTTTGCGGCAAGTGCTTGAGGACGCGCAGTCTCCGCAAGGTCAGGACTGGGCTTTGGCCTGGACCACCGAAGAACTGGAAAGCGAAGAGGTGATCGAAGAACGCGCCGGGTGGTTCTCGACTGTTGAGCGCGAGGTCTTTGCGCTCGATCCGTTCGGCGGGCAGGGGGCAGAAACCGGCGCCACCCGCACCCAGCGGTCGATCATCCTGCCCCAGCGCCCGTTTCAGGTTCTGGCCGAACGTAACCCGCCGGGTTTTGCCGATGTGCGCAAGTTTGTCGTCAGCAAGACCGGGCAGGTTTTGAGATATTGAAGACAGCAAAGGCGATTTTGAAATGAGTTTGACGTCAGATCAGATGGAATTGCGCGAAGACGACATTCGCAAGCACTATCCTGCTGCGACCGCCTTGCTGAACGGATTTGAACACGCGCCGCGGATTGCGAAAGCGGTTGAGGCCACCATTGAACGGTCCCCGGGCGTGTCTACTGGGCGTCGATTCCGATCCACCACACCGGGGCTTGTGACCCGTCGCACCGTGCGGGCGGATGGGGTGCATCTGGTCGAACGGATCGAAGCCTCGGATGAGGGCGATGCGTTGGTCTCGCCCGCACAGGCGACTGCACAGCAGGCAATCCGGCGGGCGATCTCTATCGCTCTGGCCGTGGCAGAAGCTTATGCGGAGCAGACCCCACTGTCCGACCTGAAACGCGCCAATCTCGCTGGCGATCTACCTGCTGCCCGCAAGACCGAATTCTCGGAACTCCTGACAGCTGAGGCTCTGATCACGTCGCATACCTTCGGCAATGCGCTGGCCTATCTGATGTCCTCACATCTGGGCGAGACCACGGTCGATATCGGTGAGGTCGAAGAAGTTCTGACCGACAACGGCCAACTCGCCCTGCACGGCGCATTGTGGGAGCTGGACCAGATCCTGGCCAAACACGCCCCTGATGATGCGCATCTGATTGCAGCCACCAGTGCTTATGCTGAGCAACTGATGGAAAAGGCCGCCCTGCGCGCCCAATCCGCTGGTCATCTGGCCCCGTTTCAGAACGCCGCCTGGCATATCGAGTCGGACGACCTGACGATCCGGGGGTTCGAACCCGCCTCGAAGGCTAAATCCACCACCCTGACCATGACGTTCAAGAAACCGAACGAGGTGGTCGGCAACCATATCGCCAAGTATCAGGCGATGAAGCTGTCCAAAATGGTGATGGCCTATGACTTCGATCGCCGCCTGAACCCATTTGCCGAGCTTGGCGGGTTCATCTTTACCTTCATGGGCGACGGCAAGCCGGGCACCGGCAAGACGACCCTGATCCAGATGATGGCCGGGCTGATCAACGATTACTGCCAAAACGCGGGCTATCCGTTCCGCTATCAGAATTTGAGCACCGACAATATCGACAGCTATCAGGGCAAATCCGGCCAGAACGCCAAGGCCTTCATCAACACGATCATCGACCCCTCGGTCATTGGCTTCGGTACTATCGATGATATTGACCAACTGGCGGGCAAACGCGGTGACCGGCAGTCGTCAGCCGGGCAGTTGGAAATCACCGCCGTGCTGATGGAGAGCTTTGCGGGCGCCAACACTGTCGTGCGCGGCAACTGCACCTTTGGCATGTTCTCGAACTACCCCGAGAATGTGGACGACGCCCTGCGCCAGCGGGCGGGGGCGCGGTTTCTGGTGGACGGGCCGCAAACGCGCGAGGATTACATCGACATCCTGCACCTATTGATGGGCCGCAACCACGACATCCCGCTGGGCGAACACGAAGCGTATGCCGCGCAGGAAATCAAAAAGGCCGTCGCCGCCAGTTTCGAAAGCCATTCCCGCCCGCATGAGGATGCTCTGATACAGGTCTATGACCGGGTGTCCGGCGAGATCGGCCAGATGGACACCATCGCCAAGCTGGGCACCTACCTCAAGGCGATCCAGCAGGCGGATGAGCGCTTCACTGGCCGCGCGATCAAGAACATCACCGACGCGGTCAAAGTTCGCGCAATGGATTTCGAACTGCCCGATGAGTGGATGGAGAACCCCGACCTGTTCCTGTTCCGCGACTACGACACCAAGAAGGCTATGATCGAAGACCTGCGCCAGCCGATCACGGTGGAAATGGTGATGCAGGAAATCAACCGCTACGCCGACAGCGAGTTCCGCTATGCCGACAAGAGCGACGAGGTCGCCATCGAAAACGCCGTGCGTGAGATGGCGAGGATGGAAGAGGCCAAGCGGCGGTATTTGGAGGGGAAGGGGTCGTGATTGCTAATTTTCTGATCTTTGCGCTTCCAGCCGCTCTAAGTCTGTCAACGTGCCTGTTGGTTGCTCAAAAATCACTTCGCTTGCCCTTCTTCCTGCGATTGTTTGCGGCATGGATTGCGGCACTGGCAGTGTCGATCCTATGTCTTTCTTTGATCGGGATGTTGTTCGATGTCGGACTTGGTCATCAGCTACTTGATCATGATCGGACGACTTACGCGGCAACGGGTTGGGCGTCATTTTTGCTAAGTTCTCTCTTAGCATCCATTGCAATAATCGTCTTTGCGGGTATTGCCGCCAAGCGTCGGTATCTGGAGGGGAAAGGGTGACCAGTAACGTCGTAATAGTTATCTTTTTTGTTTTCAGTTTGGTGACTTCCGCTCTAGTTGGCTGGCGTGCAGGAAAGACAGCTTCGAATAGAACTACCTTCACAAGGTTTCGCGCAGTGATGATAACTGTGACATTGTTTTTCACGGTGGTTCCACTCGTCACTGTCGCGGTTTCAGCCGTTTTGGCAGGAGACGCAGAAAGCTTGAACCACCTTTTAAACATGTGGACCGCCGCATTGTTCATCGTTGTTGGTGGTATCATTGCCGGTTCGGGTATCATGTGGGCAACGTTGATTTTGAGCCTGGTTATTTGTCTGGCGGCTTTTTCAGTGAGTAGCCGAAATTCTGGCAAAGTTGATATGTATTCCGAGCATCAATCGCACCGACTAGCCAAGCAGGACGATTTTCTTTGGAACATTGAGGAAAAGAAAACGCAACAGGAAGGTGGCCAATGATCCGCCTCATCGAAAAAGGCCTGATGTTCGGCAACCTCGTCCACATCTCCAGCCCGGCTCTGGTCGAGCGGTATAACCGGGCGCTGCAGCATCTGGCGGGCAAGATCACGGCGCTGACGGATTTCCACGTCGATATCTCGGGCTATTCGCCCGAGATCGGACAGGAACTGAACAACCCGCTCTACCTCAACCCCAACGGGGTCAACCGGCAGTTCATCCTGCTGACGACCGAACAGAAACGCGCGCCTCTGCTGAACGTCAAATTCTCGACCTCGCGCGATATCCTGCGCGAATTCATCGAGATGAACGAGGCGCAGCTGTTTGCCCTGACCGCCACCGATGCGGTGGCCGGCGAGCTGGTGAACTCGGTCATCAAACTCGCCACGCCGCGGGACCTGCTGAACCTGCGCAAAATTGAGATCGAGGCTGATACCGCAGGCGGCACCCTGCGCAAGGCACAGCAACTGGCGGGCATGGTGGAACAGTTCAAAACCAAAGAGGACGCCTGGTTCGACGACGTGCTGATCGCCAAGATGATCGAAACAGCCAAGGAAACCGGCGACGTCACCCGCAATCCGGTCCGCTTGCGCCATACGACGTTTGAGCAGCGCAACTTCTGGACGGCGCATTTCGGCGGGCTGTATCTTTTCCCGGACCTGGACCACCCGGCGGCGATTTGCATGGGCGACAAGCCCGACGATATGCCAATCAAATACGTTTTCGACCCCTCCCAGCGAAATCAGATCGCGAAGTTCCTTGGGCTTAACAATCTGGTCGAAACGATCGTTGAGGCGCGCGGTGTCAATTCCGCCGCGATTCTGCAGCAAAAAATGGACTTTCTCACTATCGACGCCGCAGCGGATGCAGGCGTGGATCTTAAGGGGCTGGACCGTGGCGACATGCGGCGGCTGGCCCGCAACCACGCGGATGGGTTGCCCGAGGCCTATCACGGTTTAGCGCAACTGCTGCGATGGGCGAAGGATGGGGGACCGTGGCCGCGCATCACCTCGGATCACCCGGCCTATTTCTATACACTGCGTGCAACCAACACGCCAAACCGCGATCTGGTGAATATGCTGCTGGCCGAGCTTGCCCCGCTGGACCCGCGCCAGATGTTCATTTGCCATAAGGAGCTGTTCTACCGCACCTATGCCACGTGGCCTGAATCCAAAAAAGCCTATGTTGCCGAGTTCCTTGCGCGAGAGTATCAGGTGGACAAAGCAGGCGCCCGGGCCGCGCTGTTCGGGCATGAGCCCGACATGAGCGGCGATGATCGGGTCAGCGATGAGGTTATCGCGCGCGTTGGTCCCTGGGGCGCAGTAGGGAGAAGTTAAATGTTGGTGGCACTCCGCTTTCTGATCCCGTTGCTGATCGTACTGACCGTCCTGTATGTGGGCGTATCAATCTATTCCCGCCGGGTGCGACGGGGTAAACTGATCGCGCATTGGAAGAAGAAGGGCATGACCGGCGACCGGGACGCCTTTGTCCAGCGCGGGTTAAAAAAATACGACGGATCGTTTCGCCGCAAATTGATCTTGGGGATTTACGTCGTGCCGCTGGGCCTGATCGCGATCCTGATTTATGTTACGAATTTCATGTGAGGGTTTCGCTGATGCGTTACGTCAAATGGGCCATCATCATCCTGTTCTGGGGCACGATAGCAGCGGTGTTGAACTACACCTTGCCGCAGCACGACGTTGTCCGGATTTCGGATACGTACGAGAAACGGATCGACCCCGGTGAGAACAGCATCTTCTGGTCGGTTCATGATGTCGGCAGCGACCCGACTACGCCGAACCGCGATGTGTTCTTCATCCAGACTCGCAAGACCAATGGCAAGGTCATGGTCTACCGGAACGAGGATACAGGTTGGGGTTGGCCGCCGTATTTCAAACTGAACTCGTCGAACCTGCAGGCCGAAGCGGCGGATCTGAAATCGACGACCGAGGCACCGCGTTGGGTGGTTGTACGCCACTACGGCTGGCGCAGCGAATTCCTGTCGATTTTCCCGAATGCCGTGAAAATCTGGCAGGTGGACAGTCCGGATGTCCGGATCATTCCGTGGTTCAACATCATTTTCCTGACCATATTCTTCGCTCTGGTTTGGGCAATCTGGGTACGCTGGCGCCGATTTCGCGAGGCGCGCATTGATCCAATGATGGAGAATGTGGAGGACGGCCTCTATGCCGCCGGCGACGCCATCGAAGAGCAGGGCGGAAAGTTCAGGAAATGGCTGAATAGCTGGAAATCAAATTAAGGTAGGCTGTGACCAGCCGGTTCCAGCTTTGACTTTTTCCGTCAGATTACCTGACGACAAACTCGGCATGCAGAGCCCCGACGGCTTTGATCGTTTTCAGAATATCGATCATGTCGCGCGGGGACACCCCAAGAGCGTTCAGGCCAGCCACAACCTCGGACAGAGTTGTGGCTTCGGGGATTTCGGCCAGTCCGGTGCCTTCTTCCTCTTCTATGCCCGCGATTGTTCTGGGCACCACAACGGTTTCTCCGCGTGCGAAGGGGTTGGGCTGCACCGCAATCGGAGCTTCTTCGACTGTCAGGGTCAGGTTGCCTTGCGATACCGCCACGCGGGAAATTCGAACTTCCTGCCCCATGACGATTGTGCCAGAACGCTGATCGACCACGACGCGGGCCTTGGTCTCGGGTTCGACCAGAATGTTCTCAATCCGCCCCAGAGCGTGGGCCGTCGAAATAGCCTGAGTTGCTGCGATGTTCAGTTCCACCGTCCCGGAATCGCGCATGATGGCAACGGCACGATTGAATTCAGAGTTGATTGCAGCCTCAATTCGGCCGGCAGTTGTGAAATCAGGCTCTCTCAGCGCCAAACGCATTTGGGTTAGGGTCGAAAGGTCAAAGTCGATCTCACGTTCGACACGCGCGCCAGAGGGGATAACGCCGGAAGTCGGAACCCCTTGCACGACCGAGGCTGCCTCACCTTCTGCCACGGCACCGCCAGCAAGAACCGTGCCCTGAGCAACTGCATAGATCTGACCGTCAGCGGCGTTCAGTGGTGTCATGATCAATGTCCCGCCCAACAGGCTTTTGGAATCTCCGATGGCCGAAACGGTGACGTCAATTTGCCCTCCGACCCGCGAAAACGGAGGCAGACTGGCTGTGACCAAAACGGCCGCCACGTTCTTTGGACGGAAATCTTCACCGTTTACGTTGACGCCCAACCTTTCCAGGATGTTGGACATGATCTCTTCGGTGAAAGGAGAATTCCTTAGCCCGTCGCCGGTTCCATTTAAACCGACGACAAGGCCATAGCCGACCAGATCGTTTCCGCGGACTCCATCGAAATCCACAAGGTCTTTCAGCCGGATCGCGCCAGCAGAGGCCAGACCGGGAAGCATCAGAAGCAGAAAAACAAGAACTCTCATCTCAGGAAGTTCACCAGCGAAAGGTTCGCGTTGCGAACGGTGACGGAATACAGACTTTCCAGTTGGAACTGGACTGTGTTCAGCCGTGTGGCCGTTTCATAAGGGTCCGCCGCGACCAGAGTATTCCGACTGCTTTGCAGACTAGTCCGTGCTGCATTGTTTCGCGTTTCGGCCTGCTCAATCCGGGCCTCGGTCGCGCCAACATCCGCCCTTAGCTTCACAAGTTGATCCTTTGCGTTGACCAGATCCACGCCGAGTTGTTTGAACAATGCCGTGCGCTGCTCGGTCGGTACATTCAGGCCGCTGTCCGAGACCACCGCGGCGACGGCGATGTCCCTCAGAGCGGCTTTGATGGCCGGATCGGTCGCTGTCACCGGAATCGAAACGCTTTCGTTCTCGGAAACCTGCATGGGCGCCAGGGTCGTGTCGGAACCCTGATAGATCACCGCATCAAATCCGGCGGGATCATTGAACCAGTCCTCGGCTCTTTGCCTGATATCCGCGACCGTTGTGGCCCCGGTCAGTTCCGTCTTGAGCGCGTTGATCAGGTCGTCTGAGGACGGCAACGGAGAGACGTCGGTTGCAGTGCCGGAATACAGGCTGCGTCCACCGGCGCGGGTGTTGAGAGCCGACATGATTGTATTCAGCTCGTTTCTGGCCTGAACCGAAGCGTTTTCGTGGGTCACCGCCTGGTTCGACGTTCCAAAGGACAGCAGCGACGATGTGATATTGTCAACGGACCCGGCAACCGTGTTCAGGCTTAACTGCATTGCATCGGTGAACAACCCGGCTTCGGCCGTAGACACTTTGAACGCGTCCAATCTGGACAGGCTGCGATCCAGATCCAGAAGATGAGAGTAGTCGCCGTCCAGGTGACCGGACAGATCCCGCACCTTTCCCGACGACAGCTCGTAAGACAGCGTTTCGATCTGATTTTTGATCTCGGTCGATCGGGTGCGCAACGTCAGCCCGCGGGCCAGATCACCAATGGATGTCAGATTAATCATCACAACCTCAGCAGAGTGTCCATCATCTCGTCCACCGCCGAGATGAGCCGTGCATTTGCGGCATAGGTTTTTTCGATCTGCATCAGGTTCTGCAGTTCGGTGTCGGTATCGACGCCGTGTTCGGCTTCGATCTTGGCCATTTCCAGCTGCGAGTTTTTCGCGAAAGTCATGCGCCCTTCGGCGGCGTGAGAATCTGCGCCTGCCTTTGACAGCATCGCCTCGGCAATTTCCGCCGCATGCATATTGCCGGTGCCATAAAGCCCCCCGGCAACGGGACGAGCAACACTCAGGACCGATCCAAACGCCCTGAGCTGCGTCGCATCTCCCGGATCTCCGGCTGTGACCGCGCCTAGGCCCGCCCGCAGTTTCCAGCTGTTTCCACCGGCATCGGGATCGACCACCGCGTTCAGGCTGATGCGCGAGGCCAAACCGGTCACGGTGGCGGCATTAAAACGATTGCCATCGTCAGTGAAGAGGCCGGGGTCTGTGGCCGCAGCGGTCGGGTCCAGGCCACCAGTTTCGAACCGATCGATCAGGTCACGGGCGGCAGTATCCAAATGAACCTGTGCCTCAACCGCCCGTTCATCGCGAATTTCGAACTGGGCCGCCAGCGCACCGCCTCGGATTTGTGCCGTGTCGCCGCTTGTGCGTACTGGTTGACCGTTCATTTCCAGACCCGAAAGCAGGTTGTTCGCAACTGTCATGTGCGGCTTGGTTTCGCCCGTAGTCATGAAGTCGAACCGTGCTGCCGTCCCTTCAAGAAGGATCAATCCACCATCGGAATACAGGGACACGCGGTTGTTTTCCCGGGCTACAACGTTTACCGGGATCAGTTCGTTTACCTGGTCGATCAAAATCTGGCGCTGATCCAGCAGGGCGTTGATGTAACCGCCCGAGTTCTTGATGCTGGGGATTTTGTCGTTCAGATCTTCGATGTCCTGCAAGCTTTGGTTCAGGCGATCGACCTGTTTGCCGATGGTTCTGTCGGCATCCGACCGGGCCTGACGCAACCCTTCGGACGCCGAATTCAGACTATCCGCCAAATCGCGCGCGGCGCGCGCAGCCTGATCCAACCGCACCTTCGAGTCGGGAAGGCTTGCCGCCGTGGTCAGGCTGTTTTCAAAGGCAGTCAATCGCGCGGCGAACGATTTGGGATCGTCAACGGACCCCACAGCCTTTTCAAAACGGGTGTGGAAATCTGCAATCGCGTTTGCGCTTGCCAGATTTGCGTCGGACTCCCGCCGATTGGCGGTCAAAACCGGATCCTGATGGCGCGTGACGCCGACGGTGCGCACTCCGTTGCCGGAAATCGGGCTGGTCGCCAATTCGAGCGAACGGCGCGCATAGCCCGGCGTCAGCGCGTTTGCGACATTGCCCGAGACAACGGCGGCCCCGCGGCTTGCGGCGGTCAGGCCGCCCAACGCGTTGTTCAATGCTGTCGTCATGTTCATCGGACAGGTCCTTTCGCTAGCTCAAAGCCCGGATCAGCGTTTGATGTTTGTGGTTTCCTGCAGCATTTCATCGACTGTCTGGATCACTTTCGCGCTGGACGAAAAAGCGCGCTGCGTCTGGATCATCGAGGTCAGTTCGGTTGCCACATCGGTCGTGGATTCCTCGCGCGCAAAGGCCACCAGATCGCCGGTTGGTCCCTCACCCGCGTTCCACAGAAAGAACGTGCCACTATCGCGGGACGGCGCGTAGGTCTGGTTGTCCAGCGCCTTCAGGCCGTTCGGATTAGGAACATCGACAAGGGGGATCTGATACACGCGTCGGCTGACACCGCTGTCATATTGCGCGTAGACGTACCCTTTCTCATCCACCTTGACACCGGTCATCGTTGCAACCGGTGCCCCGTCGCGCGTGATCGACACCGGGGCAAAGGTATCGGACAGTTGGGCAATCCCGGCCTTGTCGCCGATCTGCCCGATATTGATTTCCATCGGACCGCCATCCACGTTCACCACGAAGCTGCCATTGGCCGGATCATAGGCCCCGCCCGAAATGGCGGTGACGCTGGCCAGGGTGCCGCCGGCCGTCCGGGAGTCAGTGAAGGTCAGCCGGTATTCTCCGATCACGGCACCGCCCGATGCGGAATCCCGCAGTGTCATGGTCCATTCATTGCTTGACCCGGTGGCCGGAACCGTTGGCACAAGCTCAATATTGACGGACTCGGATTTACCGAGGTTGTCGAAATACTCGACCGACAGGGGCTGCGTGTCGCCCGGCGCGCCTGCATCCGTCGCGGTGGCCGGCAGGTTCATGCGCAGATTCATGCTGGTGGTCGGCGATCCGGTCAGTTGGTTCACACTAAGCTTGACCGGCTCAAGCGCCGCAGGCGTATCCCTTGGGACAGTTGGGATCGACCCGTCCGGCCCAGCAGGCCAGCCCAGTAGTACAAGACCGGATTGCGTGACCAGATGACCTTGCTCATTGGTGCGGAACGAGCCGGTTGTGGTCAGCAACATCTCGTTCGAATTCGACGAAATCTGAGAGCTGGGCCGTACAGGAAGCAAGCCGCGACCGCGCACCGCAAGGTCGGTCGAGTTGTTCGTTGTCACCAACGATCCACGTTGATCGATCATGCGCTGGCTTGTGGTTCTGACACCGCCCGCAGAATAGCTGCCGCCCTGACCGGATGTGACCATGGAATGAAAATCCGTCTCGACCCGTTTGTAGCCAAAAGTAGATGAATTGGCGATGTTGTCGGAGATGGTCGCCAGCCGGTTGGCATTGGCCTTCAAAGCGGCCACACCGGCATTCAGCGAAGAGGAAATTGTCATTGGCACGCCCTTCTGTTGCGTCAAATCTTGATGCAACAGCTAACGTGCTGGCCCTTAACAGCACGCTAACAGGTAAAATGCGTTCTATCCTTTTGGTCTTAGCGGTTACGCAAAAAGATGATCTCGATCCGGTTATTTCGAACCGCCATCGGGTTTTCGACAGACAGTTCCCGATCCGCATGCCCCGTGACGCGATCCAGCCTTTGGGCGGTTACGCCCTTGTTCTGCAGCATCTGGCGAACGGTCTGCGCGCGTGCTGTCGATAGATCCCAGGCCGGGTTATGGACCAAAACCACAGGCGACGCGCGGACATGGCCTTCAACGGCGATGGCGTTTTTCACCAGATCCGAAGACCGAGCGACCAGTAAAGCTAGGGCGCGCAAAATATTCGTCGGATTATCGGTGCCCGATTCGAAAAGCGGTTGATCTTCTGTGTCGAACAGCTCAACCACCAGGCCTTCGTCGGTGACACGCGTGACGATGTGCTTCAGGACCTTGTCTGAGACCAGGCTTTCACCCGTGCGTCCGAGAAGTTCGGCTTCGAGCGTGGAGAAGTCTTCGAAACTCTCTTTTCCGCCGCCGTCCATGTTCACACCGACCGATCCGCGCGCCTCGCGGGCGACTGTCGGGCTTCTCTGGCTGGCGCCGGATCCGTCCATAACCATGGTTTTTTCCGAGAACATGTTGTTACCGCCAAAGGCCCCATCTCCGCCGCCCGATACCGGGTTCACGGGGATTGTTGGCGAGAAATAGTCCGCCAGCCCTTTGCGTTGTTTTTCCGTCGTTGCATTCAGCAGCCACATCAACATGAAGAACGCCATCATGGCTGTGACAAAGTCGGCATATGCGACTTTCCACGCGCCACCGTGGTGACTATCGCCACCGGACACACGTTTCTTCTTGATGATGATTGGCGCCGCATTGGATTGCGCACCCATCTCCACCACCTTCTTATCACCCGCTACCGGGGTAGCAGTGCAGGTCTTAAGGTGGCCTTAACACTTAAAACTGTCTGGAATTCCCTAAAGCGTCAGCGCGGTTCCTGCGCGTCTTAGGATCAGTTGCAGGCGGTCGAAGCTATTCTTGATGCCTTCGGTTTCGGGCTTGGCGAAAAAGCTGTCCAACTCATCATGCACGCGTACCGCCTGATCAAGCAGAGGATCAGCGCCTTCCGAGTAGAGCCCGGCTTTGATCATCACTTCGGATTGTTCGTAACTTCCAACCAACCGTCGAGTTTCGGATATCACCTGGTTTTCCTCTGGCGATGCCGCGCCCGGCAAGCTGCGTGAGACGGATCGACTCAGGTCGATGGCGGGAAACCGGCCACGCTCGGCAATATCGCGGTTCAGCACGATGTGGCCGTCCAGAACACCGCGCAGGATGTCGGCGATGGGTTCGTCCATATCCGATCCGGCGACCAGCACGCTAAATACAGCTGTGATATCGCCTTGTTCCGCCGTTCCCGGGCCGGCTCGCTCGCACAGACCGGCGATCAGGGGCGTGACCGAGGGCGGAAATCCCCGAAGGGAAGGTGTTTCACCCATCGCAACGGCGATTTCTCGATGCGCTTCGGCAAAGCGCGTCACTGAATCGGCCAGAAACAGGACATTCAGCCCCTGATCGCGCAGATATTCCGCCACGGACATCGCCGACCATGCGCAGCGCCTGCGGGCCAGCGCGGACTGGTCCGATGTTGCGGCCACGACCACAGACCGTTTCATTCCTTCGACCCCAAGCGCGTTTTCGACGAATTCATTTACCTCGCGCCCGCGCTCGCCCACCAACGCCACGACAACCGCATCCGCCTGCATCGATTTCGCCAGCGTCGCCAGCAACGTGGACTT
Organism: Ruegeria sp. BF12; assembly: GCF_056538705.1. NCBI lineage: Bacteria > Pseudomonadati > Pseudomonadota > Alphaproteobacteria > Rhodobacterales > Roseobacteraceae > Ruegeria > Ruegeria sp. BF12. The sequence goes on along the minus strand of NZ_JBQFTP010000013.1, from coordinate 59,046 downwards.
GCCAACGCCAGACCCGGCAAACAGCCCAATACGCTGACCCTGAACAACAGGCAGCATGGTGTTGAGTATCGCGAGCCCGGTTTCCATCCGTGCGCCCAGCGGTTTGCGCGCGACCGCCGGGGGCGGGGCTTGCATGATGTCCTGCTTCTGAGTGCCCGACAACAAGGGCTTTCCGTCCAGCGGCTTGCCAAACGGATCAACCACCCGACCAAGCCAGTGCATACCCGGTGCAAAGGCGGGTGTCTGGTTCAGAATCACCCGGTCGCCCAGGCAAACACCGTCCGGGGCGGCAGTCGGAAGCATGTGAATCAGTTCCGATTCGACATGCAGAACTTCACCCGCCAGATCCGGAGCATTGCGTCGGCGCAAAGTAAGGTGGTCACCGATCCGGGCATGTTGTTGCAGACCTTCTATTTCTATGACCCCGCGCGCGACGCTGACCACGCGCCCCATATGGCGCGTCGCAGACAGACGGTCGAATTCATGTTTCAGAAGCATCGGGTCGAAATCGGACATCGTGGGTTCTCCAACGGTTTCTGAAAACGGTTTCTAAAGGAATCGGGGTTAAGCCTTGATTGAAATCGATCGAGGGAGAAGCCCCGATGTTCTATGACCTGAACGTCTTTAAGACCGCGTACGCAATGGCAACCCATGCCGGGCAACGGCAGGCAGTGATTGCGCGCAACATGGCCAATGCGGATACGCCGGGCTACCAGCCCCGCGATATCGAGGCCTTTCAGAAAGCCTTCGAAAACACTGGCCGCGAGGTTGCCATGACCGCCACGCGACAGGGTCATCTTCACGGCAGTAGTGGTCCCAAACCCTGGGCCGAGATCAATGCCTCGCCGTCGGGTGATCCGAACGGCAATGGTGTCTCGGTCGAGGAAGAAATGCTCAAGGCTGTTGAGGTCAAGCGCCAGCACGACCGCGCGCTGACGATCTACAAATCCTCGATGAACATTCTGCGCAGCAGTCTGGGTCGGGCGTAAGGGGGCGAAGGATGAGTGATTTTTCCCATTCCCTGACCGCCTCTGCCAGCGCTTTGCGGGCGCAGGCCGCTCGGTTGCGCCATGTGTCCGAGAACATCTCGAACGCGGATACTCCGGGTTATCGCCGCAAGACCGTACCGTTCGAGGCCGTCGAAAAAGGCGGCAAAGAAATGGTGCAGGCGGGACGGGTCAAGCTGGATCGTCGTGCATTGTCACGCATCTATGACCCCAGTCACCCGATGGCCGACGACACGGGCCACTATCGCGGTTCGAACGTTGATCTGATGATCGAGATTGCCGACGCCCGCGAGGCGCAGCGCAGCTACGAAGCCAACCTCAAGATGTTCGACCAGACACGACAGATGTCGTCGAGCCTGATGGAACTCCTCCGAAAATAAAGGAAACCAGAATGGATATCCGATCCCTCAATGCCGCCCAGAGTTATGCGTTTGCACGCCCTGCCACCCAAGCCGATCCTGACCACGCCGGGATGCCGCAGGGTCTGCGGTCAACCTTTCAGGACTTTGCCGCAACGCTGAGACACAGTGAGCAGGTGGCGCAATCGTCAATGGTGGGTCAGGCCGATCCGCATGCGCTGGTGCAGGCCCTGGCGCAGACTGAACTCGCCGTGGAAACAGCCGTGATCGTGCGTAACAAGGTGGTCGAGGCCTATCAGGAAATCCTTCGGATGCCGGTCTGACGCAATGCTCAGCGAAGGTCTCTTCTATGACATCGTGCGTCAGGCGCTGTGGGTCGCGGTTATCACCTCGGTTCCGATCCTCGCCGTGGCACTCGTTTCGGGCCTGATCGTAGGTCTGTTTCAGGCACTGACCTCGGTTCAGGAGATGACGCTGACCTTCGTGCCCAAATTGATCGCCATCGTCATCGTGTTCTGGATTTCGATGGGTTTCATGACTCAGACACTGGTCACGTTTTTCACCGGAACACTCATCCCTTTGATCGCAGGAGGTCGCTGATGGATACCGCCTATGTCACCCTGTCCCGACAGTCGGGTCTGATGACCGAAATGCGGCTGGTGGCGAACAACGTCGCCAACGCCAATACCACCGGCTACCGCGCTCAAGGTCTGGTGTTTTCGGAGTTCGTTCGCGACATGCCGGGCAACCCGTCCCTGTCCATGAGCCGTGCCGAGGTGCGCAATACCTCGCTGCAGCAAGGTGTTTTGACCGAGACCGGCGGGCAGTTTGATTTTGCCATCGAAGGCGACGGGTTTTTCATGGTCGAGACCCCGGCGGGCAATCGGCTGACCCGGGCCGGTGCGTTCTCGCCCAACGCGGACGGAGATCTGGTGACCATGGATGGCCATCGGGTTTTGGACAGCAATGGGGCGCCGGTCTTTATCCCGCCGGATGCCGCATCGATTGATGTTGGCAGCGACGGAACGCTGAGCGTTGACGGACAGTTGCTGGGCCAGATCGGGGTCTATCGCGTGGCCGACCCCAAAACACTGGTGCGTGAAGGCAGCACACAGTTTCGGGCCGAGGGTGACATTGAACCGGTCGGAGAACCCGTGGTCGTCCATCGGTTTCTCGAAGGGTCGAATGTGAATGCCATCGCGCAGGTCTCGCGGCTGGTTGAGATCCAGCGGGCCTATGAGTTGGGCCAGAGCTTTCTGGATTCCGAACACGAACGCATGCGCGGTGCGCTCAAGGCGCTGGTGCGCTGATTTGCATAAGGAGAATTTGATATGCGGGCTTTAAAAATCGCAGCCACGGGTATGACTGCACAGCAAATGCGGGTCGAGACGATCTCGAACAACCTGGCGAATATGAACACAACCGGCTTTAACGCGAGACGGGCAGAGTTTGCCGATCTGCACTATCAACAGGTGGCGCGCGCAGGGACAGTGAACGCCAATGACGGAACGGTGCTCCCGACCGGTATCCAGCTTGGGCTGGGTGTCCGCCCTGCAGCTGTGACCGTGCAACTGTCGCAGGGCGCGCTCTCGGCCACCGGCAGCGATCTGGACGTCGCGATCGAAGGGCGTGGATATCTGGAAGTGACGCTGCCCAATGGCCAGTCCGGCTACACGCGGGACGGTAGCCTGAAACGGTCCGCCGAGGGTTTGATCGTAACGTCTGACGGGTTTGCTGTGGCACCTGAAATCACCATTCCCGACGACGCGCTGTCAATCTCGATCAACGCCTCGGGTGAGGTCTACGCCTATTTCGATGACGCTCCCGAAGGCCAGCTGTTGGGAGAGTTCACTCTTGCCAGTTTTTCCAATGCCAAGGGTCTCGAGGCGATTGGCAGCAACCTGTTCAAAGAGACCGAGGCCTCGGGCGCGCCTGTGGTTGGCGCGCCGGGAGAGGACGGGTTGGGCACGCTGCGGCAGGGGTATCTCGAAGACAGCTCGGTCGACGCTGTGCGCGAGGTCACCGAACTGATCGAGGCACAGCGCGGGTATGAAATGAACGCCAAGGTCATATCAGCCGTCGATCAGATGATGGGCGCGACCACACAGGTGCGCTGATGAGGGCATTCTGCATGGCTCTGGCCTTGATGTCACCGATATCCGCTCAGGCTGAAATCGTTGTGTCAAGACGCACCATTCGAGCCAAGGAGATCATTTCGGCTGCGGATCTTGAGATCAAAAATCAGGTCGTCCCGAATGCGGTAGTAAATCCGGAGTTTCTGATTGGACAGGAAGCGCGTGTAGCGCTGTACCCCGGGCGTCCAATTCGTGAGGGCGATGTTGGGCCTCCGGCAATCGTGGGCCGCAACGACCTTGTTGTGTTGGTCTTTGACCGACAGCCATTGTCCATCACCGCAGAAGGTCGCGCGCTGGGGCGTGGTGCGGCCGGGGACCGCATTCGCGTCATGAATCTTTCGTCCCGAACGACCGTCACCGGCTTTGTCCGGTCCGACGGCCAGATCGAGGTAAAATGATGTCAGCACTTTCGAAGTCTTTGTTGATCGCCACGCTGGCAGTGTCGGCTTGCGGTCGTGTGGATCATCTTGGCAAGCCGCCAAGCTTTACGCCGAACGAGGAATCTCCGGAACATGTGGCGATGCTCTGGCCGGGGCTGCCCCTGCATACACAACCTCAACGCAACGTCGACAGATCCTCGCTTTGGAGCGGCGGTCAACAGTCCTTGCTGGGCGACCAGCGGGCGATCAAGAAGGGCGATATCCTGACGGTCGTGATCGAGCTGGATGAAAAGGCCGAAATCTCGAACGACACCAACCGATCCCGCAGTGGGTCAGAAAGCCTTGAGGTGCCAGGGCTGTTTGGTTTGCCTCAGCGCGCGGCGGAGAAGTTGCCGGATGGCGCATCCCTGGACGAAGCTGTGTCGATTGATTCTGCGTCGACCAGTAAGGGCAAGGGATCGGTGAAGCGGAAAGAAAAGCTGACATTGCGGGTTGCCGCAACTGTGATTGATGTGCTGCCGAACGGCGTGCTTTCAATCTCGGGTTCGCAGGAACTGCGGGTCAATTTTGAACTCCGTGAGCTTTTGGTCGCCGGTTATGTCCGCCCTCAGGATATCTCGCGCCAGAACGAGATTACCTATGACAAGATTGCTTCGGCGCGTGTGTCATACGGTGGCCGCGGTCAGATCACCGATGTTCAGCAGCCCCGATATGGACAGCAAATCCTGGACTCAATTTTGCCGTTCTGAGGTGTGACCGTGATAAAGAAATTGACCCCGTTTATCTTTCTGTTGGTTGGCCTCGGAGGCGGAGTTGCGGCGGGCCTGGTCCTGGCCCCTTCCGAGAAAGAGGTAGACGCTGGCGAGAAAACGACCTCGGACCTTAGCGAAGAGAAATCGACGAAAAAAACTGCCAAATCAGAGACTAAAAAGGCCAACAAGTCCGGTGAGGGAGAGAAAAAGGAAGGTTCGGGCGCGTATGAGTATCTGAAACTGACAAAGCAATTCGTGGTTCCGGTCGTGGAGTCAGACCGAATTGCCGCCCTGGTCACCATGTCCCTCAGCCTTGAGGTCACACCAGGAATGACCGAGTCTCTCTACGCCGTAGAGCCCAAGCTGCGTGACCGTTTTCTGCAGGTGCTTTTCGACCACGCCAATACCGGCGGGTTTAATGGGAACTTCACCCACTCCGGTAATCTTGATGTTCTGCGCAAGGCACTGCTGGACGAGGCCCGCAAGGACTTGGGCGACGACGTTTCAAAGGTTCTGATTATGAGTGTCAGCCGTCAGGATACCTGACGTACTGAACGATTTGCTGCGCGCCGGTCTTGTTTAGAGTTTTGAACTGCAACCATGCGAAGCCCGACGTGCCGATGAACTTTTTTCAGCCAGCTTAGCCACGGCCTGCTTGCGCCCGAATGCGATGCGCAAACTTTCCAGGGCCGCCAGTTTTTGCGCCCGAAGGCCGGAGAGTTGGATGTTCAACCGCCGACGGGTCGCGGATTCCCAACCGTTCCAGAGCACGTCCGTACCAGTGACCTGATACCCTTCTGCCAGTTCAATCTCTTGCCTGGACTGTTGTACCTGGGCGTCGAGCCGGGCCAACTGGTGTTGAACGCGCGCCTCGGCCTCCAGAACAGGGCGCAGGGATTGGTACTCCCGCTGAAACACGGCGTCGGTTACCTTTTCCAGATCCGTCAACTGTTTGCGTTTCATTAAATTTGCTCCTTTGCCCGTTTGCGCATCGCCTCTGCGAACCGGATCGCCGCTGCCACGGGGCGGTAATGCTCTTCTGAAATCTCCTGACCGATCTCCACGGTTGCATGCAGCGCGCGCGCCGTCGGCGGGTCCGAGTGGATCGGAACACCCGCCTGTCCTGCCGCCTCACGAATTGCCGCGGCGACTTCATCCACCCCCTTGGCGACGCAGACCGGCGCAGATCCGGCTGTTCTGGACCACTTCAAGGCGACGGAAAAATGGGTTGGGTTAACTATGACCACGTCAGCCTGTGGCACATCCGCCATCATCTGATTGGTCGCAATTTCCTGAGCACGCTGGCGGCGCTGCTGTTTCATATGCGGGTCGCCCTCGGCATCTTTGGTCTCATCCTGAATTTCTTTGCGCGACATGCGGTTCTTGCGCATGTGTTCGGCGTATTGCCAAAGGTAATCGACTACGCCGATGGCCAGCGCGACTGCTATGACGATGAACAAAAAGCGAAACAGAAGGTTCATCATCAGCATGACCGAAGACCGCGCCGGTGCGGCGCTGGCGGAGAGTAGTTCGTTGAGGTTGGCGCGCAGGAACAGGGCCAGACAGGTGCAGTAAATCACCAGTTTTGCGAAACTTTTGGCAAACTCGAACAGGCCGCTGCGACCAAACTTGTTCTTTGCGTTGGATGGGATCGAAATACGCGACAGTTTGGGTTTCAGTTTACTGGGGGCAAAGACTAACGCGCGCTGCGCAATAAGGCTGAGAAGAACGGCCGCGGCGGGCAAAGCAAACAAGATGGATGCGGATATTAAGGCCGACCGGAGCATCCCGCCCACAAGGCCGGACGCCGGGCCTGTGGAAAGCAATTGGGCGAACTCATCCGATTGGTCGATGAAAACGACAAACATGGACCCCATGCGCTGCACTGCGAATTGACCTGCAGCCAGTAACGCGATCAGCAGGCCGACATAAGCTGCGACAACGGAAAGGTCGTTTGACTTGGCGACCTCGCCTTTATCGCGCGCTTTCTGAAGCTTTTGCGGCGTCGGTTCAAACGACTTGTCACTATCATCGTCCTGCCCGCTCATCTGGTGGCCTCAAGCGGGTTCAGGAAGAAAGCAAACAATGCGTCGGACCACACCGACAGGATCAAGGGCGCGCCTGCAAACAGCAAAAACAGACCGGCAAAGGCGATCGCCGGAGCGCCGACAAATGCGACCATCAACTGCGGCATCGCCCGGTTGATGACCCCTAGTGCGAGGTTGTAGATCAATGACGCAATGACGAAGGGCATGGCTAGACTGAATGCCAGACTGAAACTGCGTGCGATTTGCTGCACGCCCCATTGTGACAAATCCGGTGCCAGCGGGGCAACACCCATGGGAAACAAAGCGTAACTGTGGATCAGGAACTGGGCGACGCGGATGTGCAAGCCCAGCAAAACGGCCAGAGCAAGACCTGCAAAGGTCAACAAATATCCCATCGCCGGGACCGGGTCGGTCGCTGCGCCGCCGAGGATTTGCGACAGGGACGTTGACTGCGCTGCAATGGATCCCGCCGTTTGCAGTGCCAGCACGAACAGGCGCAGACCCACGCCAAGTGCGATTCCGATCAGAACCTCGGTTCCGATTATTTGAACCAAGGCCAGCAATGCGGGATCAGAATTGGGGGCTTGCACGGCGGGTGTGATCACGAAGGTAAACGCGACAGCGATTCCAAGTTTCACCCGGGTTGGAATGCTGCGTTCCCCGAATGCGGGCAAAAGGGAAGCCATGGCTGACACGCGCAGGAAAACAGCGAAAACATGCCACAAACCTTCCCCAAGCTGCGGTAGCAAGGCGGGGGGCAGACCGATCATGCGGACACCGTTCCAACCAGCGCCGGGCGGGCCTCGAGCCCGATTTCCTCGAAGGACAGAACAGGGTTCGACACACCGCGCGCCTGCATGATCGTGCGCAACAGCCGGCGCCGGCGCGTCGACGTCACCACCGCCGGGAATAGCCCGTGATCAGCGGATTGCGTTACCGAGTCGACCACACCATCCGCCAGTTTGTTGAACAGGTTCGGTGGCAGCGCGACATCCAGACCGGTACCAGGTGCGTCGATTTGATACGAGGCAAAGGTGTCCTCCCACTCGGGCGCAAGCTGGATCAGGGGGATGGACCCATCGCTGCGTTTCATATCTGCGACAAGCTGGAAGCCCAGTTTTTGCCGGACCAGTTCGCAAATCCCCTCGGGCTGGGTGGTGGTCAGGCGCGCTTCGGCCACGCTTTCCAGGATCAGGGCCATGTTGCGGATCGAGACCTTTTCCTCAAGCAACAGGCGCAGCACGGAATGCAGAGTGTCAATCGGCACCTTGTCGGGGATCAATTCGTCCAGCAGTTTGCGGTTGGCTTCGGCCCGAGTCGGATCGCTGAGCCGCGTCATCTCGGACAGCAAACGGCGCAGGGATTTCAGCGTCAGAAGCCGCGCAAAGTTCTGCTTTATGATCTCCAGCAGATGTGTTGCCAGAATTTCCGGCGGAGACACAATCGTTGCCCCGCTCAGCGCCGCGGCTTCCTGATCCTTTGGCAGAATCCAACGGGCGGGCGCACCATAGACGGGTTCGGTCACGTCATTGCCGTCGGGCAGCATGTCATGGCCGTCCTGCACCAGCGCAAGAACCAGATCGGGGTTCAGCACACCGCGCGCCTGTTCGACGCCCTGTACCTTGATCACATAGGTTCCCAGCGGCAGTTCCGCGCGGTCGGTCAGGCGTATGTCCGGCAGGATGAGACCAAAGCTTGAGGCCACATAGGTCCGCATGTTGGCAATCCGCGCATCTAGTCCGGTGCCGGGGTTGAGGACCATGCTGACCAGGTCCGGGGCGAATTCCAGATGAACATCATCCAGATCCAGAATGTCTCCGATCGCCTGGGAAACAGGGGCTTCGACTTCAGATGTTGAGGTCTGGTCCGCGTCGGCCTCGGCCTTTTGTTTCCTTTGAACAGCGTAAGCCGCATAACCCAGAACACCCGCACCCAGGATAAAGGGCAAAAACGGCAGGCCGGGCACCAGTGCAAACAGCACCATCAATACCGCGACCGTTCCCAGCGCGGCGGGATGCCGTCCCAGTTGCGAAAAGATCGCGTTGTCCGTCGCGCCCTGCGTCCCGCCTCGCGCCAGCAAAAGAGCAGAGGCAATCGAGATGATCACGGCCGGAATCTGTGACACCAACCCGTCGCCGACGGTCAGGATTGCGTAGGTTTCAAATGCCGATGTGATCGGCATGCCATGTACGACCACGCCCATGATCAGACCCATAACAAGGTTCAGAAGCGTGATCAGGAGCCCTGCAATCGCGTCGCCCTTGACGAATTTCGAAGCGCCGTCGAGCGAGCCGAAGAACGTCGTTTCCTGCTGTTCACGCTCGCGCCGTTCCTTGGCCTGCTGGTGGTCGATAGCCCCGGCGGACATGTCGCTGTCGATGGCCAGCTGTTTGCCGGGCATACCGTCCAGCGCAAAACGGGCACCGACCTCGGCCATGCGGGCGGCCCCTTTGGTGATGACCATGAAGTTCACGATCAACAGAACGCCAAACACGACCAGCCCCAGAAAAATGCTGCCGCCCATGACGAAATTCGCGAAACCTTCGATCACGTCGCCTGCGGCGTTGGGGCCAGTGTGCCCCTGACCGATGATCAACTTGGTCGACGATACGTTCAGCGAGAGTCTCAGCATCAGCGAGGCCAGCAGAATTGTTGGGAAAGACGAGAAATCCAGAGGCCGCTCGATAAACAGCGTCAGTGTGAAGATCAGGATGGCGAGCGCAAACGAGGCCGACAAGCCGACATCCAGCACCCAAGCGGGCATGGGCAGGATCATCATCACTATGACCGTCATCAGTGCCAGCGCCAGCAGCACGGTCGGAGAGAACAGGGAACGGGCGTCGATCTTGGGCACGCGGGGCTCCTAGTTGAACGAGATAAAGGCGGTGGAGGCGCCGGTCACCGGCACCAGAGAACCCATCGCGCCGTTGTTGGCGGGCATTTGCAGCGGGATCAGCGGGCCTGCGGCTCCAGTGAAAGGATCGCGCGAAGCCAATGCGGTCGGGGCTTTGTGATCCAGCTGTGCCAAAATGGATTTAAACCGCTCCATATAGGCGTTTGCCAGAGTAGGCGTGCGTGAGTGATACGCCCCGGCGGCGGCGGGCCATGACCCCAGTTCCGAATAGAGTTCTTTCAGGAACCGCGCCGCGTAGGTGGCGTTCTCGTTAGGGTCGAACATTGCATCAATCGACCGAAACGCCTTGCCGTGCCAGCGGTAATTGATCTGGAAACAGCCGACATCAAAGCTGCGCTTACCTGCTTTGAAGATGTTGAACACATAGGACTTCGCTTCGAATTCAGAGGTGAACCAAGTGCCCTTCCCCTCAACATTGATGGTCCAGGGCCAGGGCTGCAAGGCACCGTCCACCGTGCGGCCTGTCTCAACACGGGTTATCGCACGCATGACGTCCAGCGGCACACCTTCGGACCGGGCCGCGCGCTGGGCGGCGTGGTCGCACACGCTGGCTATTCGTGCATCGGACATCGCGAAACCCTGTTGCGCAATCAACAACGCCGTCAGGGTCAGTCCTAAGATCGTTCGATGGGGCATTCTGCCGGTCCGGGATTCTGATCAGTCCGTGCCAAGCTAGCCGCGCCAAGGTTTACAGAGGGTTATTGACGGCTCAGTTTCGGTCGATCCGGCGACCGAAGACGACGCTGGTATTGGTGCGCAAAACGCCGGGTATTTTGGCCAGATCGTCGACCAGAATATCCAGATCCTCGATCCTCGGGGCCTCAGCGGACAAGAGCAGGTCAAACTCGCCATTGATGGACAGACAAAGCTTGACCTCCGGGTAGGCCTCCAGCCGCTTGATGATGCGTGTCGTCTCTTTCTGCTGAACTTCCAGTAGCACAACGACCTGAACGCGCGGGGCATCTTCGGGGGCATTCAAAACCACCGAATATCCGGCTATCACGCCGCGTTCTTCCATCCGCTGAATGCGTTCATGCACGGTGGTTCGGGCCACGCCCAGCTTTGCCGCGATCTTGGTCGTGGACTCGCGGGCGTTATGTTGCAGGGCCGAGATGATGCGGCGGTCGAGCTGATCCATGAGGTCAAGGTGTAGTGCAAAGCGCTCGGGAAGCTCAAGGTTTGTCAGTGTGTTCCCCGGACACAAGCTTCCGGTCGGTGCGGGGCCAGATGAACAACGCGGTGCCCAGTCCGAGAATTGCCGCGCAGGTCATCCAGAGCAAAGCTTGTTCCGCGCCTTGCGAGGTCATGAGCCAACCGGCCAGCGGGTACAGAACCAGCCAGCAGGCATGGGACAGGGTGAATTGGGCTGCAAAAACCGCCGGGCGATCTTCGGGGTTGGCCGAGCGTGTCAGCAGGCGGCCAGAGGGTGTCAGGGTCGCCGAATACCCAAAGCCCACGCCGGCCCATAGAACGGTTAAGCCCAACAGGTTCATGGGGACCAAGGCGAACAGGCTGCCCGCAACGGCCATCATAAATGTCCCGAACGTTGCGCCGGCGAGCATAACGCTGCGGTCCTCGAAACTGTTCAGAAGTGAGGGCAGCACGAAGGCCGCCAGCATGGATCCGCTGCCGTACCCTGCCAGGACGACGGCCACCGCACTTTCTGAAAGTCCAAGATCGGCACGCACGATGACAACTGTATTGACGATAACCATCGCGCTGAGTGCCGCAGCGGTCCACGTCAGCGCCAGCAAGCCACGCAACCGCATCGTACCCAGGTAAATGCGAATTCCGCGTGTCGTACGGTCATAAATCCCCCGGCGTTTCGCTGGTTTGGGTGAGGGCAGAGCGACCGATACAACTAGGATGGCAGAGGCAATGAACCCCAGGCTTGTTCCCCAGAACAGGCTGTCAAAGCTAACGAGCAACAAAAGCGCTGCAGCCAGGGCCGGGCTGAGTAGACTTTCGAGATCATAAGCCAACCGGGATAGCGACAGCGCTTTGGTATAGTCCTGTTCGTCCGTCAGAACGTCCGGGATCGTTGCCTGAAAGGCTGGCGTGAAACCGGCAGAGGCCGATTGCAGAACAAAGATCAGCACATAGATCTGCCAGATTTCGTTTACGAATGGCAGGCACATGGCAACCGCCGCCCGCACGAGGTCCAGCACGACCAGCATTTTGCGCCGGTCCCACCGCTCGGCAAAGGCCGCCGCCAGCGGGGCGATGATCACATAAGCCACCATCTTGATGGTCAGGGCCGTTCCCAAAACCATCCCCGCCGCGTCACCGGCCAGATCAAACGCCAGCAGCCCCATAGCAACCGTCGCCAGGCCGGTTCCTGCAAGGGCGACAACCTGTGCTGCCAGTAAATGGCGGTAGACGCGGTTTTTCAGGACGCTCAGCATTGGTTACAGGTACTTTGTGATGGCTTTGAAATCGTCCACGTCTGGCTCATTGTTGTCGTCCGCTGGCGACAGGCAGTGATCGATATGGTCATGTATCAAGACCCGTTTGGCGTTGGAGATCGCCTTTTCGACCGCAAACAACTGTTGGGCTATATCGGTACAGGGGGCCTGATCCTCCAGCATGGCGATGACCTTGGCCAGATGCCCGTTTGCCCTTTTGAGGCGCGCTGTGATCTGCGGATGGGAAGCGTGTTTGTGTTGCGTCATGCAATATCCCTATCCTCCCCATGGGGATATAGTCAATGCGGCCTGCGCCGACCCGCTGCAATCGCATTGATGCCGTTGAGTTTGCGGACCAAACCCCCTATCTCGGGGGCGATACCGGACAAAGGACAAGCCCCGTGGCGAACCACCTCTATAAAAACGACCTGCCGGACGGGTTGGATCTGGGCCCTGTTGTGGCCATTGACTGTGAAACCATGGGTTTGAACCCGCATCGGGATCGCCTGTGTGTGATCCAGATGTCGGGTGGCGACGGCGACAGCCATATCGTTCAGGTGGAAAAGGGGCAGGTGCAGGCTCCAAACCTGTGCGCCATGTTGGAAAACCCGGACGTATTGAAACTGTTCCACTTTGGTCGGTTCGATATCGCTGCGATGTATCACGCGTTTGGGGCATTGGCCGCCCCGGTATACTGCACCAAGATCGCCAGTCGATTGGTGCGCACCTATACCGACCGGCACGGTTTGAAGAACTTGTGCCAGGAGCTGATTGGCGTCGATATCTCGAAACAGCAACAGATGAGCGACTGGGGGGCTGAGTCCCTGACCGACGCCCAACTGGAATACGCCGCCTCGGACGTGCTGTACCTGCACCAGCTTCGAGACGCTCTGGACAGGCGTCTTGCCCGTGAAGGCCGCACCGAGATGGCGCAAGCCTGTTTTGACTTCCTGCCGATGCGTGCGAAACTGGATCTCGCCGGTTGGCCCGAAACGGATATCTTTGCGCACTCATGACCGATACCGAAGCATTCCTGAGAACCGCCCGACAGGTTGTCACCGATGAAGCCCGCGCGCTGGACGTTCTGGCGGAAAGTTTGGACGAACACTTTGCCGAGGCCGTTCAGCTGATCCTGCAGGCTCCGGGCCGCATCATCATCAGTGGCATCGGCAAGTCTGGCCATATCGGCCACAAAATCGCTGCCACTTTGGCCAGTACCGGAACGCCCGCGTATTTTGTGCACCCGGCCGAGGCCAGCCATGGCGATCTGGGCATGGTGTCGAAGGGTGATGTGGTTCTGGCCATTTCCAATTCGGGCGAAGCGCCGGAACTGGCTAATCTTCTGGCGTTTACGCGCCGGTTCGGCATTCCGCTGATCGGGCTTTCCAGCAAGCCGGAAAGCACATTGATGAAGCAGGCGGATGTTCACCTGCTGATCCCGTCGATGGGCGAGGCCTGCGGTTTTGGCATGGTACCGTCGATTTCGACCACCTTAACGCTGGCTATGGGCGATGCGCTGGCTATCGCGCTGATGAAGTACCGCGATTTCCAACCCGAGGACTTCCGCGCCTTCCACCCCGGAGGCAAGCTGGGCGCGCAGCTTTCCACGGTGCGTGACCTGATGCACTCCGATCTACCGCTGGTGCCCAATGGAACCCCGATGAGCGAGGCGTTGCTGGTGATGAGCCAGAAAAGCTTTGGCGTTGTTGGCGTAACCGATGACTCCGGCCGTCTGGTGGGGATCGTGACGGACGGTGACTTGCGCCGGAATATGGATGGGCTTCTGGACAAGACCGCCAAAGAGGTCATGACCACGAACCCGCTGACCATTGCCCCGAACGCAATGGCGGAGGAGGCCGTGGCGATTATGAACGACCGAAAGATCACCTCGCTGTTCGTGGTCGATCCCGAGACGCGGGGCCCGGCCGAAGGGCTGTTGCACATCCACGACTGCCTGCGCGTTGGGCTGGGCTAGGCGGAGGACGGACCGGTGGACGGACATTCACGCATGGTGCAATTCCTTAAGGTGGTGCTGCCGCTGGTGGCCATTGGAATGCTGTCGACCGTCTTCCTGCTGTCACGCAGCATCGAAACCAACGTGAGCGTTCCCTTCACGCAACAGGACATTGATAAGCGCTTGGCGGACCAGGTGGTCACGCAACCCGACTATCGCGGCACCACTCGAAAGGGAGAGGACGTTCAGATCGAAGCCACCAGGGCCACCCAGGGGACCGAGGGCGAAGCGCCAACCGCCGCCGAATTCCGCGGCCGTCTGGGCCTTTTGAGCGGCGGTGTAATTACGCTGGATTCCAACTCAGGATTGATCCGTCCGGACAAGAATACGGCTACCTTTGTAGGTGATGTGGTTATAACAACAACGGACGGTATCGTCGTTACGACCGATCTGTTGAACACTGCGCTGGACGAAATTCGCGGCGACACGCCCGGTCAGGTCGACGGAACCGGTATTATCGGTGATTTCACCGCTGGAAGAATGACATTTGGAACGGAAAAAAAAGACGGCCCGGTCCATATTATTTTTACAGACGGTGTGAAGTTGGTGTATGAGCCAAAAAAAGCAGAAAGATAACCTGTGTTCTATTTTCGTTTAGCCCTTGCAAGCTGTGCTCTGGTAACCGGCGCGTTCTCTGTATCCGCACAGGAAACACAGATCGCCTTTGGATCCGCGAATGCTGATCCCAGCCTGCCGGTCGAGGTGACATCGGAAAAGCTGAACGTAAATCAGGAAGATGGCTCGGCCGAGTTTTTGGGCAACGTGATCGTGATTCAGGGTGAAATGCGTCTGACCGCAGAACGCGTGCTTGTCATCTACAACGAAGAACGTTCGGGCATCGAGCGGATGGAAGCGACCGAGGATGTCGTCCTGGTCAGCCCACCGGATGCAGCCGAAGGTGATTGGGCGGAATACACCATCGACTCGGGCGAGATCGTCATGAAGGGCAACGTTCTGCTGTTGCAGGGGCCAAGCACGATCAGCGGCGACCAGATGAACGCCAACCTGACCACGGGCAAGGCGACGATGACGGGCAACGTGAAGACGATCCTGCAGCAGGGGGCCAACTGATGGCCCAACCAAATCTGACCGTGGCTGAAGGTGCCTCCGGCCTGAAAATCGAAAAACTCCGCAAGTCCTATCGCAAAAAGACGGTGATCCGCGACGTGTCCATGACGCTGGGCCGGTCCGAAGTCGTTGCGCTGCTGGGGCCGAACGGGTCGGGCAAGACCACGACCTTCTACTCGGTCGCGGGTTTGGTGTTCCCCGAGGCCGGCACTGTTACGATTGACGGGCAGACGGTCACGACATTGCCGATGTATCGCCGGGCGCGTTTGGGGATTGGCTACCTGCCTCAGGAGATGTCGATTTTCCGCGGTATGAGCGTCGAGGATAACATTGCCGCCGTTCTGGATATCACCGTCAAACATGCCCACCGCCGCAAAGAGCGACTGGAAGAGCTGCTGTCCGATTTCTCGATCGAGCACCTGCGCCGCGCACCGGCGTTGGCTTTGTCGGGTGGTGAACGCCGTCGAGTCGAAATCGCGCGCTGTCTGGCCGCTGATCCGAAATATTTGCTGCTGGATGAACCTTTTGCAGGGGTCGACCCGATCAGCGTTGGTGATATCCGCCATCTGGTTGCGGATCTGAAAAAGCGCGGAATCGGTGTTCTGATCACGGACCACAACGTCCGGGAAACGCTGGAAATTGTCGATCGCGCCTATATCCTTCACGACGGTCAGGTCCTGATGTCCGGAACGCCCGACGAGGTGGTCGAAAACGAAAACGTGCGTCGCGTCTATCTGGGCGAAAATTTCCGTATTTCATAGGTTTGCGCAGATTTGCGCCGAGTGCATGGCGGAAATCACGTATATACACGCCTGTTTTGATTGACTCTTCCGCCGTCTCTTGCCTCAATTGGCACATGGCATTTCCTCGGTTCCCGACTGGATCACGACGCCCCTTCCTGGAAGGGGAACCGGTGCGGCTACCGCAGGTAATGCCGATATCCCCCACCCGATAAAAACAAGTGCGTCGTGTAACGTGACGTCAGAAATGGGTGTGAATTGTGAAGGAGATCACATGCGTTACCAAATCAGCGGAAAACAGATCGACATCGGTGCGGCCTTGCAGACTCACGTGCAGACCGAACTGGGCGAGGTCGTGGGCAAATATGCCCAACGTCCTACGGATGCCAACGTCGTCTTTTCCCGTTCAGCGCATGAATATGTATGCGAAACAACAGTGCATCTTTCCACTGGCCTGACGGCTCAGGCCAAGGCACACGCAACCGAAATTTACGCGGCGTTTGAGGGATGCTGCGATAAGATGGAAACACAACTGCGCCGGTATAAACGCCGCCTGAAAGACCATCACAAGGATCGGTCTGAGCCTGTTGAACTCTTCGGGGCGTCGTCTTATATCCTCGCTTCTGACGAATCGGAAACGGCTGACGAACCGGACACACTGCAGCCCATGATTGTGGCTGAGATGGAAACCAAGATCCCATCGCTGAGTGTTGGCGAAGCCGTAATGCAGATGGAACTTGCCGGCGCCCCGGTGCTGGTGTTCCGGAATGAGAACAAGGACGGATTGAATGTCGTGTACCGTCGGGAAGACGGGAATATTGGCTGGATCGATCCGTAACAGGCAAGAGTAGCAAGGCGCGCCCCTGCTTTGGCGGGGGCATCGCCGTGGAGCGTGATCATGGAGCTTTCGAGCATTCTAAAGCCCGAAGCAGTACGTGTGTTGTCCGCCGCTTCCAGTAAGAAGCGGTTGTTTCAGGAGATCGGCGACGTTGCGGCCGGTACCCTGGGTATGGACGCGCAGGCAATCGTCGATTGTTTGTTGGAACGTGAAAGCCTGGGACCAACCGGCGTTGGGCATGGCGTGGCATTGCCGCACGCCCGGCTTACTGATCTGGAGGCTGTCGCCGGTGTGTTTGTCATGCTGGAGAAGCCGATTGATTTCGGATCGGTAGACCGGCAGCCCGTTGATATCGCGTTTGCGCTTTTCGCTCCGGAAGAGGCGGGCGTGGATCACCTCAAAGCCCTTGCGTTGGTTTCCCGGACGCTGCGCGACACATCCGTGTGCACAAAGCTGCGGGCCAATCCCGATCCGGTCAAGCTCTATGCAATTCTGACCGAGGCGCAGTCCATGCAGGCTGCCTGAAGTATCGAACACAAAAAAGCCCCCGAATTTCGGGGGCTTTTTTGTTTGATATGGGCTGTGGTTAACCGCCTGTGCCCATTTCCAATGTCCACCAGATTTTGCCACCGTTTTCCTGATGCCACGCGAACCCCATCTGGGTCGCTCTGGGATCCATAATCACCGCGCGCGGACCGGGCTCCTGCATCCAGGCGGCCAGTGTTTCGGTTTCGGTCTCGTAGGTTTCCGAAATCGCTTCGCCCAGGAACGATCCGTAGTAGCCGACGCGTTGTGCGCGGTCCAATGGCGACGATCCGTCTGAACCGAAATGCCAGGGGCGGTTTTGCCGGGCCATGTCTTTGGAATGTGTGGCCGCAGCGGCGTTCAGTTGAGAATTGAGTTGAACCGCTTGCAGACCCTGCGCCTGGCGCAGCGCATTCACGGAGTCCAGCATGCGGAATTGGAGTTTTTCCGGGTTGCCTCGGATTTTATAGACCGTCGGCAAAGGGCGGCCGTCCGAGCCGTATGTTGGGGTGCTGCTTGGGGTACATGCAGCCAGCGCAACAAAGCAAAGGAGCAGTAAAGAAAAGATACGCGTCATGATCGACCTGATTATTGTGTCGACATACGGCATAGCGCGCCATGCGGGCTTGGGCAAACCTGCAATGGCTGATTCTTGCGTGAATCTGCCGGTTTGATTTGCGATTGACGCATTCTGGCAATAAAATGCGTGAAAATTTCAAGTCAGCTTTAGCAAAGGACCGCTCGTGATGGTCAAGAAAACCATTCCCTCGTCAAGCCGCCGCGGATTTCTGGCCGGTGCCTCGGCTTTGTTGGCCTCGCCGGCGATCGCACAATATATCCCCGGAGATCCGCTGCGTCCCGCGCCCGAACCCGAACCACAAGTCCGCCGCAATGTGTCGGGTTTCAGAGCGCTCGACTGGCAGCCTTATTTTTCGAACACAAGAAATGGGGCCATTCTGGTCGATACGGTGTCGCGGGCGCTGCATTATTGGTCTGACGACCAATCGGTTTACAAACTCTATCCTTCTTCAGTTCCACTGACCGAAGAACTGACTCGTCGCGGACGCACCAGCGTCATTCGCAAGGTCGAAGGCCCAAGCTGGTCGCCGACGCCGTCAATGAAGAAAAGAAATCCTGAATGGCCGGACTATATTCCGCCGGGTCCGGATAACCCGTTGGGAACACACGCTTTGTACCTCAGCTGGAAGTATTATCGCATTCACGGAACGCACGATACGCGCAAAATCGGGCGCCGTTCGTCAAACGGCTGTATTGGTCTGTTTAACGAGGACATTGCCGAACTGTTCTCAATGGCGAAGGTCGGCACGCAAGTGTTGCTAATTTGACGACATTTCCGCGCACGAACCCGCTTGCGGTTTAAGTTCCAATTGCATTCCAGCCGGATAGCTGATTAGAAAAAACCACGAGGTAAGTCTTGAGTGTGCGGTTTCGCTATATGGAATCGTGCAAATTCTGGAGGTTAATATGAAGAAACTCGTTCTCGCCGCTGCACTGACTGCTGCTGCTTCGACCGCATATGCTGGCAACCTGGAAGAGCCGGTTGTTGAAGCACCGGTTGTTGTTGAGGAAACTCAGGGTACGTCGCAGGGCATCATCCTGCCGCTGATCCTGCTGGTCGTCGTTGCCGCAGCTGTTGCAGCAAGCTAATTTGACGAGCACAATCTAGAGAAAAGGCGGTGGATCGCTCCACCGCCTTTTTTCACGTCCGGATGATCGGGCCGGTCAATCCAGCCAGCCGCGCAGATTGTCCTGAATCACTTTGCCCAACGCTGCGATGTGCGAATCATCGTCATTGAGGCAGGGGATATAGGTGAAGCTTTCACCGCCCGCTTCCTCAAAGCTCTCCTTGATCTCTTCGTTGATCTCTTCCAGCGTTTCGATGCAATCGGCGGAAAATGCCGGTGCGATGACGGCTATGTTTTTCTTTCCCTGCCGCGCCAGATCGGCCACGTGATCAACCGTATAGGGTTTCAGCCATTCCTCGGGCCCGAATCGCGATTGGAAGGTCGAGACAAGCTGCTCGTCTGACCACCCCAGCCGTTCTTTCAACAGCCGGGACGTCTTCGCACATTGGCAGTGATAGGGGTCGCCCTGCTGCAAGTACCGCTCGGGCATGCCGTGATAGGAGCACACCAGAATGTCCGGTTTGGTCTCCATCGCTGCATAGGCTTTTTCAACAGATTCTGCCAAAGCGTCGATATAGGCGGGTTCGTCGAAATAAGCAGGAACAGTGCGGGCGGCCGGTTGCCAAGCTTCCTCCATCAGCGCCCGGAAGAACTGATCGTTTGCCGTGGCAGTCGTGGCGCCCGCATATTGTGGGTAGAGCGGGAAGAAAAGAATGCGGTCGCAGCCTGCAGCAACCATCTCGCGCACTTTGGATTTGGTGGACGGGTTGCCGTAGCGCATGCAAAAATCGACGATCACCTGATCGCCATAGCGTTCCTGCACTGCGTCCCGCAGCTTGGCCGTCTGATCCTTTGTAATCGTCATCAGCGGGCTCTCGCCCTTGTCATGGTTCCAGATCGACTTGTAGGCCTCGCCCGAGCTGAATGGGCGTTTGGTCAGGATGATCCCCTGCAGAATCGGCTGCCATTTCCACTTGGGATAGTCGATCACCCGCTGATCCGACAGGAACTCGTTCAGGTAGCGGCGCATCGGCCAGTAGCTGTAGTCATCCGGTGTGCCGAGATTGGCCAGCAAAATGCCGACGCGACCCATTTTGACCTTGGGGTGATCGGCGGGGGCATGTTCGGGGCGAGTGGCGTCAAACATTTGATGCTTCCTGAGATTTCTCTGTTCCGGCTGAGATAACCGGAATCGTCCAATCGTCAATTGGACAGTTTGCCTTCATTTGTCCCAAGCGCGTCTGCAAGGCGCGCCTGAGCTGATCCGGGGCGCAACGGTTTTTGCTGGCTGTCGTCGGGCGACCAGCCCGTCAGGCATATCAGTTCAAAAGTGGCTGCCAGACGCCCCTGAGGTGTTGTGAAATGGTCGGCGTATACTTGCTGTGCCCGGGCAAAGATCTGCCGTCGGGTCGGCTGTTTGATACGCCCGGACAAGCTGTTGGTTTCACCCATCGCACGCAGATCGTGCATCAGGTGGGTCAGATCGCGATATTCCGCCGTAAGGCGCGCGGAGTCCGCTACCGGCAGGGCCAAGCCCGCCCTTTGCAGCAATCCTCCCAGATCACGCAGCTCGGCCATGGGGGCGATGCGGGGGCTAAGGCCTCCGGACACCTCGATCTCGGCCTGCCCGAGGGCTGCGCGCAGCTCGTGCAGGGTTTCACCGCCTAGACATACCGCCAGCAGCAAGCCATCGGGTCGCAGGGCGCGGTGGCACTGGATCAGCTGCCCCACCGGATCGTTGGCCCAATGCAACCCCATGGCGTGGATCACCAGATCATGCGCGCCCGGGGTCAGGGCCAGCACGTCATCATCCGCAACGACTTCGGCACCCGGCAGAAAATCACGCCAGATAGGGGCAAACGGCGTCACGATCGCCGGAGCCGTAAAGGTTTTGTTAACCATGGAGAGCCGATCCTCCACCTCGTCCACAGCAGCGCGGTGCAGGAACAGCGCATCGTCCTGCGCGCGGGCGCGGTGCCGGGCAAGTGTCGGGCGATCAAACAATGAGGGTGCTTTGGACTCAGGCAGTTTCATAGGGCGCAATTATCGCATGTGGCAGCGAATTCAAACCGCTGTCGCGCTGATCTACCCCCCGCGTTGTCTGGGATGTGGGGATCTGACCGAAGCAGATTTTGGCCTCTGCGGGTTCTGTTGGCGCGATACACCTTTCATCGGTGGGGTCGTCTGCGAAAGTTGCGGCGTGCCGCTGCCGGGGTCTTCGGATGGGCATCGGATCGAGTGTGACGATTGCATGGCCGCGCCGCGCCCGTGGCGGGATGGTCGTTCGGCCCTTTTGTACGACCGCAAGGCGCGGTCGTTGATTCTGGCGCTGAAACACGGTGACAGGCCGGAACTGGCGCGTCCTGCCGCCCGCTGGATGGCCCGGGCCGGGCGAGAGTTGTTCCGGGAAGGTATGCTGTTCGCGCCGGTGCCTCTGCATTGGTCCCGGCTGCTTAAGCGCCGCTACAACCAATCTGCCTTGCTGGCGCAGCATCTGGGGAAAGAGGTTGGGCTTGAGGTATGTCCGGACCTTCTGCTTCGCCGTGTTCGGACACCTGTTTTGGACGGCAAGACAGCGGCTGAGCGGGCAGAGACTCTTGGGAATGCCATTACAGCCCACCCAAAGCGGGTACATCGGATGCAGGGGCGCGATGTTCTTCTGGTCGACGACGTGATGACCTCTGGCGCAACCTTGGCCGCCTGTGCGCGTGTCTGTCTTGCATCCGGGGCAAATCATATTTTCGTGTTGACCC
This sequence comes from Ruegeria sp. BF12, assembly GCF_056538705.1. NCBI lineage: Bacteria > Pseudomonadati > Pseudomonadota > Alphaproteobacteria > Rhodobacterales > Roseobacteraceae > Ruegeria > Ruegeria sp. BF12. The sequence continues at coordinate 37,462 of NZ_JBQFTP010000013.1, read as the reverse complement.
TAGCGCGCGTTGCCAAGGATGCCTAATTCGCCCAAGGTTATGCGAAACGCGAAGGTACGGAATATGAAACCGGTAGAAATCTACACCTCACCGCTCTGCGGCTTTTGTCACGCGGCCAAGCGCTTGCTGAAGCAGAAAGGCGTCGAATTTAAGGAAGTCGACGTGCTGATGCATCCCAAGCGCAAGCCCGAGATGATCCAGCGCGCCGGTGGCAAGCGGACCGTGCCGCAGATCTTTATTGGTACGCAGCATGTAGGTGGTTGCGACGACCTGTATGAGTTGGAGCGCCAGGGCAAGCTGGACAGCCTGCTCGCAGCCTGATGAAAACCGCGCTGCTGCAGATCACCTCGTCGGACGATCCGGCCGAAAATATGGACAGGGTTCGCGCCATGATGGCCGAGGCAGCGGAGCAAGGCGCGCGGTTCATCCTCACGCCCGAGGTGACGAACTGCGTGTCCACCAGCATCACGCGGCAGCACGAAGTCCTGCAGCACGAAGAAGATGACCAGACGCTGGCGGGCCTGCGGGAACGGGCCGCCGCGCTGGGTGTCTGGTTGCTGATTGGCTCTCTTGCGATCAAGACCCATGACGCGGATGGCCGCTTTGCCAATCGATCCTTCATGATCGACCCGCAGGGGCAGATCGTGGCGCGGTACGACAAGATTCACATGTTCGACGTACAGGTCACCGAATCCGAGACCTTCCGCGAATCAAAAAACTACCGACCCGGCAACAAGGCCGTGATTGCCGACACCGATTTCGGCAAAGTCGGGATGACGGTCTGCTACGATGTCCGGTTCCCGCATCTCTATTCAGCATTGGCAAAAGCCGGAGCGCGCATTCTGACGGTCCCGGCAGCCTTTTCGCCGGTGACGGGTGCTGCACACTGGGAATCCCTGCTGCGCGCGCGCGCGATCGAGAACGGCTGCTGGGTACTGGCCCCGGCCCAAACCGGGGAACATCCCAAAACCCGCGGAAAAACGCGCTATACCTACGGCCACAGCATGGTTGTGGCGCCTTGGGGGGACGTCGTCATCGACGCAGGCACCGATCCGGGCATTCACTTTTTCGATTTGGATGATAGTTCTGTGACAGAGGTGCGCAGTCGCGTGCCCTCACTGACTCACGTGCGGCCCTTCGATGGGCCCTGACCCAGAACCGGACTATGACAGACGACACCAATGCCCTCGCGGTTACGCTGTTCAGCGAGATTTTGACCGCAGACCAGCTATTGCGCAACCGGCTGAGCCGGGTGCTGCCCAAGGGCATGGAAATCTCGCACTTCTCGGTGTTGAATCATCTGGTATTCGTCGGGGATGAACGTAGCCCGGCACAACTGGCCAATACGTTCCACGTGACCCGAGGGGCGATGACCAACACTTTGGCCAAGCTGGAATGGGCCGGATACATCCACATCCGCCCCGACTGGGACGACGCCCGCCGCAAGATGGTGGCGATCAGTCCGGCTGGCCGGAGGGCGCGCGATCAGGCGATCTCCTCCATCGCGCCGCTGATCAACCAGGTTGTCGGAGAGCTGGGACTGGAGCGCGTGCGCAGCACCTTGCCGGTGCTGCGGGATTTGCGGTTGCAGTTGGAGGGGGAGTAGAGTTTCTTCCCACTGATTGAGCTGTTCAGGCTGCGTATCAACCCGGGCGGGAAGAAGTGGATTGAGATATTACATAGCCTTGTTCGCTATCATGGCCGCTTTGTTGACAGGTTGCACCAAAAAGGCGGACTGGCATCAGAAAATGGTGCTGTATTTCGACACACCCGACGGTCCCATGACCGCGTCGAGCGTGATCCGGGTGGATTTCACCGGTGCTATGGAATGGGCTGGTGATCTGGATCATGATCACACTGACCTGACAGGTGAAGCAGTGATCGCTGATCTCGGCGGACGGTATTTGTTTGCGTTGATAGAAGAAGACGCAGGCAGGATGATTGTGCGTGCGCTACCTCCAGACAAAAAGGGGCAGTCATTTAAAAGCTCTATTCGCTGGATCAAAAAACAGACCGAGCCCTTAGATTTGCCCATGAAGCTTTGGCCACGATTGGTCACTTACAAAGATGTTAAGAATCCAACTTCGGTTGAACTTGTTGACCCCGCTAATATCGCCGCAGGCTTTGACAATGGTTATTCGCTTAGCAGCGTTACAATTCAGGTGACGGAAGAACCTTTGACTAAAGGGCGTGTTGAGGCGGTGTTGAATAGTGACTTCTTCAGAGACGGAGCCGCAATGAGAAAAGCGGCCTTGGCCCGTGGTTCCAATGACAAATTCTTTGATTCGCTTGCGGCAGAGTTGACTCGAAACAAGTTTATTAGGGAGGAATAAACAGAGCTTGCCGATTAAACTTTAGAAAAGCCCGGCAAGCCTAGGATGGGCTTTTAACCCATCGCTCAAGATCAAAAAAGCTTGCAAGATGGGTTGAAAACACATCTTACCCCGGCTTCACACTCGCCGTCACATAATTCACGCTCAAATCCCGGTCCGAGATCGACCAGCTCCACAAGATCGGGTTGAACACGAATCCCTTGCGGTCCACCGGCTCCAACCCAGCTTGGCGCAATAGGTCGAACAACTCATCGGGGGTGATGAACTTGTTCCATTCATGCGTGCCGCGCGGCAGCCAACGCATGACGACCTCGGCCCCGAAGATGGCCATCGCATAGGATTTCGGATTGCGGTTGATGGTCGAACAGATCAGCAATCCGCCCGGTTTCAGCAAGTCTTGCGATGCGGTCAGAAAGCCAAGGGGGTCGGCCACGTGTTCGACCACCTCCATGTTCAAAACCACGTCAAACTGCTCACCCGCAGCGGCCATGTCCTCGGCAGTGGTGTGGCGATAGTCAATGTCCAACCCGGACTGTTCCGCGTGAATGCGGGCGACGGGAAGGTTGCCCTCGGCGGCATCGGCTCCCACGACCTCGGCCCCCAACCGCGCCATTGGTTCGCTCAGCAACCCGCCGCCGCAGCCGATATCCAGTAAACGAAGACCTTCGAAGGGCTTTGGCGACTTCAAATCGCGATCAAATTCGCCTGCGATCTGCTGTGTGATATAATCCAGACGACAGGGGTTGAGCATGTGCAGCGGTTTGAATTTCCCATGCGGGTCCCACCACTCGGCCGCCATCGCTTCGAATTTTGCGATCTCGGATGGGTCCACCGTGTTCGGATGCGCTTGCATTCCTGTCTCCGTATGCTCTTTTACGTTTAAGGACTATATAGGGCCATAATGGACAAGTACCCGGACCAAAAGCGCGCAGTTCAATATCTGTACCCGCCGATCGATCCTTTTGATCAGCGCATGGTGGATGTGGGCGAAGGCCATCGCATTTATATGGAGCAATGCGGAAATCCCAACGGCATTCCGGTGGTGATTCTGCACGGGGGACCGGGCGGCGGCTGCAGCCCTGCCATGCGGCGCTATTTCGATCCGAACGTCTATCGGGTGATTCTGTTTGATCAGCGCGGATGTGGACGATCGCGCCCGCACGCCTCGGTCACGGACAACACCACCTGGCATCTGGTGGCCGATATCGAACGGTTGCGGACCTTGCTGGACATCGAAGACTGGACCGTTTTCGGCGGCAGCTGGGGGGCGACTCTGGCGCTGGTCTACGCCCAATCTCACCCGGACCGGGTGAACAGGCTGGTGCTGCGCGGTGTATTTCTGGCGACGCAAGCCGAGCTGGACTGGTTCTACGGAGGTGGCGCAGGCAAGTTCTGGCCGGAGCAATGGTCCAAGTTCACAGCTCTGCTGTCCGAAAATGAGCTGAGTGATGCCATCAGCGCTTATAACAAACGTCTGTTCTCGGGCGATCGCGCCACGGAGATTCTGTATGCGCGGGCCTGGTCCAGCTGGGAAAACGCGCTGGCTTCGATCCATTCGCACGGTGCGACCGGTGAAAGTCCGGGTGAATATGCGCGGGCCTTTGCGCGGCTTGAGAATCACTATTTCATCAACAAGGCGTTTCTGGAATGGGACGGTCAGATTCTGGATCAGATGGACCGGATCGCGCATATTCCCGGCCACATCGTGCAAGGACGGTATGACATGATCTGTCCGCCTCAGGCCGCTTGGAACCTGGCCGAGCGCTGGCCGAATGCCGAGCTGAAGATGGTTCGTCAGGCAGGCCACGCCCTGTCCGAACCCGGAATCAGCGCTGAACTTGTCCGCATCATGGACCGTGTGGTAGAGGGCGCATCATGACCCGGATCGACCGCCGAGCTTTGTTTGCATCTGGTGCCGCTGCTGCCCTGCTTGCCGCAACGGGTGCTTCGCTGGCGGATACACCCAAGGTCGGCGGATCGCTGCGTCTGGCGGTGCCGCGCGATGACAGCCTTGAGCAGGTCGCCCGTGGCGCAGTGTTCGATACACTCACCGAAATTGCGCCCGACGGAACCCTGCGGGGTGAGCTGGCCACCGGCTGGCAGACCGACGCGCAGGCCCGTGTCTGGACCTTTGACCTGCGTGATAACGCTGTGTTCCACGATGGTGCCCGTCTGGATTTACAAGATGTGATGGCGGTGCTGGGCGATGTCGGACGGGTCGAAGCATTGGCTGACAACCGCGTGCGGCTGGAGTTGACCGAGGCCAATCCGGGCCTGCCGTTCCTGCTTGCCGACAGCCGATTTGTCATTACCCAAGACGGGCAGGGTGTGACGCCCTTGCAGAATGCAAATGGCACGGGATGCTATCGCGTCGAGCGCGCGGAAGACGATCGCCACTTCTTTGGGCGTCGGATCGCGGGTCACTACAAGGACGGTTCGGCAGGCTGGGCTGAAACCTTGGAGATCATCGTGATTCCCGACGCGCGCGTCCGCGCCGAAGCCTTGCGCGACGGTTATGTGGATATCGCAGCGCTGCCGCATGGTCAGGGGTTGAACGGTCAACGCGGATTGCGCTTTTTCCCAAGCGAAACGGACATGGCGCTGGCCGTTGCCGGGCATGTCGGCATGCCGCGTCAGGTCGGAACGGACCGACCACTGGACGATGGGCGAGTCGCTGAACGGTGGTGGTTGATTTAATCGCCGACAACTCGCCTGACTTCAACTTTGTGCAAATATTTGCTATTGTGTACACTTCATTAGTTTAAATGTTTCGCGAATGGGAGAAGTCCCATGAAGGTCGAAGTATTAAAGAACATAACAATAATCGTTTTATCGGGCGTTCTTGCCTATGTCGCTCTGTTTGCCTTGGAAACGGGCAAAGACGTGACGGTAAAAGTCAGCAAAGACGGCACAATCGTCTTCGATGCCCGCGATGGGCAGTCACTGACCCAACTGCTGGATATCGGGTTTGAAGCTGTTGAGCCAACGCCTGGCGACGACAGCGAAAGCATCGCTCAAAAGGCCTCGGATATGCGGGCTTTGACGCGGACATTGCAGTCGCACGGCTACTATTCGGTGGACGATACGGCGTTGGCTGACCGGATACGAGATCTGGAGAAAGATCATCCTTTGTCGGTCCGGCTCCGCGACGTGTTATATGATCTGGAGGGCCCATTCTCTCTGCCGGGAACCTTGCGCGGGGCTGATTCCCGGATGTGGCAAGCAATTGCCGACCTGTATGACGGGCTAAAGGCCGAACCGCATGACGACAGCCAGCTGTTTGCGACGCTCTACACCAACTTCATCGAACAGGAGACCGTATTCAGCCCTTTCAAGCATGAGGTGACGGCCGAAGGCGTATTGCTGTCTCAGACGGATGGAAGCGGCAAACCGATGGTGTTCACCTGTCCGGACAGCTTTCTGAAACAGGGGATCACCGTTCTGGTCAAATCGACAGGTGGTTCATCCAACATCATGCGCCAGTTCACTTTGAACCAAAACGCGGTTTTTCATTCCTGTGCCGCCCGGACTCCGTTCGAGTTTCTTTCGGGGTCGGAAATGAAGCTGGGGTTGAACCGTGCCGCCTTCGATCAGTTGTTCCCACCCAGGTTGGCGCAGTCCGAACAATTATTGGGTAGGGGGACGTTGTCCGTGATCATCTACCCGCGCAACACGCAACCGGCGCTTTTTGCGTCATCGGCGGAATAGGAGCTTGGAATGAAGGGATTCGTTGTTCTGGCCGCTGCCATCTCAGTGTTAACTGTCGCCCCGACCAGTGCCGCAATGGCACAGAGCAGGCAATGCCTTTTTGACGGCGAAGTTTACGAAGACGGGGATCGCGTTGGCCCTTATGTCTGTGACGATGGCGAGTGGATAATCTCGGAATGATATTGTGATTGCCAAAGCGGGTGCTGTGGGCTTGCAATCTCGCATTTGCGCGGCTATATGGCCGTTAACAGCGGCGTGTCGGGCTACGGTCCGGGGCACCACCGGAAAAGATCGACGGGCCGCGCGCCCGTTTTTTTGTGCCCGGTTGAAGGGTAGAGTACCAGATGACAAACGACCTGATAGCCAAAGCGGCCATTGATCGGCGACTGGCCGAGATCATCACCCCCGTGATCGAGGATCTGGGGTATGAGCTGGTCCGTATCCGCCTGATGAGCGGCAAGCAGACCACGCTGCAGATCATGGCAGACAAGCCCGATGGCGGCATCGAAGTGGATGATTGCGCCGAAATCTCGAACGCAGTCAGCGCCACGCTGGATGTCGAGGACCCGATCCTCGACGCCTATACGCTTGAGGTATCCAGCCCCGGTATCGACCGTCCTTTGACGCGCCTCAAAGACTTCGAGACCTTTGAGGGGTATGAGGCCAAGGTTGAAACGGCTGAACTGATCGATGGCCGCCGCCGCTTCAAAGGCGAACTGGCCGGGATCGAAGGGGATGAGGTTCTGATCAATATCCCGGAAGGGGACGAGACGATTACCATCGGTCTTCAATTCGACTGGCTGAGTGATGCCAAGCTGGTCCTGACCGATGACCTGATCAAGGAAATGCTGCGCCAGCGCAAAGACGCCGGTGCCCTGAACGAAAACGCTTTCGACGAGATTGAGACCGAAGGGTCCGAAGAGGAGACGAACTGATGGCAATCACCTCAGCCAACCAGCTGGAGCTGCTGCAGACCGCCGAGGCCGTGGCCCGCGAAAAGATGATCGACCCCGGTCTGGTTGTCGAAGCGATGGAGGAATCGCTCGCCCGCGCCGCCAAGAGCCGCTACGGCGCGGAAATGGACATCCGCGTTTCCATCGACCGCAAGACCGGAAAGGCGACCTTCACCCGCGTCCGCACCGTGGTTGAGGATGAAGAGCTGGAGAACTATCAGTCCGAGATGACCGTCGAGCAAGCCAAGCAGTACATGGAAGCTCCCGAAGTTGGCGATGTCTTCGTCGAAGAGGTTCCGCCGGTTGAAATGGGCCGTATTGCTGCTCAATCCGCCAAGCAGGTGATCCTGCAGAAGGTTCGCGAAGCCGAGCGTGATCGTCAATACGAAGAATTCAAGGATCGCGCGGGCACCATCATCAACGGTGCGGTCAAGCGCGAAGAATTTGGTAATGTCATCGTCGACCTGGGCGGTGCCGAGGCTGTTCTGCGCCGCAATGACAAGATCGGTCGCGAAAGCTATCGCCCGAATGACCGCGTGCGTGCGTACATCAAGGAAGTCCGCCGCGAAGTGCGTGGCCACCAGATCTTCCTGTCGCGCACCGCGCCGGAATTCATGGCCGAGCTGTTCAAGATGGAAGTGCCGGAAATTTATGACGGCATCATTGAGGTCAAAGCTGTGGCCCGTGACCCCGGCTCGCGCGCGAAGATCGCTGTAATTTCTTATGATGGCTCGATCGACCCCGTCGGTGCCTGTGTAGGTATGCGCGGTAGCCGCGTGCAGGCCGTTGTGAACGAGCTGCAGGGTGAAAAGATCGACATCATCCCGTGGAACGAAGATCAGCCGACCTTCCTGGTGAACGCGCTGCAGCCCGCCGAGGTCTCCAAGGTGGTTCTGGACGAAGAAGCCGGCAAGATCGAAGTGGTTGTTCCGGAAGAGCAGCTTTCGCTGGCCATCGGTCGCCGCGGCCAGAACGTGCGTCTGGCCAGCCAGTTGACCGGTCTGGATATCGACATCATGACCGAAGCCGAAGAATCAGCACGTCGTCAGAAGGAATTCGAAGCCCGTACCAAGCTGTTCATGGACAGTCTGGATCTGGACGAGTTCTTCGCGCAGCTGCTGGTCTCGGAAGGGTTCACCAACCTCGAAGAGGTTGCCTATGTCGAGATTGACGAACTTCTGGTCATCGACGGCGTCGACGAAGGCACCGCGCAAGAGCTGCAAACTCGTGCACGCGAGTTCCTTGAGGCTCAGGCCAAGGCCGCACTGGAAAGCGCCCGTTCACTGGGTGCCGAAGACAGCCTTATTGAATTCGAAGGCCTGACACCCCAGATGGTTGAGGCACTGGCCAAGGACGATGTAAAGACTCTGGAAGACTTCGCCACCTGCGCCGACTGGGAACTGGCCGGTGGTTGGACCACGGTCGACGGCCAGCGAATCAAGGATGACGGTGTACTCGAACCATTCGGCGTTTCGCTGGAAGAAGCGCAGGATTTGGTCATGACCGCCCGTGTCATGCTGGGCTGGGTCGATCCGGCTGAGCTGGAACAGGCCGAAGAAGACGTTGACGGTGAAGTTGCCGAAGAGGAGGCCGAGGCCTGATTTCAGGCCTCGGGTGGCGCATATGGGTCGCGGTGGTATCCATAAGGATCGGTCCGAAGGACCTGAACGCAAGTGCATCGCCACGGGCGAAGTTCAACCGAAATTTGGGTTGATCCGCTTTGTGACGGGACCGGACGGTCAGGTCTTTCCGGATGTCGCGGCGAAGCTGCCGGGGCGTGGTGTCTATGTTGCTGCGGATCGCAGCGCCTTGGACAAGGCCGTTGGTAAGAAGCTGTTTGCGCGAGGTTTTAAGGCGCAAGTAAGCGTGCCAAGGGATCTGGCGGATGAAGTGGAACGTCAGGTTGCGCGCCGTGTGATCGAGTTGCTGAGCCTTGCGCGCAAGTCCGGCGATGCGGTCGCCGGATATGAAAAGGTCAAAACGTGGCTGGACCGGGAAGAGGCCCAGGTGCTGATACAGGCCTCTGATGGATCGGGACGCGGCAAGTCGAAACTGAGTACGCCGCATTTCGGAAAATACATCGGTTGGCTGACTGCGGACGAGTTAGGACAGGCATTTGGGCGCCAAACGGTGATTCATGCGGCCTTGGCCTCTGGTGGACTCGCCAAACGTGTTGTAGAGGAAGCGCAGCGCCTGCGTGGCTTGCGCGAAACGGATGACGGCGGCAGGGGCCGCGCGGAAGGGTAAGAAGCTTTATGAGCGATAATGACGGCAAAAAGACATTGGGTCTTCGTGGCGGGGCACGTCCCGGAAATGTGAAACAGAGTTTCAGCCACGGACGCACCAAGAATGTCGTGGTGGAAACCAAACGCAAACGCGTGGTGGTTCCCAAGCCGGGCGCCGGCAAACCGGGTGGCGGAGCAACGCCCTCGGGTGATCCGTCGCGTCGCCCTGCGGGTATCTCTGACGCGGAAATGGCACGCCGGATGAAGGCGTTGCAGGCCGCCAAGGCCCGCGAGGCCGAAGAGGCCGCTGCGCGCGAAGCCGCGGAAAAGGCGCGTGAAGAAGAGCGCGCCCGCCGCCGTGCGGAACAAGAGGCCAAGGAACGCGAACAGCGTGAGGCCGAAGAACGTGCACGCGCCAAGGCCGAAGAAGAAGAACGCAAGCGCAAAGAAGCGGAAGAAGCCGCCAAACACGCTGCTGCAGCGCCTGCACCGGAAGAGCCCAAAGCGGCCCGCACCCCGGCAAGTAAACCTGCACCGGCTGCAACTCCGCGCAAACAGGACCGCGAACGCGAACAGCGTGGTCGTGGCAAGGGTCGTGACGACAACCGTCGCTCGGGCAAGCTGACACTTGGTCAGGCGACCGGTGGCGAAGGCAACCGTCAACGCTCGATGGCGTCGATGAAGCGCAAGCAGGAGCGCGCGCGTCAGAAGGCCATGGGCGGCCCGGTCGAGCGGGAAAAGGTGATCCGCGACGTTCAACTGCCCGAGGCGATCATGGTCTCGGAGCTGGCCAACCGTATGGCCGAGCGTGTGGCTGACGTTGTCAAATCGCTGATGCAGATGGGCATGATGGTCACGCAGAACCAGACCATCGACGCCGATACTGCCGAGCTGATCATCGAAGAATTTGGCCACAAGGTGACTCGCGTCTCTGATTCGGACGTGGAAGACGTCATCAAAGAGGTCGAAGACGACGAAGGCGATCTGCAGCCGCGTCCGCCGGTCATCACCATCATGGGCCACGTTGACCACGGTAAGACCTCGCTACTGGATGCGATCCGCGACGCGCGCGTTGTGGCGGGGGAGGCCGGTGGCATCACCCAGCATATCGGCGCCTATCAGGTGAAAACCGATGGCGGCACCACGCTGACCTTCCTGGACACGCCGGGCCACGCGGCCTTTACGTCGATGCGTTCGCGCGGTGCTCAGGTCACGGATATCGTGGTTCTGGTTGTTGCCGCAGACGACGCGGTGATGCCGCAGACGATCGAGGCGATCAACCACGCGAAAGCGGCCGGTGTGCCGATGATCGTGGCGATCAACAAGGTCGACAAGCCGGATGCAAACCCGGACAAGGTCCGCACCGATCTTCTGCAACACGAAGTGATCGTTGAGAAAATGTCGGGTGAGGTTCAGGACGTCGAAGTGTCCGCCATCACCGGCCAGGGTCTGGACGAGTTGCTGGAAGCCATCGCGCTGCAGGCCGAAATCCTTGAACTGAAAGCCAACCCGAACCGCGCCGCCCAAGGTGCTGTGATCGAAGCACAGCTGGATGTGGGTCGTGGTCCTGTGGCCACCGTTCTGGTTCAGAACGGCACGCTGCATCAGGGTGACATCTTCGTTGTGGGTGAGCAGTACGGTAAGGTTCGTGCGCTGATCAACGACAAAGGCGAACGCGTCAAGGAAGCTGGCCCCTCGGTTCCGGTCGAGGTTCTGGGTCTGAACGGCACGCCCGAGGCCGGTGACGTTCTGAACGTGACCGAGACCGAAGCGCAAGCCCGCGAGATCGCCGAATATCGCGAACAGGCCGCCAAGGACAAACGCGCCGCCGCCGGTGCCGCGACCACACTTGAGCAACTGATGCAGAAGGCCAAGGAAGATGAAAACGTCACCGAGCTGCCGATTCTGATGAAAGCGGACGTGCAAGGGTCCGCCGAAGCCATCGTTCAGGCGATGGAGAAGATCGGCAATGACGAAGTGCGCGTGCGCGTTCTGCACTCGGGTGTTGGTGCGATTACTGAGACAGACGTTGGTCTTGCCGAAGCCTCAGGCGCGCCGATCTTCGGGTTCAACGTCCGTGCCAACGCGTCGGCGCGGAATACCGCGAACCAGAAGGGCGTCGAGATTCGCTACTACTCAGTGATCTATGACCTCGTGGACGACGTGAAAGCCGCCGCTTCCGGCCTGCTGAGCGCCGAGATCCGTGAGAAGTTCATCGGTTACGCAGAGATCCGAGAAGTCTTCAAGGTCACTGGCGTTGGCAAGGTTGCCGGCTGCCTGGTTACCGAAGGCGTTGCCCGCCGTTCCGCAGGCGTCCGTCTGCTGCGCGACAACGTGGTGATCCACGAAGGCACGCTGAAGACGCTGAAGCGCTTCAAGGACGAAGTGGCCGAGGTTCAGTCGGGTCAGGAATGCGGTATGGCGTTCGAAAACTACGACGATATCCGCGCCGGCGACGTAATCGAAATCTTCGAGCGCGAAGAGGTCACACGTACGCTGGACTGATTTGGTACAGCATGGAAACAGAAATAAGCGGCTCTTCGGGGCCGCTTTTTTTGTGGGATACCTACATGCCCCGGCAGTCCGAATCCTTCAAACATTCAGGGTGTTGACCAACGGGCGACGCCTGACCTGCGCGGGGCGAGAATAGCCGAGAAATGTGCTAAGCTTGCAAATGGTGCCGGAAAGGACAGCCGATGGCGGAAGCAGATAGTTTCGCGGCGCTTGAAAAGCGCGAGTGATCGGATGCGCATGTTGCGCGATCCTACGCTCAGACTTTCGCCCGGGCCGCCAACATGGTGGTTCCCCATCTCATCGCGGCAGTTGCATCCGGACCGGGCACCAAATCGCTCGACCTGTGCTGCGGACATGGCAATGTGACCGCTGGACTGGTTCGCGACGGGGCAAACGCAATTGGTGTCGATTTCTCGCCAGCTATGCTCGCAATGGCGCGGGACGCGGTGCCCGGGGCGCGATTTGTAGAGGGCGACGCGATGGGCCTGGATTTCGATGATGAAGAATTTGACACCGTTACCATCGGGTTCGGCATTCCGCATGTCCCCGATCCTCTGGCGGTCTTTGAAGAGGCCCGTCGCGTTTTGCGCCCCGGGGGAAAACTGGCTTTCTCAGTCTGGTGTGGACCCGAGGTAGATTCCGCGCTCGGGTATGTCTTTGATGCAATTGCAGAGCACGGCCACCCTGATATCACATTACCGCCCGTGCCTGGTGCGAACGACTACGCAGACCCTGCGCTGTCCTTTCCGGCCCTGTCTACCGCCGGGTTTGAGGATTTCTCAATTGTAACGGTCGATTCGATGTGGCGCGTGGACGACCCTGGTGCGCCCTTTGAGTTTTTCGCGAAGGCACCGCGCGCGGGGGGGGGCTTGTTGCGCCCGCAGCCGGAAGAATACGCCTCTGCAATCCGCAAGTCTGTCATTGACCGGGTGCTGGAAAAGCATGGAACCGGGCCAATCTGGGATGTGCCGATCCCTTCCGTCGTGACGAAGGCCGTGGCGGCCTAGCCGCTCAGAGAACACTGAAACACGGTTGCGGGTCTTTCGTGCGGTAAAGAATTACTGCGACGCGGGTAGGAAGGTGCCGGGATGCAGGATGATATCGAAATGATGCATGCCCTTTTTCAGGTCGAAACTGACCGAGTGTCCGCCCTTGCGCAGCAATTCCGCATAGTCCCGGCTTTGACGGATGAATTCGGGCGTGTCACGCTCGGCCACTGTCACGTGATAGCGCGAGCCGGGGGTGGGCAGATGCAGGATTGGGGACAGATCATGCACTTCGACTGGGGTCAGTTGCAGAGGGTCGTTTACCGATGTCTGGCTGATAGGCTCTAAGTCATAGATACCACTGATCAGAATCACATCGCGCACGCGTAATCCTGCGCGGGCCAATGCATCGGCCGAGGTCGCCATGACCATTGCCGCCAGATGCGCCCCGGCGCTGTGTCCCGACAGTGTGACGCGGGATGGATCGAACCCCAGATCAGGCGCGTTGGCTGCCAACCACAGTAAGGCGTCGCGGCATTCATCGATCATGTCGCCAATCCGTGCATCCGGGGCCAGCGTGTAATTCAGGGTCGCAAAGGACTGTTCGGCCTCAACCAATGCCGGGGCCATAATCGCCGATTCTCGCTGACTTAGAGCCTGCCAATAGCCGCCGTGAATAAAGACATGCAGCGGCGCGCCCGCACCTTTCGCAGGAAAGAAATCCAATACCTGCGCCGTAGGCTCACCGTACGAGACGTTCCCGATCACCTCCATCTGTGCCCGATGTTGCGCGCTGAGTGCGGCGTAGCTTTCCAGATATGGGGTCAAGTCGCCGCCGATCATCGAACTGGGCGCGTATTCCCGTTCCAACTCGTCCTGAGAAAATCCACGGTACAGCATCACTTACTCCTGTTCGGCATACATCAGTTCGGTGCGCATGTCGTAGAGATCATGGAAGAATCGCAAATCCAAGGCTTTACGTAAGACGGACACGCCACTGGAACCGCCGGTGCCCGGCTGGTTGCCGATCACGCGTTCCACCGCCGTGACGTGATCAAAGCGCCAACGCTGGAACAGCGATTCTACGTCCATAAGCTTTTCTGCCAGCGCATAAAAATCCCAGTGTTTCTCGGTGTTTTGGAACACCTGAACCCATATTTTCACGATGCGCGGATCGCCGGAATAGGGCTGCGCAAAGTCGCGATCGAGTAGTTCCCGCGGCACGTCAAACCCTTGGCGGGCCAGCATGAACAGCACCTCGTCATACAGCGATGGTTTGGTCAGGGCGGCGTTCAGCATCTCCATGACCTCGGGATCATGTTCATGAACCTTCAGGGTCGAGGCGTCCTTGTTGCCCAGAATGAACTCAATCTGGCGATAGCCATAGCTCTGAAAGCCAGAGGAACTGCCCAAGGCCTGCCGAAAGGTCATGTAGTCGGCGGGGGTCATGGTCAGCAACGTTTCCCACGCGGCGATCAATTGCCGCTGGATCGCCTTGATCCGGTCGAGATTTTTCATCGCCTGACCAAAATCGTCCTGTTGCAGGAACCGGCGCACCTCGAGCAATTGGTGGTGCATCAGTTTCAGCCACAGCTCACTGACCTGATGGATGATGATGAACAACATCTCATCCGGTTGAGCCGGGTCCTGAAAGGTCTTTTGCAGGTTCAGCAGGGTCTTAAGCTGAAGGAAATCGCCATAGCTGTTGCGATGGGCTTCTGCGAAATCGGTAACCAGCGAGTCCTCGATCCCGCGCTCCTGAAACCTGTCTTCTTTTTTGTCACCCATTTGCCCCTCCAACGCCTGAGTTCACCCCTGTTTAGGGGCTGAACCGGCGCAGTTCCAGAGCATCAGGTCCAGTCCAGAACGACCTTGCCGGATTGACCCGATTTCATAGCCGCAAAGCCTTCGGCAAAATCATCGACACCGAAGCGGTGAGTGATCACCCGGCTCACGTCCAGACCGTTCTGCAGCATGGCGATCATCTTGTACCAGGTCTCAAACATCTCTCGGCCGTAAACGCCTTTGATGGTGATTGCCTTGAACACGATACGGGACCAATCGACCGGAGATTTTCCGGGCGGAATGCCCAGCAAAGCGATCTTGCCGCCCATCACAAGCGCCTCGACCATCTGGTCCAGCGCGATTTGCGAACCGGACATTTCAAGGCCAACGTCAAAGCCTTCTTTCATGCCCAGTTCCGCGATCACGTCCTGCAGGTCTTCTTTGCTGACATCGACCGTCCGTACCGTTGGTACCACATGTTCGGCAAGCGTCAGGCGATCGGGGTTGATATCCGTTATTACCACATGCCGGGCGCCGGCATGGCGCGCAACGGCGGCGGCCATGATCCCGATAGGGCCTGCGCCGGTTATCAGAACGTCTTCGCCCAGCAGATCAAAGCTGAGCGCGGTGTGAACGGCGTTGCCCAACGGGTCGAGTATCGCGCCGATCTCATCAGGCACATCATCAGGCAATGGTACTACGTTGAAAGCGGGCAGTTTCAGGTACTGGGCAAAAGCGCCCTGTTCGTTCACGCCGATCCCGCGAGTGCCGGGGTCGAGGTGGAACTTCCCGGCGCGGCTCTGGCGGCTGTCGGTGGTGATCAGATGACCCTCGCCTGAACAGCGCTGACCGATCTCAAGACCGGACACGTTGCGGCCAATCTCGACGATCTCACCTGCGAATTCGTGGCCGGTGATCATCGGGATTGGCACCGTGGCTGCGGCCCACTCATCCCAGTTCCAGATATGAATATCCGTCCCGCAGATGCCGGTTTTGTTGATGCGGATCAGAACTTCGTCCGCGTTGATATCAGGCACCGGGGCCTGGACCATCCACAGGCCTTCCTCAGGCTTGGATTTCTCAAGGGCTTTCATCGTGTTGGGTCGCATCAGATCACTCCCAGTTCCTTGCCGACCTTCCCAAAGGCCGCCAGTGCACGGTCCAATTCGCCTTTTGTTAGAGCCGCATTCATCTGCGTTCTGATCCGCGCTTGCCCGCGCGGGACGACGGGGAAGAAGAAGCCCGAAACATAGACACCCTCATCGAACAGACGGGATGCCATCTCCTGCGCCAGCGTTGCTTCACCCAGCATGACAGGGATGATCGGATGTTCACCCGGCAGCAGGTCGAAGCCCAGCTTCTCAAGCCCCGCGCGCCAGTATTTGGCATTACCGAACAGTTGGGCGCGCAGCATATCGCCCTCTTCGACCAAACGGATCGCCTCAATACCTGCGGCGACGATGGATGGCGGCAGCGAGTTTGAGAACAGATAGGGCCGCGCCCGCTGCCGCAGCAGATCGATCACTGGCTGCGGCCCGGCGATATAACCGCCGATTGCCCCCCCAAGTGCCTTGCCCAAAGTCCCTGTCAGGATGTCCACATCGACACCGAAATGATCCGGTGTGCCCGCGCCGTTTGGCCCCATGAAGCCTGTGGCGTGGCAGTCATCCACCATGACGATGGCGTCGTATTTGTCGGCCAGTTCCCGGATTTTGGGCAGGTTGGCCAGATAGCCGTCCATCGAGAATACACCATCGGTGGCGATCATGATGTGCCGTGCGCCATCCTCGCGCGCCTGTTTCAACCAGGCTTCGAGGTCGTTCATGTCATTGTTCAGATAGCGATAGCGTTTCGCCTTGCACAACCGCACCCCGTCGATGATCGAGGCGTGGTTCAGACTGTCCGAGATGATGGCGTCTTCCGGCCCTAACAAGGGCTCAAACAGTCCGCCATTGGCATCGAAACAGGCGGCGAACAGGATCGAATCGTCCTTGTTCAGGAACCCTGCCAACCTCTGCTCAAGCTCACGGTGAATGTCCTGCGTGCCGCAGATGAAGCGGACCGAGGCCATGCCGAACCCCTTGGGCTCCATCGCGCCTTTGGCGGCGTCTATCAGGGCAGGGTGGTCGGCCAGACCCAGATAGTTGTTGGCGCACAGGTTGATCACCTGTTTGTCGCCCACCGTAATCTCACCGCCCTGAGGCGAGGTGATCATTCGTTCGCGTTTATACAGACCCTCAGATTCGATCTGCGCGAGGGTGTCCGTGATGTGGGACAGGAATGCATCAGCCATGGCGGTCTCCGTTTGTCTGAGTCGCATATCTAACATAACGGACGTAATTCCCAAATGGGGGAATTACAATATACGAGAAAAAAATCCGTGAAGGCGGATTTTTGCCGGCGTCAGGCGTTTTTTACAATCAGGAAGACCCGCGCAGGCCCATTGGCGATGATCGAATGCGCGACATCTGCCGCATAGCGTGCGGTGTCACCCTGCTGCATGTCACTGACAGCAGTTCCAGAGGTCACGCGTACGGCGCCTTCCAGCACAGTCAGTTGCTCTCTTGCTCCACGAGCATGGGGCTGGCTGTTCAGGGCGCCGTCTTTGTCGAATTCAATGTCGTAGACCTCGTGACCACCCGCCTCTTCGGGTGGCGACAGAATGCGAATCCGGCAATTCTGGCCCATGTTGTCGATGCTGGGCACTTCGGATTTCCTGAGAACCTCGATCTGGTCCGCGCTGTTCGCTTCTTCCAGCAGCCCGGCGAAATCGACCTGCAAGGCGCGGGTCAGGTTCCACAGGGTCGAAATCGTCGGGCTGCTTTCGCCCCGTTCGATCTGGCTGACCATGGATCGGGATACACCGCTGAGGTTTGCAACGGCTTCAAGCGACAGGCCCTTGGCGCGGCGTGCCTCTTTCAGGCGAGCAGGCAGGCGTGTCAGGATATCGTCTGAGTTTTCCGTCATGACGGAATCTCATGCGCTTTTGACCTGCGGATGTCAATTCTGCTTGTGACGGTACGTTCCATGGGACAGCCTGATGCCGCAGATGCATAGTTCCGCCAAACCCCAGAGGAGAAGAGACATGAAAGACATCGTGATTCTTGATGGTGCCCGCACCGCGATCGGCACGTTTGGCGGGGCGCTGGCGTCAACCGCACCGATTGATCTTGCAACCGTCGTGACCGAGGCGGCGATGGAGAAGTCCGGGGTCGAGGCGGCCCAGATCGGCAACGTGGTTTTTGGTCATGTCATTAACACCGAACCGCGTGACATGTATTTGTCCCGTGCAGCCGCAAAACAGGCGGGCATTCCGAACGAGACTCCAGCGATGAACGTAAACCGGTTGTGCGGGTCGGGGGCTCAGGCGATTGTTTCCGCCGTGCAGTCACTAATGCTGGGCGATGCAGAGTTCGCCGTGGCTGGCGGCGCGGAAAGCATGTCGCGCAGCCCGTACATCGTTCCTCAGGCGCGCTGGGGTGCCAAAATGGGCGATGTCACGTCTTTGGACATGATGCTGGGCGCGCTGAACTGCCCCTTTGGCACCGGCCATATGGGGGTGACGGCTGAAAACGTGGCTGACGAACATCAGGTCACTCGCGAACAGATGGACGAGTTTGCCCTGACCAGCCAGACCCGCGCAGCAGCGGCCATCGAGTCGGGCTATTTCCAAAGCCAGATCGCCCCGGTTCAGGTCAAAGTAAAGCGCGACATGGTCGATTTCATGGTCGACGAGCACCCGAAAAAGACCTCGGTTGAGGCTCTGGCTGGTCTGCGTCCGGCATTCAAGAAAGACGGACGCGTGACTGCCGGTAACGCGTCGGGGATCAATGACGGTGCGGCAGCGATGGTACTCGCTACGGCGGAGGCTGCGGAAAAAGCGGGTCTTAAACCCAAGGCGCGCATTCTGGGTTATGGCCACGCAGGTGTCCGCCCCGAGGTCATGGGGATCGGACCGGTGCCCGCCGTGCAGAACCTTATGGCGCGTACTGGCCTGACCGTGGACGACTTTGACGTGATTGAAAGCAACGAAGCCTTCGCTTCTCAGGCATTGGCTGTGAACAAAGAGCTGGGTTTGGACGCCGGCAAGGTGAATCCGAACGGTGGCGCGATCGCCTTGGGTCATCCGGTCGGAGCGACGGGCGCGATCATCACATTGAAGGCGCTGTATGAGTTGGAGCGCATTGGTGGATCCAAAGGGTTGGTCACCATGTGCATCGGCGGCGGACAGGGTATTGCCATCGCGTTCGAGCGGCTCTGATCCCCACCGGAGCAGGGGGGCTGTCTGCCCCCCATCGCGCCTTGGGCGCGATTCCCCCCGAGGATATTTTTAGCCAGATGAAGCTGACGAATAGGGTTTAGGTGAAGGCTGCCAGGATCAGAACAATTGCGGCTCCGGCGGCGGCCCCGATGGTTGCGGGCAGAATGGTTGCCGAAATTCCTTTGTTCTGGGCATCGTCTTTCTGCGTCTGAGCGATCAGCGCATTCTCCACCAAAGCAGGCAAGCGGGGGCCAAAGCGGGCCAATACCATGGCCGTTTTGCCAAAATCCCGCAGAGCCGCGCGGGGGCCGATGGATTGCTTGATGTAATCCTCGACAACCGGTCGGGCGACTTCCCAGATGTTGATGTGCGAATCCAGTGACCGCGCGACACCTTCGACAACCACCATTGTGCGTTGCAGCAGGATCAACTCGGTCCGGGTTTCCATGCCAAACCGTTCGGTCACTTCGAACAGGTAGTTCAGCAGGCGGCCCATTGAGATATGGGTCGCGTCCATGCCAAAGATGGGCTCACCGACCGCGCGCAGAGCGCGGGCGAATTCATCGACATCCTGATTTGCCGGGACGTAGCCCGCTTCGAAATGCACCTCGGCCACGCGTTTGTAGTCGCGACGGATAAAGCCAAAGAGGATCTCGGCGTAAACGCGGCGGGTGTATTCGTCGATATGGCCCATGATGCCGTAGTCGTAGGCAATGATGTCACCGTTTGCCGCGACCTTCAGGTTCCCCTGATGCATGTCGGCGTGGAAAAACCCATCGCGCAGCGCGTGCAACAGGAACAGGCGCAGGACGCGTTCCGCCAAGTCGGGGCGATTATGCCCGGCAGCGTCCAACGCGGCGTTGTCACCCAGCGGAATACCGTCGGCCCAGCTAAGCGTCATCACGCGGCGGGCCGACAGGGACCAGACCACAGGCGGCAGCCAGAACCCGGTATCATTCTTTGTGTTGGCCGCATATTCAGACGCGGCAGCGCTTTCCAGACGAAGGTCCAATTCGCCACGTACGACCCCGTCGAAATGTTCAATTACCTCCATCGGCCGCAAGCGACGCGCGCCGGGCGCGAACAACTGAACGATGCGGGCGGCGAAATAGAACGCGTCGACATCCTTGCGGAAGGCGCGCTCGATTCCCGGACGCAGGACCTTGACGGCCACGTCCTCGCCGGTGCTGACCAGTTTGGCCTTATGGACCTGAGCAATCGAGGCCGCAGCGATGGGGTCGCTGAACTCGCTGAACATCTCGGAAACCGGCTGGCCCAGTTCCTTTTCGACTTCGGCCATCGCTTCGGCCCGTGAGAATGGAGGCAGTTTGTCCTGCAACACGCGCAGCTGTTCGGCCAGTTCATTGCCGACCACGTCGGGCCGGGTCGACAGAACTTGGCCAAACTTAATATAGGCAGGTCCCAGCGCCGTCAGTGCCCGAGTGGCGGGCGGCATGTCGGGATCGCCTTTATAGCCCAGCCATTGGAACGGCTTGCCCAAGGCATGCGCCAAAAAACGTATCGTGCGAGGAGCCTCGAACGCGTCCAGCACAACGTTCATGGCGCCTGTGCGCTCGAGAGTGGCGCCTGTCCGGATCAGGCGAATGATGTTGTGAGGGCCGCGCATCAGATTTTCCAGCCGGAATGCAGCGCGGCGATGCCCATGCTCAGGTTGCGGTACTTGGCGTTTTCAAAACCTGCGGCCCGCACCATTCCCAGGAAAGTTTCCTGATCGGGGAACTTACGGATCGATTCGACCAGGTACTGATAGCTGTCATAGTCATTGGCGATCAACTTGCCCATGCGCGGGATGACGTTGAAGCTGTAGAGGTCATAGAGCTTTTGCAACCCGTCATTGGGCAGCTGGCTGAACTCCAACACCATCAGGCGGCCACCGGGTTTCAGGACTCGAAATGCCTCATTCAGTGCCTCTTGCGGGCGAGTCACGTTCCGGATGCCGAATGAAATCGTGTAGACGTCAAACGTGTTGTCGTCGAAGGGCAGCGACATGGCATCGCCAACCACCCAGTTTAGGCTGTCGACCATCTGGTCGGCTTCGGCGCGTTGGCGGCCTTCGATCAGCATGGGTTCGGTCAGGTCCAGAACCGTGGCATGGCCATAGCCTGCGCGTTTCAGGAACCGGAACGAGATGTCTCCGGTGCCACCCGCCACATCCAGCAGGCGTTGACCGGGGCGCGGCGCAAGCCAGTCCATCATCGCGTCTTTCCAGACCCGGTGAATGCCCATCGACATGACATCGTTCATCACGTCGTATTTCGAGGCGACCGAGTTGAACACGCCCTGCACGCGCCCGGCCTTTTCTGCCTCGCGCACGGTTTCAAACCCGAAATGAGTGGTCTTGTCGCTGTTGTCGGACATTTGCCTTGCCGTTTGTCGAATTTCGCCTCTGTTATAGGGCTCTGGAACCGGGGCACAATGCGGCCCTTTGAATTAGGAGCCCTCAAATGCCCGAATTGCCCGAGGTCGAGACAGTAAGACGCGGCCTGAGCCCCGCGATGGAGGGTGTGGTGATCGAACGTGCCGACGTGAATCGCCCCGATCTGCGCTGGCCCTTCCCTGATCGGATGGCCGAGCGGTTGACCGGGCAGACGGTTCAGCGATTGCGCCGGCGGTCGAAGTACATTCTTGCCGATCTCAGCAGCGGTGAAACATTGCTGATTCACCTCGGGATGTCAGGCCGGATGACCGTATCCGGAGATCCGCTGGGGCAATTCGTGCATGAACATCCGATGCCGGAAAAACATGACCATGTGGTCTTTCACATGGCCAATGGCGCGCGGGTTACATTCAATGATCCACGCCGGTTCGGTGCAATGGACCTGTTGCAAACGGCCACGGCGGATGATCACAAGCTGCTTTCGGTTCTTGGGCCCGAGCCCCTGGGTAACGATTTTCACGAGCAACACCTGATTGATGCGTTTCGCGGCAAGAACACTCCGGTCAAATCTGCGCTTCTGGATCAGGGAATCGTTGCTGGATTAGGGAATATCTACGTCTGTGAGGCGCTTTATCGCGGCCGAGTGTCGCCACGTCGCAAAGCCGGGCAGATTTCTTCAACGCGCGTTGCAGCTTTGGTTCCCATCATCAGAAAAGTGCTGCAGGACGCCATCGAAGCGGGTGGCTCATCCCTGCGCGATTTCCGCCAAGCCGATGGAGAACTTGGATATTTTCAGCACAGCTTCGACGTGTATGGCCGCGAGGATGAGCCGTGCCGGACCGAGGGCTGCGGTGCCCCGATCAAGAGAATCACCCAGTCCGGTCGCTCATCCTTCTATTGTGCGCAATGCCAAAGATAACTTGATCCAGCGAATTCGCGTGATAAGGAATCGTACCTGAACGGAACAACCGGAAGCTTTCACCTCATGGCTTTTGAGACGATCATCGTCGAAATCGAAGACCACGTCGCCCTTATCAAGCTCGACAGACCCGACGCGCTGAATGCGCTGAATTCACAGCTGGCTCAGGAACTGTGCACCGCATTGGAAGATGCGGATACCAATGACAAAGTGCGCTGCATTGTCATTACCGGTTCGGACAAGGCGTTCGCGGCAGGTGCGGACATCAAGGAAATGTCCGAGATGAGCTTTGTGGACGTCTACAGCTCGAACCTGTTTGGTGATCTGAATGACCGTGTCTGCGCGATCCGCAAGCCGATCATCGCGGCCGTTGCAGGCTATGCGCTGGGTGGCGGGTGCGAGTTGGCGATGCTGTGCGACTTCATCATCGCTGCCGATACGGCCAAGTTCGGTCAACCCGAGATCAACCTTGGCGTTATTGCAGGGCTGGGCGGCAGCCAGCGTCTGACCCGCTTTGTCGGTAAGTCCAAATCCATGGACATGAACCTGACCGGCCGCTTCATGGACGCCGAAGAGGCGGAGCGTTCTGGCCTTGTCAGCCGCGTCGTTCCCGCCAAAAAGCTGATGGACGAGGCGATGGGTGCGGCCCAGAAGATCGCCGAGAAGTCCCAGCTGAGCACAATGGCGGCCAAAGAGGCCGTGAACCGCAGCTATGAGCTGCCGCTCAGCGAAGGGATGCTGTTTGAACGTCGCGTGTTCCACTCGATGTTTGCGACCGAGGATCAGAAGGAAGGCATGGCCGCGTTCCTGGAAAAACGGGCTGCTCAGTTCCGCGACAAATAAGCGGTGCCCTGATCGGATAGGAACAGGCGGGTCTTTGCCCGCCTTTTTAATACCTGCCATGTGTCTCAAAAGAATCGGCTTGGCAAATCTGGCCAACTTGGGTAGTAAGCGCCGCTATACATGCGCGTGCGGCCCGCTTGGCCCGACTCACACTCGTGATTTCTGATCCGGTGCGGATATTCCGTGGCGCGCTACCCTAGATAACGTACCGAACCAAAGGTCAGAGACACATGGCAAATTCGCCCCAGGCTAAAAAGCGCGCTCGTCAGAACGAGAAGCGTTTCGCAATCAACAAAGCACGTCGTTCGCGCATCCGTACCTACCTGCGTAAAGTAGAAGAAGCGATCGCATCCGGCGACAAAGACGCTGCAACCGCAGCTCTACGCGTAGCTCAGCCCGAACTGATGCGCGGCGTTAGAAAAGGCGTTTTCCACAAGAACACCGCGTCGCGTAAAATGTCGCGCTTGTCGGCTCGTGTAAAAGCGCTGGGCTAAGACTCCGAGTTGACCTTGGGTCAACTATCTAAAGCTCAATTGCCAAAAAAGCGTCACAATTCGTGGCGCTTTTTTTTTGCTGTTGCCTGAATGCCGCGCCTTCACAAATCTGAGAGATTCTTTCGGCCAAAGACGCGAGTCAACATCAGAGTTTCGTTGCCGGGAACCGCAGCCTCTTGTTACCACTGATACAGCGATTCACTCGCTTGGGGGGACAGGCTGTTCCAGCGACCGAACTGACGGGCATCAGGGAGGTCAGGGACGAATGTTGGCAACTGGACGAATTTAGTTTGCTGATCTGCTATGGTCTTTGGGTAACCAAGGAACCAAGCCCTGTCGAAAATGAGATTGCGATGCGCAACCCTGATTCAAGGGCGTTCCTGATATGGAATGCCGGCGGACTTGGCAGTGCAGGCATTCGACAAAAAAACCCGCCAAACTTTTGCAGTTTGGTGAAGGGTATCCCTGTGCGTTTGAGTGCTCAAACCGGGCGACCGGAACATAGTAATAAGGCCGACAGGCCAATAAAGAATGGGATGCGTGAGGCGCTTAATGACACAAGAGAAATGGGGACTACTACGTAACAAGTTGCTCAAAGCGATCGGCCGAAACAACTACACGACCTGGATCGAGCCTCTTGAATTCCAAGAGTTGCAGGACGGGGTGGCAGTGTTTTCGGTACCGACCAATTTCATGGGCAACTATGTTAGTCAAAACTTTGCGGATCTCATCCTGTATGAGATGAACACCGCAGGGGAATCGGTGCAGCGCCTGGCCTTTCGCGTCGCCGCCAACTCACCGGCGCGTCCCAAGGTCGAATCCGTGCCCGAGCCAACCGTGACGCCGGATGCAGCCCCAGCGCCGCAGGTCGATTCTGCCAATGATGCGCTGGAATCCCTGCAAGCGGCACCTCTGGATGCCCGCTTTACCTTTGACAGCTTTGTTGTCGGCAAACCTAACGAACTGGCCCATGCTGCTGCGCGCCGCGTATCCGAGGGCGGTCCGGTGACGTTCAATCCGCTGGTTCTGTATGGCGGTGTTGGTCTGGGTAAGACACACCTGATGCATGCGATCGCCTGGGAACTGAAAACCAAGCGCCCTGAGCTGAATGTGCTCTACCTGTCGGCGGAACAATTCATGTACCGGTTCGTACAGGCCCTGCGCGAACGTCGGATGATGGATTTCAAACACCTGTTCCGCTCGGTCGATGTTCTGATGGTCGATGACGTGCAGTTCATCGCAGGCAAGGATTCGACTCAGGAAGAATTCTTCCACACGTTCAACGCGCTGGTGGATCAGAACAAACAGATCATCATCTCGGCCGACCGCGCGCCCGGTGAGATCAAGGATCTTGAGGATCGTGTAAAATCCCGCCTGCAATGCGGTCTGGTCGTTGACCTGCATCCGACCGACTACGAACTGCGTCTGGGCATCCTGCAGAACAAGGTACAGCAATACAGCAGCACGTATCCTGACCTGACTATTGCAGATGGCGTCCTGGAATTCCTGGCCCATCGCATCTCGACCAACGTCCGTGTCCTTGAGGGTGCGCTGACCCGGCTGTTCGCTTTTGCTTCGCTGGTGGGTCGCGAGATCGACATGGAGCTGACGCAGGATTGTCTGGCCGATGTGCTGCGCGCGTCCGAGCGCAAGATCACCGTCGAAGAGATTCAGCGCAAGGTTTCGGACTATTACAACATCCGGCTGTCGGACATCATCGGTCCCAAGCGTCTGCGATCTTATGCCCGTCCGCGTCAGGTTGCGATGTATCTGTGCAAACAGCTGACCAGCCGGTCCTTGCCCGAGATTGGTCGCCGCTTTGGTGGTCGCGACCACACCACCGTCATGCATGGCG
Source organism: Ruegeria sp. BF12 (assembly GCF_056538705.1). Lineage (NCBI taxonomy): Bacteria > Pseudomonadati > Pseudomonadota > Alphaproteobacteria > Rhodobacterales > Roseobacteraceae > Ruegeria > Ruegeria sp. BF12. Next base: position 12,188 of record NZ_JBQFTP010000013.1, on the reverse strand, counting down.
TCAAGCGCATCGAAGAACTGAAGACCACGGATGGTCAGATCGCGGAGGACGTGGAAATGCTGCGTCGGTCGCTGGAAGCCTGAGTTTCATCCCCTACCACTCAGGAAACGCCCCGGACCCTCACGCCCGGGGCGTTTTTTGTGCGCTATTGTCCACGGTTGCACAGGAACTGTGCTCGACTGGCCACGCGCCCCTTGACCCTTTGGGCATTCCGACCCAGAAAACCATAAAAAATCCTTGTGCCTCAGGGTGGAACCGCTAACGTGCCAGTCCCCACCCATTTCGGCACGCAAGTCAGAGGAATTAAGGGTATGAAGATCAGCATCGAACGCGGCACCCTTCTCAAGGCCGTTTCCCAGGCCCAATCTGTTGTCGAACGTCGCAACACCATTCCCATACTTGCCAACGTGTTAATTGAGGCCGAAGGCGACCAGGCGCTGTTTCGCGCGACCGATCTAGATATCGAGGTTGTCGACAAGGCGCCTGCTCAGGTCGAAAAGGCAGGGGCTACAACGGTTGCCGCAACGACGCTGCACGAAATCGTCCGCAAACTGCCGGACGGAGCGCTTGTTACGCTGACCGCCGACAGCGCGGCCGGTCGTTTGACGGTTGAAGCGGGCCGGTCGAATTTCTCTCTGGCGACCCTACCGAAAGAAGATTTCCCGGTGATGGCGTCCTCGGAATACCAGTCGAACTTCACCGCCTCGGCCGCACTGCTTCGCCGACTGTTCGACAAATCGAAATTCGCCATTTCGACCGAAGAGACGCGGTACTACCTGAACGGTGTCTACATGCATGTCGCCGACGGATCCGAAGGCGGTAAGGTCCTGCGCTGTGTAGCGACCGATGGTCACCGTCTGGCCCGTATCGATGCGGACCTGCCCGATGGTGCGGCGGACATGCCTGGCGTGATCGTGCCGCGCAAAACCGTGGGTGAACTGCGCAAACTGCTGGACGATGACGAGATGGATATCGCCGTCTCGGTCAGCGAAACCAAGGTCCGTTTTGCAACGCCCGATATTACGCTGACCTCCAAAGTCATCGACGGCACCTTCCCCGACTACACGCGCGTTATCCCACAGGGCAACACGCGGCAGCTGGAAGTGGACGCCGCGGAATTCGCACAGGCCGTGGATCGCGTTGCGACAGTGTCTTCCGAGCGGTCACGCGCTGTGAAGCTGCAGCTGGATGCTGACAAGTTGGTGCTTTCGGTGAATGCACCTGACAGCGGCGCGGCTGAAGAAGAACTGGCTGTGGCGTATAATGACGAGCGGCTGGAGATTGGGTTCAACGCCAAGTATCTGCTGGAGATTGCGTCGCAGGTGGATCGCGAGAACGCGGTATTCCTATTCAATTCGGCCGGTGATCCGACGCTGATGCGTGAAGGTAACGATCAGAGCGCGGTTTACGTGGTCATGCCGATGCGCGTCTGATCGCGCTGACGCGCGATGCCTCCGGCGGGAGTATTTTTGAAAAGACGAAGGGAGGGGTCATGGCTTTGGCCCTGACCGAACTGACGGTCTCGCATTTCCGGTCCCACAAGCTGGCGCGGTTGTCATTGGACGGCCGCCCGGTGGTCATTCATGGTCCGAACGGGGCGGGCAAGACCAACATCCTTGAAGCCGTATCGCTGTTTTCCCCCGGTCGCGGGATGCGGCGCGCCAGCGCCGCCGAGATGACGAGGCGGCCCGAGGCGCTGGGGTGGAAACTGTCCGGCTTGTTGCAGGCGCAGGAAAAGCATTACGAGATCGAGACATGGTCCGAGGGTGGCGCGGCTCGTCTGGTGCGGGTTGACGGCAAGACGTCCAGCCAGATTGACCTTGGGAAGCTGGCGCGGGTTGTCTGGTTAATCCCATCCATGGATCGGTTGTGGATCGAAGGCGCCGAAGGGCGGCGGCGGTTCCTTGATCGGATCGCGCTGAGTTTTGATCCAACGCATGCCGAGGCCTCGCTGACCTACGAAAAATCAATGCGGGAACGCAATCGTCTGTTGAAAGAACAGGTGCGCGATGCCCATTGGTACGCGGCTCTGGAAGGGCAGATGGCGGATATGGGCCATCGGATTCATTCGGCTCGGTTGGCAGCGCTGGATTATCTGCGAAGCGCACAGGATCAGGCCGAAACCGCCTTTCCGTCAGCAGATCTGGAACTGGTTCAAACCGAAGGTGTGATGCCGGAAACGGCGGACGATCTGCGCGAGGCTTTGAGTGAAAGTCGTTTTCGCGATCTGGCGGCGGGCAGGACTTTGGTTGGTCCGCATCGGTCGGATCTGTACGGGGTGTTTGCGGCCAAGGGCGTGCCCGCAAGGGATTGTTCGACTGGTGAACAGAAGGCGCTGCTGGTTTCTCTGATTCTCTCCAGCGCGAGGGCGTTAGCCGGGATGGCGGGGGCGCCACCGATTGTGCTGTTGGATGAGGTTGCAGCGCATCTGGACGCGGGGCGGCGCGCGGCGCTGTATGACGAGATTTGTGCTTTGGGTGCTCAGGCCTGGATGACGGGCACCGGGCCTGAACTGTTTGCGGAACTGGGGGACCGAGCCCAAACGCTGATCGTTTCCGAAGGCGAAGAGGGCTCGGTCGTAAGCTCTTAGGCAGGTTCGCTTACCTTACGTTCCCAAAGGAAGCCGCGCATAACTTCGTCGACTGGCGTTTTCGCCATGTGGTTGACGTAGTTCGACATGGTTTTCTGCGCGAGGCCTAGAACCACATCCAGAACCGCACGGTGCGCATACCCTGCGTCGAAGAACGCCTGCAGCTGCTCTTCGGTCGGGTTGCCGCGAGATTCCATGACTTGCAGCGTAAATGTGCGCAGCGCTTCCAGCTTTGCGTTGGGCAGCGGGGTTTCATTGCGCAGTGCTTCGGTGATGTCGCCCGAAACCTTCATCATCTTGGCGATACCGGTGTGAGCAGGGACGCAGTAGTGGCACTCGTTTTCCACGTTGATGGTTTGCCAGACGACGGTTTTCTCATCATTGTCAAAATCGGTCTGCATGAACAGGCCGTGCAGCACCTGATAGCCTTCCAGGTGCTGGGGGCTTTCCGCCATCACCTTGTGCAGGCCAGGCAGGCGGCCAAATGCGGCCTGCGATTTTTCCAGCAGTGGTTTGGATCCCTCAGGGGCGGATTCGAGATCGTGGGACGGGAAGTTGGCCATTTGAAAACTCCTTTTCTGGCGCATTGAGGCAGAAATAGTCTTTCTTGAGTGATCGCTCAAGTATATATTTGAGCAACCGTTCAAGAATTGGTGAAGACAATGCCACGCAAACCCGAATATGACCGTGATGCTCTGATCGCCCAGGCCAGGGATATCTTTTGGCGTCAGGGGTGGGCCGGGACGTCGCTGAAGGACCTGGAGCGCGAGCTGAAACTGAAACCCGGCAGTTTTTATGCGGCTTTCGGGTCTAAGGACGCACTGTATGGTTTAGCTTTGGAACGCTACGCACAGGAAGGGGTCGCGCGGCTGAGTGCGCTTGCCGATCAATTGGGTCCGCTCGAGGCCTTGAAGGCGCAGCCGCGTTTGGTCGTCGAGGCCAGCAATGCCCCGGCAAAAGCCTGCATGCTGGCAAAAACATACGCGGAGCTTCAGGCAAAGGATCACGCACTGGCCAAAAAGGCCGGGGCGCACATGGCCCAAATGAAGGCCTGTTTCGCTGACCTGTTTCGACGCGCGCAGGATCAGGGCGACATAGCCCCAGACCACGACCCGAACCGGTTGGCCACACGCTATCAATCCGATCTTTTAGGTCTGCGATTGTCTGCGGAACGCAGCGATGTAAACGCGCAGGAGATTGCGGCGGACATAGCTGCTGATCTCGACCGGTTGTGAGGATTCGGCAGTCAGCTGCCGAGTCCGGTAAAATCACGCATGCCCACCACAAAATGTGGGGGGAGCGCGTGACATTCCCCCCCAGAAAACGTATAAGTTACCAAAATAATATAGGTACTAACGGCATGTCCGACGACGCACAGGCACCACAAGAATATGGCGCGGATTCCATCAAGGTTCTCAAGGGCTTGGAGGCTGTTCGCAAGCGCCCCGGTATGTATATCGGTGACACCGACGATGGCTCGGGTCTGCACCACATGGTGTATGAGGTTGTCGACAACGGAATTGACGAGGCGCTGGCTGGTCACGCCGACCATGTGACGGTCAAAATCCATGCCGATTCCAGCGTTTCGGTCAGCGACAACGGGCGCGGGATTCCGGTGGATATCCACCCCGAAGAAGGTGTCTCGGCCGCCGAAGTCATCATGACCCAGCTGCACGCGGGCGGTAAGTTCGACAGCAACTCGTACAAAGTATCCGGTGGTCTGCATGGCGTGGGCGTTTCGGTGGTGAATGCCCTGTCGAACTGGCTGGAATTGCGCGTCTGGCGTAATGGGAAAGAACATGTCGCACGGTTCGAAGGCGGCGAGACAACAGAGCATCTGAAAGTTGTCGCGGAATGCGGTGACCGGACCGGAACCGAGGTGCGCTTTCTGGCCTCGACCGATACCTTTTCGAACCTGGAATACTCGTTTGAGACGCTGGAAAAGCGTCTCCGTGAACTGGCCTTCCTGAACTCGGGCGTGAGGATCATCCTGATCGACGAACGCCCCGCTGAACGGCTTGAGACCGAACTGTTCTACGAAGGCGGCGTCAAGGAGTTCGTCAAATATCTTGACCGATCCAAGACCCCGGCCATGCCTGAGCCGATCTATATCAAGGGTGAGCGGGATGATATCGGCGTCGAAATCGCCATGTGGTGGAATGACAGCTATCACGAGACGGTCTTGCCCTTTACCAATAACATCCCTCAGCGGGATGGCGGTACGCATGTGGCAGGCTTCCGCGGCGCGCTGACCCGAACGATCAACAACTATGCGCAGTCCAGTGGGATCGCAAAAAAAGAAAAGGTCAGCTTTACCGGTGATGATGCGCGCGAAGGTCTGACCTGCGTGTTGTCGGTCAAAGTGCCCGATCCGAAATTCTCATCCCAGACCAAGGACAAGCTGGTCAGCTCCGAGGTGCGACCGGCGGTTGAGGGTCTGATGAACGAAAAACTGGCCGAATGGTTCGAAGAGAACCCGAATGAGGCTAAGACCATCGTTGGCAAGATCATTGAGGCGGCATTGGCCCGTGAGGCTGCCCGCAAGGCCCGCGAGTTGACGCGGCGCAAAACCGCGATGGATGTGAACTTCCTGGCAGGCAAGCTAAAGGACTGTTCGGAAAAAGATCCAACAAAAACCGAGGTCTTTCTGGTCGAGGGGGACTCCGCTGGCGGCTCCGCACAAACTGGCCGCGATCGGCAAACGCAGGCAATCTTGCCCCTCAAGGGCAAAATTCTGAATGTCGAGCGCGCGCGCTTCGACCGGATGCTGTCTTCGCAGGAAATCGGCAACCTCGTCATGGCACTAGGCACCGGTATTGGGCGTGATGAATTCAACATCGAAAAGCTGCGCTACCATAAGATCGTCATCATGACGGATGCGGACGTCGACGGTGCGCATATCCGAACGCTGCTGCTCACCTTCTTCTATCGACAGATGCCGGAATTGATCGAAGGCGGATACCTCTACATCGCGCAACCGCCGCTTTACAAAGTGTCGCGTGGCAAGTCTGAAGTGTATCTGAAAGATCAGGCGGCGATGGATGAATACCTAGTCAACCAGGGAGTCGAAGGGGCGGTTCTGAAACTCGGTTCTGGTGAAGAAATCATCGGTCAGGACCTGACACGCGTTGTGGACGAAGCACGCCAATTGAAACGCGTTCTGGACGCCTTCCCGACGCATTATCCGCGTCACATTCTGGAACAGGCCGCCGTTGCAGGAGCCTTTGTCCCAGGTGCGGTGGATGCTGACCTTCAAGGCGTGGCCGATAAAGTCGCCGCGCGTCTCGACCTAATCGCGCTGGAATACGAGCGCGGTTGGCATGGCCGGATCACACAGGACCACGGCATCCGTCTTGCCCGTATCCTGCGCGGCGTTGAAGAGGTGCGTACTCTGGATGGCCCAATGCTGCGCTCGGGCGAGGCGCGCAAGACCGGCAGCTTTACCCAAAGCTTGCAAGAGATCTACAACACTCCGGCGACACTGATCCGCCGCGACCGTTCGCAAGCCATCCACGGTCCGCTGGACCTATTGCGCGCCATTCTGGAAGAGGGTGAAAAAGGCCTGTCGTTACAGCGCTACAAAGGTCTGGGCGAAATGAACCCCGATCAGTTGTGGGAAACAACTCTGGACCCAGACGCGCGTACACTGTTGCAGGTGCGTGTGGACGACATGGTTGAGGCGGATGATCTGTTCACCAAACTGATGGGTGACGTTGTCGAACCGCGCCGCGAATTCATCCAGAAAAACGCCCTGAGCGTCGAGAATTTGGATTTCTAGGCTCTTGTAGGTTTGCGCATAACACTTCGCGCACCCCATAAGTTTACGTAGTTCGCCCATAGTTTTGCGCTGCGCGTTTGTCTGCATTAGCGACGAATTCAATCAGTTTATGGCTTAGTCGTCGCGGTTATGGCCCTTTGCATTGCTCAACCCCGCAAAGGGCCTCCCTAAGGAAACTTGGATTCTCGCGAAGGTCTGCGATGCGCAGAAAGCGGACTTTGCAAAGTCTTGGGTACAGATCGTAATAGAAGTCTATTTTCTCAGAACTCTGGGCCTAAGCATCGCTGGCTGGGGATTAGAAGCGCGAACGACGGATTCAGTTTCAAGGTTCAAATCCATCTTAGCGGATCGTCCAGAGACTGTTGATCTTCCCCGAGTTCAGAGCGAAGTAGACAGATAGAATGATGCGGCGTGACGCCAGTTTATTTCCTACCGACCCGAAGCGGGCAGGGATTGGCTCAAGGCAGTTCCAGGAAGGGTCAAGATAGACGCAGAAAACAAATGGCTGAACAGAGTTCTGGACTGTGACATAGATGATCTTCGCCGAGGTTGGGTGTGGGTGAACTAGTAGTTGAAACGCAAACCTAAGCCGGCACCTTTATCGTAGGGGCGGTCGGAACCTATACCGATGAGGAAATCAGCATAAATTGCGATGCCAGGACTGAGGTTCTTGCCAATCTGGAACTCAGCGGTCGCTGGCCAAGCATCATTCTCCCAGTCATATGGTGCTTTGATATCAGCCTTGGCCCAGTACCCATCGCCAAACGGTTGTAGCGCAATCAACCGCATCGCGGTTTGGTTTATGTCCGTCGGGCCATTGTATGAAGCAAAATGCTGGAGCAGTGGGATCAGCGTCAGCCCTGATTTTGTGTTTGCAAAGGCGAACCCGCCAAAAGGCGCAATTTGATCGGACCCGGTTCCGATCCCTTTTTCCGGGTCGCCAAAGTCCAGTATCCACTCCAGGCCAATGGCCGACTTGATGGCCCACGTTTCGTTGAGCGGTCTCTGAGAAGGGAAATAGATCGCTTTGAGGCTCAATTTCTCAAAGTCAGTGAACCGAGTTCCAGTCACATCCGTTGAGTTGTAGTGCAACTCATATTTCAGTTTCAGATCAGGCCGCAGCATGTATGCGCCATCTATAAAGGCGTCCTGCTTGTCAGCACCGTTGCCCAAATCAAAATACTGATACCGGATGTCCGTGTTATTGACTGCGGCCAAAGGGTTTGAAGCGTTTTCATCGGCGATTGCTGGGGCCGCAACAATGCCAGTCGCCAATGCAAGGACAAGCGCTTGGATTTTCATATTGTTTCCAGAATTTTTGTTGTGGATGCCAAGCCACACATCAAGCATATCATTATCTGATGCGGGGCTTGCATTACTCTTATCAGCTTCACCTTTTAGTCGGGCTGAATGTCCCGCTTGGCGACAAAGGCATCCACCGCTGCGACGGTTTCAGGACGAAGGTTCACGATACCTTCATAGGGACGTCCAGTCGCGGCCGGTTGATCGGGGTACATTTCCTTGAATTTCAGGTGGCGGGCAATAATGCGGTTAAACTCATGTCCAGCCCATGCTCCGATCTCGGTCGATACGCTCTGTTCTTCGCGGGGGTCGCGGAACAGGTTGTAGAACTTGGCCACGATAGCATTTTCACCTTTGGCCGGAACTTTGAGTTTGATGTGTTCCTTTACCACCTCTTTCAGCGAATTGATCGAGTAGATCAGTACATGATCCCTGCGCCCATGCGTATCGCCAATAAACATCAGGGACGTCTGATCGACACCGTCAATGATCCGGTCGCGGGGGATGGCATCCATCGCTCCGCCGATACGCGCAATTGAAGTGAACAAATCAGAGATATGAATAATGTCAGATACAATCGAGTCTCCCTCGATCAAGCCGGGCAGGCGGGCAAACGCGTCCACCCGAACGCCTCCTTCAGACGTATCGGCCTTGCCGCCGCGGAAGACCAGCGGCGAAAACCCACTGCCGGGGGCATATTTGGTGAAGTGACCGTTGTCGCCCATCAAAACGATCAGGGTATTGTCCCTGAGCCCCAGCGCATCGACTTCGTTCAGAATGACCCCTATCCATTCATCCAGCTCTTCCATGCTTTCAACGAATGTACCGCCGTTGGGTGTCGTGAACGCCTCTCTCGTCGTGCGCGTTGTCGACAGAGGGACAAGCGGCCAGTATTGCAGGAAGAACGGTTCATCCCGTTCTGCTAGCAGGCGCAACTGTTCCATCGCCTGTGCCTGATAGCGGATGTTCATTTCATTATATTTGTCCTGGGTCCATTTCTCACCCGGTTCCATATGGACTTCGCGGACCTCCCCGCCAATAACAGCTTCAAGGCCGGTAATCATGTGTCCCGGATCAGGGCGAAACCAATCATCCAGCGTGTATTTGGAGTTGTAGTTGTCTTCCCCTATGGCCATGGTGATTTCTTCCTTGGCTGCATCTTCGTTGAAGATGGCCAACTGGCCCTGCTGATGGATGGGGAACGCGGCGTAGTCAAAGCCCTGATAAGTAGGCCAGGATTCCTGAATGTCGCCCATGTGCCATTTGCCAACATGCGAGGTGTTGTAGCCTACGGATTTCAGAACTTCGGCAATTGTGACTTCTTCATCGGCAAGGCCAAAACCTGAAATATCGACGGCGGTATCGCCCATCCCATTGCGATACGGCTGGCGACCCGTCATGAAGGCGACCCGCGACGGTGTGCAGGACGGCTCGGTATACATGCGCGCAAACCGCATGCTTTCCTCTGCGAGCGCGTTGATATTGGGCGTCGAATACCCGCGTATCGCGTTCATCTCGGGCATACCCATGTCGCCAAAACCCATATCGTCAATAAGGATGTAGAAGATGTTTGGAGGGTTCCCTCCGTTTTTCTCACGAAAATCGGCCAGCAGTTGGTCAACCTGTGCGTCGTTCTCGACCCAAACGGCTGCGTTTTGTTGCTTCAGCACATAGTATTCCGCATCATGCACGATATTGCTGTCCTGAGCTGCCGCCGTGATAGCGGAGCCGGCAAAGACCAGCGCGGAGAGGAACAGTTTTGATTTCATGAGATACCCCTGTTTCATGATTTACTTGTTTTCAGACCTTCAAGGATCAGATGATGGCAAAAGGTTGAAAGGGAGAGTTCGCTGTCTTCAGCCTGTGAGCGCAACAACTCTTTTTCGCTTTTGGTTAGCAGCGTTACGACGCGTTCGGTGCGCGCAGTATCGTCAGGCAACGATGGGCGTCCGAATCTCTTCCCTCTCGATTTGTCTGCTTTGTCTTGCAATTGTCCACGCCTACATATTCGAATAACATTTCATGAAAACTACCTGCGGGGCGGAATGGACGACATCAAAAAACGATCAGCCCCCAAAAAAACCTGCGCCCCAAACACACTTTTTTTGCAGGACCCTTCGCAATTCCGCAAGCTGTCCCAATGGGATGTCGAGCTACGCCAAATTGAAGAGGGAACTATGAACTCTTCGGTATCCGTTTGGGCAGGTCTTGACCTTCAAATGATTGATTTGTCGTTTGATAAGGCTGTGTACCAAACCGGTGTTTCTCGCCCTGACATTCTAGCGTTTGGCTTACCAGACAAAGGGAGTGTACGGACTTGGCTTAACGGCTCACCCTCAGACACCGCTCTGATGAATTTTGGTAGCGGAGACCCTTTTGAAGGCGTGAGCAATTCAACGCTCACAGGCCTGACCTTTGGCATCGACATCCGAAGGGCTCAACGGATCGCCGACGATTGCGGTCTTGATATCAGCACCGTGCGAAATGACGCTTTAAGATCCTTCGTTAGCGACGCTGGCAAGCTGCATTACTTAGTCAAAAACAAAGCGCGCTTTCTAATTGGATCAGCGGCCGGACCAAGCTCTGATAGTGAAGAGAGTGATATGATCTTAGAGCTTCTGGAAATGCTGGTGGTAGGCGAAAAATGGAGTGATCGGCGAAACAGTAAAAATAGAACCCGTTTAGCACAACAAGCCGTTGAGTTCATGCGGGCCCATTTGATGGATAACGTGTCAATCGGTGAGGTATGTGCAGATATTCAGGTATCCACATGCACTCTTCGTCGCGCGTTTCAGGAAACATATGGGGTGAGCCCCAAGCAGTTTTATCTAAGAGCCCGTCTCGGTGCTGTGCGCCATGAACTGGTATCCTGCTCGCCAGAGGAGAGTATATCGGACATCGCAAACGCTTACGGATTTTGGCACATGGGTCAGTTCGCGCGAGACTACAGAGCACTCTTTGGACAACTGCCGACACAAACGTTGTCAGGCAAAATGAACTGAAACAGAGCTTGGCAGTCCGCGGCCTAACTTGTCCGCAACACTAGAATTGCAAAGTCGGATTTTGAAGGTCCGCTTAGGGCTGCCACCGGTCATTAATGTGAAAAGTAACGAAAGGCGACAACAAGCCCAATGCGGGCTTGGCCAACCTTTCAAATCAGCATCATCCCCGACCATTTCAGTTCGAGTTTCAATCCCTAGCGGGCAAGGCAACCTCGCCTTCCCAGTCAGAAATACGGTGCGGTAGCGCCAGGAATTTTGACGCCACACGTGTTTTGGTCGTTCCACTTCCAGTCATCCCCGAATATTTGCCGGTGGAGGAAACAATCCGCCAGTTGTTGACGCCGAAGGCAACAACCTCCCATCTCATGGTGAACGTGTCCTCTTCTTCACCATAAACACAGACGCCACCGCCGCTGACACCGCTGGGTCCGCCGAAACCCGAGCCCACGCACCGGACAAAACCAGGATCGATTGGTCCCTCGTCAACGGTATAAGTCCCATAGTTGTCCTCTTTCCAGAACACGTCCTCGCCCGCGGAAATTTGCTCTTGGTTGACGACATAGAAGTTCGTTGCCGACACTTTCTCTGCAGCAGTCAGACAATGAGGCGCAAAGAGAACTGCGGGGATAAGCATTGAACGCAACATGTTGTTTCCTTCGACAGTGGGGCAAAACCAGCATGATAGAGACTACGAAATTTATTGCTAGGAAAGGAACGCATAGCCGGACCTGAAAAGTCAGCTTCGTCCCGCATCTCAGAGATTGCAAAGCTTAGTGATGAAGGTCCGCTTTGGGCTGCGAGCGGTCAATCATGCTCATCGCAGAAAATGGCAGCGCTGAGCCGAAAGCCTAAAGATTCCTACTTTTGCCGAGCTCGTACCTCGGCGGCCCGACGAACTGCGAGTACCGCTGTTGCGTAATCTCCCAAAGAAATCCCTCTGAAAGCGAATGCAGCCGGTTTCTCGCTTAAAGTGGTATCGACTGCTCCCGAGACAATTTCCGTCAAGTCCCCTGTTACTCGCTGATATGGCAGCATTGGTTTGTCGCTTTCAGATTCCTGTTTTCGGTCGTCAACAATAACAGTTTTGAAAGCGGTCAGCCGCGACAACTGGTGAGATCCAAACCAGGCCCGAACCAAGCAGGATCACAGATACCAAACGTTTCAAGTAGCTTGCCAATTGGGAAGCCGGTTGGAAGGTGGCTTCAATTGCATTGTTCATACCTGTAGTCCCCATATTCCAGCCAGTTTGCCGAGCCTTCGTTAAAAATCAGAAATTCGGACCTGTCTTCCCCAAGCAGGGCGACGACAAATCCGGCCGGTGGCTCAGAGTTTCCGAAGTAGCTGTAGGCTGTCATGGCTCTGATCGACTCGCCGTTGACCGTTACTCGCGCGTCCCACTCCCCCTCTGGATTGTCCAAAATTACGGGTTCGATCACGCGCTCTATCGCCCCGCCACCACAATAGACAATGCCTTCGGGCGCTTCGTAGGAGGCCCCCTGGTTAATATCTGACTCGC
>NZ_JBQFTP010000012.1:0-136346 GCF_056538705.1 Ruegeria sp. BF12 | reverse complement strand
GAGCATTTCCTGGTTTATCTGGATCAGCCGGACGCGGTGATCATTGTTGATATCCTGCATTCCCGTTGCGATCTGCCGCGACATGTTTCCGCGCTGGCCACGTTAACAGATGCGACAGGAAACAAGACATAGGCACAGCAGCCGGAGTTTCCCTCAAGCGGGGATTATTAAATAGTCAGTAACTACTCACCCCAGTAGATCAGTCGCCGGGTTATCCGCGATGTCCACATCGTCGTAGTATTTCTGCGCCTGGGCCATGGAGCGATGCAGGGAGAGGCGCATCGCGGCCTGGATCGGGGCGCCGTCCAGCGCGGCCTGGGTCAGGAAGCCCGAGCGCAGCCCATGGGGGGAAGCGAACCCGTCCGGCAGGCCCGCCAGTTTCGCCCGACGCTTGACGATCTGCGCGATGGCATCCGGGCTGAGGCGGCGGGTTAACACCCGATCGGCTTTTGAAACAGGCCGGAACAAGGGGCCGTCCTGAATCTCACCCACCTCGATCCAATGGGCCAGCGCTTGGGCTGCGCGGCCTTTCAACACCAGCCGCGGCGTTTCACCTTTGGTTGTCGTCTTGGTCTCCAGCAGTGAAATCCAAACCAGGCTTTTCTCGTCGAACTCCTTCAGCGAGACGTCTTCAAACATCAACCCGGTGATCTCCGAGCGCCGTCTACCACCCGAAGCCCAACCCAGCATCAAGATGGCGCGGTCGCGGCAATCCCGCCGGGACCCCCGACAAGTGGACAGCAACTGCTCGAGCACATCGCGGGTAATCGGTTGCTGCGATTTTGGGGCAGGGGGCCGGGCGGCGGCGCGGCGCGCCTTGGCACGGGCCTGCTTCACCTGCGGCGCATCAAAAGGGCTGGTCAGGTTCTTCATTCGATGAAAGGCCAGCCAGGAGGCGATGCGCCGGTCCAGCGTAGAAGGGGCCGGGCAGGCGAGGGACTTGCGTAGCCCTTGCGCGATCAACATCTCGGCACTCTGACGCGCGACATCCTCGGGCGCGGCATCTCCCAGATCGCGGGCGTGATCGAGAATGAAGGCCAGCGCTGTGGCCTCGCTCTCGGGCCAGTCCAACGGCACTCCGAACCGTGCTGCCTTCCAGGCCGTTACATAGAGCAAATCGCGCTCATAGGCCCTGAGCGTGTTGGCGGGTGTGCCGCGGACATAGAGATCGGTCAGGGCGTCCTGGTCAGACTGCGACAGGGCAGGGGAGGGGGCGGGGAGATAGGGCTCAGGGGTGCTCATACGGCCCACTCTGCGCCCATTTTCCCGCAAAATCAATTATACTTGATAAGGGATACTTATCGAGTGTAACTTGAAACTGATAGCGCAACAAAAGTAACGAGCAAAAGTAACAGATTTTGCGCGTAAAGTAGGTAGAGGGCTTGCGGAATAATAAAATCGGAGGTTCTGTCGCAGGTCTGTAAACCAATTGGCATCGACATTGCGCTGGAACCGTTGGCAAACTAAATGAAATGAACAGATATTTTGCCACTGAATTGCCTTTCTGGAAGTTTGCCAGAAACACGCTGATCGTCAGTTGCCTTGCGTTGTTTCCGCTGTTGGCCATCTTCGTTTTGCGCACGCCGGGCTTTGCGACGCACCTCCTGAACAGTGGTCCCGCGTTTGTTCGGTTTTTGCGTCAGGTGGTGACGAATGGGTTGCCGGTCGTTTTCCTTTTAAATTATCTCAGCTTTTTTCTTTTCGCCGTTGGGGTAAGGGCGCGGGGCAGGGGGGCCATCCCGGCCCGGTATCTGCTAATTGACCTGCTGCTACGGGCCGTCCTGTTCATCGCGCTGCACGCGCTGATCTACGCGCTTTCGGCAGACTGGTTCGGGTCTTTCGGCGGTGATCCCGTAGTGGCGTTGCGGGTAGTCGGTCCGACGCTGGTACGCTCCGCCTACTTCGAGAACATCTCAGGCGTTTACCTGTACGCCACGCTGGTCGGAGCGCTGCCGCTATACCTATCCGTCGTTCAGAGCCAGATCGCCCACGGTACTGGATTTGCAGCCCAACTGGCACGTCGCGTACCTGGGCGCGGCGGACCTGTGACATTGGCCCTGCTACTGATGGCGGTGTCAGTGGTCGTTCTGACCACCGCGGCGGCGCTGATTGTCCGTTTACAGTCGGTTTGGGGCTGAAGGGTCAGAACGCCCTGCGTATCGCGAAGGAGACTGCGTAATCGCGTTCAAGCTGGGGCCCATCCAGATCTTGATACACAGGGATCACGCCCTCGATACCCAGGCGCGTGCCCGCCAAAACGCCCGACCCCGGCACAAGGTAATTCACTCCGATTCCGATACTCAGAAACTGGCCGCCGCGCAGGGTCGGATCAGCGGTGGGCACCATGCCTGGGTTCAGGCGCGCATCCGACCCGTCAATGTTTTCCACGATGTCGCCGACCACCCGCAACGAGGAGCTGAACTGGTCATTCCAGCGCCGTGCACCCCAAACTGTTGCTGAATAGACGTCACCCAAGGTGTAACCGGCATCATTCTCACCCATCCGGATCACGGCGGCCAGCTGGGCGCCCCAAGACCAATCCGCGTTCTGGCCCGTATAGGTGACGCCCGGCAGCAGGTCGTAGGTGCCTGAACCCAGTTGCATGGGGTAGGGCAGCAGCTGGTCCGGCCCAGCTGGCGTGGTGTCGGTCTCGTCTATCGAGCCAGTCGGCAGACTGAGGCCAAGAGATAGTTCCAGCACCTGCCCGTCGGATTTGTAGATATCATATCCGCCGATGATCTTCAGATCGCCAAACCCCTGTGCCCTGGTCTTAAAGGTCTGGCCCATGCGGGTCTGGTGCTTCATCGTCTTGCGGGTATAGGGCAGCATCGCCATCACCGAGATCTCGTCGGTCACACCGTACATCAGGCCGACCATCGCCATGTTCATGCTCATGCTGAGCGGCGCGATCGGATACTGCGACAGAACGTTCGAGGTAGACAGCGACTGCGTTCCGGTACGATTTCCGTCCATCTCCATGTTCATGTAAGAGAACACAGGCATCAAAACACCCTCGGGTGGATGCATACCGCCAACGACACCCGTTGGCGGCACCGCGTCGGGGCGCATCATCCTGGACATGCTTCCCATACCTGACATGTTGCTGGAGGCTTGCGGGTTCATCGCCACGTTGTCAGCCGGACGGGTTTCCGGTTGGGCCATGGCAGTTGACCCAAGGCTCAGCCCCCCAGCCAGTATTACAGCCTGGAGGCGTTGCCAGACGCACGTAATCTTGCTGTTGCTCCGTGTCATGATGCCCTCGTGTTCGTTTGTTTCCTGAGTCCCTGCCCTGAAAACAAAGTGTTCGGTACGTCCATCGGTGAAGTCGAAATGGTGGGGGTCTCCAGCGCTGGAAGGTCAAGGCCGCCGGCCAGATTTGCGCTCGTCAAGCATGCATCAGCCGAAGGGGGTGCGGCAATAATGCGCTTGACCCTCCAGCGCTGGATTGTCGGACAAGGCCGCAAAACCGGAAATCCGGAGGGATTGGAATGATACCGGAAATCGGGCAGTTCGCCCTGGCGCTTGCCCTGGCCGTGTCCTTGGTGCAAAGCGTATTTCCCTTGATTGGAGCAGCACGGAACAATGTCATGTGGATGCGATCGGCATCTGCGACCTCGGTCCTACTGACAGCGCTGGTTGCTATCGCCTTCGCCGCTCTGATGTGGTCCTTCGTGGTCAGCGATTTCACTGTGCTAAATGTGGCCAGCAATTCTCATTCGCTGAAACCGATGCTTTTCAAGGTGGCTGCGACCTGGGGTAGCCACGAAGGGTCGCTGCTGTTGTGGATTCTGATATTGGTGATTTTCGGGCTGGGTGTGTCTCTGTTGGCTCGGAACATCCCACTGAAACTCAAGGCGCGCACTCTGGCAGTGCAGGCCTGGATCAGCGCGGGGTTCCTGTCATTCATGCTGTTCACCTCGAACCCGTTTGACCGGGTGTTTCCGGCACCGCTGGATGGTCAGGATTTAAATCCGCTGTTGCAGGATGTCGGCCTGGCTATGCACCCGCCGTTCCTATACCTGGGTTACGTCGGCTTCTCTATCGTATTTTCTTTCGCCGTGGCTGCCCTGATTGAGGGGCGGGTCGATCCGGCATGGGCGCGGTGGGTCCGACCCTGGACATTGGCGGCCTGGGTGTTTCTGACACTTGGTATCGTTCTGGGCAGCTGGTGGGCCTATTACGAACTGGGTTGGGGCGGCTGGTGGTTCTGGGATCCGGTCGAGAATGTCTCGTTTATGCCCTGGCTTGCTGGCACAGCGCTGTTCCATTCGGCCATTGTGACCGAAAAGCGCGGCAGCTTCAAAAGTTGGACGATCCTACTGGCCGTTTTGACCTTCTCGTTGTCCTTGTTGGGGACATTCATTGTCCGCTCAGGCTTGCTTACATCGGTCCATGCGTTTTCGGTCGATCCCGAACGCGGCATTTACATCTTGGCGCTGTTGGCTGTCGCGATCGGTGGTTCATTGACGCTGTTTGCCATACGCGCACCGGAGATGGAGGGCGGCGGTCTTTTTGCCCCGATCAGCCGCGAGGCCGGTTTGCTTATTAACAACCTGCTGCTGGCCACCGCAACGGCGACGGTTCTATTCGGTACGCTTTATCCGCTTTTGCTTGAGGCTGTGACAGGTGAAAAGATTTCGGTTGGACCACCTTATTACAACGCCAGTTTCGTGCCGATCATGCTGGTTCTAGTCGTTGTAATGGGGATTGGGCCGCTGTTGTCATGGAAGCGGGCGGATTTGCGCGGTGTTCTGTCCCGGCTCAAATGGGTGGCCGGGGTTAGCCTGCTCGTAGCGTTGCTTGTGTGGTATCTGGATACCGGCGGCCCAGCCTTGGCGGTAGTGTCGATCGGCCTTGCGGTTTGGTTGCTGGGCGCTGTGCTGACAGAGTGGGCCAGCCGAATTAAGCTGGGTGAGGCACCGTTGGTCGAGTCCCTGCGTCGGGCCCGCAGCCTACCGCGTTCTCATTACGGCATGGTCGTGGCCCATGCGGGGTTGGCTGTCTGTATGATCGGCTTTATCGGGTCCAGCGCTTGGAAATCCGAGGTCGTGACTTTTGCCGAGCCCGGAACACAGATTGAGATAGCAGGGTTCGACGTGCGTTTTGACGGTGTGGAACAGCTTCGCGGTCCGAACTATCTGTCTCGCGCGGCCACACTGACGGTATTTCGCGATGGCGCTTATGTCACCACGCTTCAACCCGAGCGCAGGGCCTATCTCGTGGCGGGTACCAGTACGACCGAGTCAGCAATTCGAACGACGTTGGCAGGGGACCTTTACGCCTCAATATCGGAACCGGCGGCGGAATCAGAACAGAGCAAATGGACCCTGCGTATCTTGTATGAGCCATTGGTGGTCTGGATCTGGATAGGTTCAGGATTGTTAGCATTTGGTGGTGTCTTGTCACTCTCCGATCGGCGTCTACGCGTCGGTGCACCACGAAAACGGACTGGGCAGAGCTCCGTTGCGGTGGCGGCGGAGTAGGGCAATGAAACGTCTATTTGCACTGTTCCCAATTACGATTGCCGGCATCCTGGGTGCCTTCCTGCTATGGGGACTGAATCCCGATCGCGATCCAAACGAAATCCCGTCTGTTTTGATCTCGCAGCCGGTGCCTGAGTTCGACTTGCCGCCGGTCGAAGGGCTGGATACCCACGGGCTGTCCAGTACCGATCTGGTGGAAAATGACGGGTCAGCTCCGATCGTGGTCAACGTGTTTGCGTCCTGGTGCGTGCCCTGCCGGGCCGAACATGCGGTGCTGACGCGTATGGTACGCGATGAGGGCATTCGCCTGATGGGCATTAACTACAAAGACAAGCCGCAGGACGCGCGGAAATGGCTCGACGATCTGGGCAACCCTTATGAGCGCATCGGTTCCGACCTGGACGGCCGAGCCGGGATCGAATGGGGGATTTCCGGCGTGCCGGAGACCTTTGTGATTGATGGCGCGGGCAAGGTCGTATTCCGTTTTGTCGGCCCGGTGCTGGGCGACGAGGCAATTTCAAAGATGCGCACCGCGCTGGATCAGGCGCGGGCGGCCGGAGGAGAGGCGTCATGATACGTCGCATTGTAATTACCGCGGTCACTCTGGCGATGCTGGTGTCGCAGCCGGCATTCGCGGTTGAGCCCGACGAGATACTTGCAGATCCGGTATTGGAAGAGCGGGCCCGGGCGATTTCGAAACAGGTGCGATGCGTGGTGTGCCAGAACCAAGACATCGACAGTTCTAACGCTGGCGTGGCGCGCGACCTTCGTCTGCTTGTGCGCGAACGGCTGGTGGCAGGCGACACGGACCAGCAGGTTATGGACTTTCTGGTTGCGCGTTATGGCGACTATGTTCTGTTCAACCCGCCATGGAAGCCATCAACTTACATTCTGTGGGTTGCGCCTATCGTCATCCTGGGGCTGGGTGGTATCGCGACTGCAGCGGTATTGACCCAAAATGCGCGCCGATATCGGAAGTCGCGAAAACAAGAGACGGAACGCGGCGCGAGCGAAGAACGGAATCCCGAAAACCATTCACTCACGGAGCCGCACGCATGATCTGGATTATCTTTTCATTCATGGCCGTGGCGGTGTTTCTGACGCTCGCCCTCTCCGGCCTGGGGCGCAAGACCTCGGACTTGTCGAGACGCGAAAGCGCCTCTGCCATCTTTTCCGACCAGATCGGCGAAGTGGAGAAGGACCTGGAACGAGGAATTATCTCAGCCGAAGAGGCCAAGGCCGCCAGAGCCGAGATAGAACGTCGCCTGAAGGCGATTGACCGGCAATCGGACGACAAAGCGATAATGGGCCATTCCGGGCGTGCGCTGATTTTACTTGCCGCGCTGGTAGTTCCAGCGCTCGGAGCCGGTCTTTATTGGCAACTGGGTAGTCCCTACATCCCCAGCCAGCCATTTGCCCAACGCGAGGGGGAGCAGGCCGAAGCCCGTGAAATCGCCGACCTTGCCGTGCGCCTGAAGTCGCGGCTTGAGGCGGATGAAACCGGCGGGCCAACCGAGGGATGGGTGTTGTTGGCTCAGACCTATATGCGTATGGGACGCTTTGGAGATGCCGCAGACGCGTTCGAGGGGTTGCTGGACCGACCCAATGCGAATTCAGCGCTGGTGTCGCAATATGGCGAGGCGTTGGTCTATGCCGATGACGGTGTCGTTACGCCCAAGGCCGATCGGGCGTTTGAACGAGCCTTGGAACTGGACCCATCGAACCCAGCAGCGACATTCTACAAAGCCATTGGTCTGGAGCAGGCTGGATCGCCTGATAAGGCCTATGACCTACTGAAGACGCGGATGGACGCCGAAGAGGAGTTCCGGCCATGGATGGAGAGTTTTGTGGCCCAGCTTAACCGCATCGCCCCGTCGATCGGACGGGCTCCGGTGAATCTGGCGGCTTTTGCCCCTTCCATGCCCGGCCCAACTGCCGATCAGGTGGCGGCGGCCGAGGAGATGTCAGACGAAGACCGGCAGGCCTTCATCCGCTCGATGGTCGAACGGCTTGCGAGCCGGATGCAGGAAAACCCAGGCGATCTGGACGGCTGGATGCGGCTGGGCAACGCCTATTCGGTGCTGGGCGAGACCGACGGCGCCCGGAACGCCTATGGCAGGGCAAGGGATCTGGCGGATGACCTGCCGCAGGGGGATCCGCGCAAGGTGGCAATCGACCGGGCATTGCTGGAACTGGGGGGTTGATTCCCGCAGCCCGGCGTGGATCGGGCCGGCGCCGACTTCGCGCTGATGCCCAGTGAGCCATCTGGAAAATTCCGGTTTAGGCTATCGCATGCCGATCTTTAGGAGGTTGAGACCATGAAAGTTGAAACGTTTTCTGATCTAATTGTCTGGACGCGGGAAATGCATCATTGGCTCGCCGAATGTTTGGCCCACTGTTCGACACAGTCAGAGCAGGAGCTGGCCAGGATGTTGCTTACCTACCTCGCCGATCATGAGGCTGCTCTGGAGAAAATCGTCGATGGTTTCGTGAAACGAGCCGATCCCAAAGCGCTCAACACCTGGGTATATGACTATTTGGGCAATGAGCCGATCGACCCACATCGCGCCTGCGACAGGCCGTTCGCACAGATGAGCGTCGATGAGATCTGCGAAGCGGTCTTCGATCTTCACAATCAGGTGATCGACTTATATCGGTATTTGCACGGGCGTGCCGAGATACCCGAGGCACGCGAACTCTTTCAGGCGATACTGGATATGGAAGAGCACGAGACCATGCGTTTAGCGCAGCAGAGCAACCGCGTCCGGGATATGTGAACTCCGGGGTCAGGATCCGCTTTCCACGGCTCCGCCCGCAATCGGCGCGGCCTGTTCCATCGCGTCGAGAATGGCGTTCGTGGTCAAGATCTCTGGCAGGGCGATGCCTTCGGGGGCCGACGGGCCGTAGACGATGTTGAAGGGGATCCCGAACCGTCCATTGTCCTCAAGGAAACGGGCGATCACATCGTCGGGGCGGGTCCAGTCGGCCTGCATCGGAATTGCTTTGTCCGATTGCAGTGTTGCCAGAACCTCGCCGCGTTCCAGCACCAGCGCTTTGTTGGCCTTGCAGGTCAGACACCAGTCGGCTGTGACATCGACGAAAACCACCTCGCCGCGCGACACAAGGCGGGCGATTTCGGGGCGGCTGAAGGTAATCCAAGGGATCTCTCCGGCTGGTTCAAGCAGCCTGGACCGGTCTTTGCCGGCAATCGCAACCGGTGCGGCAAACGCTGCGGTCAGCGTCAGCAACAGGGCTGTCCAGCGCAAAACGGGTGGCATCATCGTACTTTTCCAGATCAACAGGACCAGAACAGTTGCAGCCAGCACGGTAGCAGTTGCAGCAGTGTCTCCGGCCACCCCGACCATCACCCAGACCAACCAGCCGATCGTGGTCAGCAGTGCCGCCGACAGGGCCCATTTTAATCCCACCATCCAACGCCCCGGTTTAGGCAGAGCGGCGGTAAGTTTCGGGTGCACTGCAACCAGCAGGTAAGGAATGGCCAGCCCGACCCCCATTGCGGTGAAGATCGCCACGATATCCACCGGTCGGCCGGTCAGGGCAAAGGCCACCGCCGTGCCGAGGAAGGGGGCCGAGCAGGGCGTCGCCAGAACTGCTGAGAAGGCTCCGGTCAGGAAATCCCCGACCAGCGACACGCGGCCCTTTTCGACATGGGCAAGCCGGGTGTTCAGCGACTGCGGCAGCGTGATCTCGAACAAGCCCGCGAGGCTGGTTGCAAAAACCGCCAGCACCACGATCATCACCGCAAGGAAAAGCGGATTCTGGAACTGGATGCCCCAGCCGACGGAATAGCCCAGCGACCGCGCCGCAATGGTGATAGCCGCCAACAGCCACATGAATGTCAGGATTCCGGCTGCCGAAGCCAGGAACCCGGCGCGAATCTGAGCCGCAGAGCGGTCGCGAGCCTTTACCGCCGAGGAAAGCTTGATCGAAAGCACTGGCAGTACGCAGGGCATGACATTCAGAATCAACCCGCCGCCCACCGCCAGCAAAATGATCCAGACCAGCGCGCTGGCTGAAGTTTCGGCGGCCGCGATCTCATATGGTGGCGGGGTAGGGGGAGCGTCGGTACGGGGCGAAAACTCGGCCACGCGGTTGGTGTCGGTAACCGTGACGGACAAGGCGGGGGGGTCCTGTGCCAGAGCGAGGACCGGGAACTGCACCCATAGCTGACGCCTGTCGCCAGCGAGCCGGATGTCGGGTGCACCAAACGCGGTGTCACGTCCCATGTCGGGAAAGACATCAGGCGCATCAAAGGGCAGGTCGCTGGTGAAATTCAGCGTCAGCATCTCGGACTCGGTATCCAGGGTCGCGGCGTCGGACTTCATTCCGCTTGTGTTTCCCGTGGTTGGCACCCGCGACAGAAAGGCATTTATAAGCCGGGCCGAGTCCTGATCCCGACCCGTTCCCTGAGTCAGCGACAAGTCCAGCGAAAACTCGACCGGCACACAGATATCGGAACAGATCAGCGTTGTCACAGCGGCCTTCAAGTCAACTGGCGCTCCGGGGTTCTCGAGTGTGACGGTCAGCGGAAAGACCACTTCGTCCTTGTACCCGAAATTCTCGATCCCGAAGGCGCGAAAACGGATCGGCGCGGGCCAGTGAAACTGTACGTCGCTGACGTTTTGCGAGCCGTTCCAAGTGATCTTGGGCGGAATTCCCACCTCACCAGGCGACTTCCAGTAGGTTTTCCAATCTTCGCCCAGTTTCAGATGCAGTCCTGCAGTGATCGTCTTGACGTCAGGCGCGATCCCGTCCTGCGCGGTAATTATGTGTGCGACCAGGGGCTCTGATTCATACGCTTGGGATGTAGCTGCAAGGCTTGTCCCGGCGGAAGTCTGGCCAAAGATTAACCCCAAGATCATAATACATAAATTTAGGAGTGTTCTTGCCATTGCGCGTTGCCATCGGTTGTTTTGCACCCGTTTCTGCCAGATTCCAGCGCTGGAGGGTCAACGAGCCGGAATGTCACATCCCCACGATCAGCTCACGAAACCTTCGCGCCCGTCTTCGCAGATGAAATAGGCCCCGCCATTCGCGCCCTCCCACTGAACCCGGCAACCTTGGGGCAGTGCGTATTCAGGCTGCGGCGGTTGCAACGGGCATAGTTTAGGGCGTGGTGCGCAAGCCGCCAGCGAAAGAGCGGCCAGCGACATGGCGGCCAACCTTGAGCACCAAAGCTTCATGATTGAAGATTATTGCCGGTGTACTGCGTTCGGTCCGACCGCGGCGTCTGTTGCCTTTGGTCCTTCCGATTCAGATTTGTTCGAATGACAGGATTTTCCCATCGCCTTGTGCATAAAGAAATGGGCTCCGAGGCACAGGATCAACGGTGCGAAAAGACCCAAGGAGTCAGAAAGCCCGCCAGCCGTCCCGCCGGCGATGAAGTAGAGAACGATCGGCGTTATCATGGCAATGCAACATACCATCATGCCCCATTTCAGGATCTTGCCGCCGCTAACCGGTGCTGACACCTGCGGCGCGTCTGCAATCTGTTTTTCTTTCACATTCAACTCCAAATTTCGGATTGGAGACCTCTGCTAACGCCTTCCCACGATGGAAGGTCAAGCTGATTTGGCGGGAAGCGAATTTGAAGCTGTCAAACCAGTTCTGCAATTCCCAGGGCGCTACTCGATACATAGACGCGGTCCGAACCTGGAAGATTTCAGGGGATATGACACAGCAGGCATTGTCGACCCGAGGCTTGGTGAAGGTTCAGGTTAAACACGAAGCTGCCTAGGTCACTTTATGCCTTGAAAACTCGCGGGTGGATCGTGGCGGTATCGAACGAACAATTAAATGGACAAATCTTCCCCCGTCGCGGATTGTCTAATCCCCTGAGTACTAACTCCAGGCAACAGGAGCGCTATAAATGCTGACCAGACGACATTTTGTTGCAAGTTCGCTTGCCATTTTCTCTCAGCCGGTTCTTGGAGTGACGTCGGCGGCTGCCTCGCAATGGTCGGAGTGGGATGCGCAAGTAACGCCAGCCAATTTTGATCCCGCAACATCCAATCCCTGGGGGTTACACCCACGTTTCCTGCCTCAGCGTGTGCAAACCAATCGACCACTTATTCCGGGTGACATTCATGTCGACGCGGTGGCACGATATCTGTATTTCATCGAAGACGGTGGCACAGCAATGCGTTACGGCGTAGCCATTGCCCGAGGCAATCTTTACGAGCCCGGTGTCTACACAATCAAGCGAAAGGCCAAATGGCCGCGTTGGACTCCTACAGCCGAAATGATTGAGCGCGACCCTGATGAATATGCGCAATTCGCAGATGGTGTGCCCGGTGGGCCGACAAACCCATTGGGATCAAGGGCGTTTTATCTATTCGAAGGTGGTCGCGACACATACCTGCGAATTCACGGAACGCCTTATCCAAGATCTATCGGAGGTCGCGCAAGTTCTGGCTGCGTAAGGATGGCGATGCCACATATCATCGGGCTTTATGATCGTGTCAGGCCAGGGTCCACGGCTCATCTCTACCCTCCCGAGCGCCTTCTGACCGCGACCAGCTGATAGGCGCTTGTCAGGCGCGCGTACAGATTGGGCGCCCTTCAATAGTCCTGAGTGGCAGGTAGGTTGTTTCAACCGGCCCCACGTAGCGATACCAATAGCAACCGTCCTCAGGCATGATTTTAACGGCGTTCAGGTCCTGGCCCGGAGCAGCAATCTGGGCAACGGCGTCAGGAACTCGGGAAAGCGTTCCGGGCTCGCTTTCTGCAGATATCGACGTTGTTTCGGTGCAGGCGCTGACGAGCATAAGTGCGGCCAGTGCTTGGAAAGCTTTCTTGAAGCACATGGTGTTTAGTCCACTGTGTTTGTCATTTGTAGTACCTGATACCCTCGCATCGACGGGTGATCACATCAATTCACCAAGAACTAAGCAATTGTTAGCGTTGCTTTTTTGTGCTCGGCTGATTCAAAAAAGTCAGGTTTTGCTTATAGCATCCTGGAATTACGTCCAAGAAAATTGCTTTTCCACAATGACTTGATGATTTGGGTCCGCCTTTTAAGGAAATATCCCTGCGACAACGGCAACGACAATTCAGACGAGGCATCCCATATGAAATGTCATTTGCCTGTTGACCTTCCAGCGCAGGAACCGGGCATACGAGTTATTTGAGTCGGAAAAAGAATAAACTTTGGGATGGCAGGCATGAAAACGAACAGTGATAGAAAGGCTGTTACGCGACGCGGAGTGATTGCCGCGTTTGCTGCGACAACCCTTTTTCCAGCACCGGCGGTTTGGGCCCAATCAACGACAACTGAGGGGACGCGCCGGAATGTTTCCTCATTCCGCGTTGCTAAATGGCAGGATCACTTTGATACGCTTAAGAATGGTGTGATCCTGTCCGATACACAGTCCAAGGTCCTGCAATATTGGTCAGAAGACGAGAGCGTCTATCGGATGTATCCAACCAGCGTGCCGCTGACGGAAGACCTTACAAGGCTGGGCTACACCACAGTAACTCGCAAGGTTGAGGGGCCATCTTGGCGACCGACACCAGCAATGAAAAAGCGCAACCCTGCTTGGCCCGACTATGTGGGCCCGGGTCCGGAGAATCCTCTGGGGACACATGCACTTTATTTGAGCTGGCAATACTACCGGATCCACGGCACTAACGACACACGCAAGATCGGAAGAAAATCCTCCAATGGCTGCATCGGCTTATACAACGATCAGATTGCGGAATTGTTCGAGCTGGCGGCTGTAGGCACGCAGGTAAAACTGATCTGACCTTGGTCAATGCGATTTTTCTGAGCGGGCCCAAAAGTCAGAAACTGACAATCATGTGAAGAACAGAGATGGATAAACTTACACTCTTGATAGGCGGAGTAGTGATCGCAGGCGCCGCCGCGTTCGTCTACAACTTAAATCAGCAACCAACAGGTCACTCGATGACGCCGCCCGATACGTCAGCACTGGAGCAAGGAGACCCAATCGAAAACGTCAACCTGCCAGAGCAACTGAGCGAATTTGCGGCCGTCGGCAAAGTGGCATTCGACGCCAAATGCTCGGCGTGCCATGGCGCGAATGCAACAGGTCTGGAAGGCCTTGCACCACCTTTGGTGCATAAAATCTATGAGCCAGGCCACCATTCGGACGAGTCATTTTATGTGGCAGTCCAGAATGGAGTTCGGGCACACCATTGGAAGTTCGGCAATATGCCGCCGGTCGATGGCTTGACCCGTGCGGATGTGAAGGGCATCGTTGCGTATATCAGAGAGCTGCAGCAGGAAAACGGGATTTTCTGAAGGTGACGAGCCGAATGGGCAGTGCAATTCGTTACATCATACTGTCAATGGTGCTGACCATTGGCGGGCTGCTTGTGACGGCCGATTCTGCTCATGCACATGGCAATGGTTCACAGCACGTGATTGACCAAACGGACTCCGCGGACGTTGAGCATGTCAAGCAGGGTCATCCCGGACATTGTCATGGCGGAACGATTTGCAACGCTGTTGGTCTATTTTCGATGGGTCCACCACCGCCTGGCCCCCAAGATACTGAACAAAGATACTCGATCCCTCGAGCCCAATACCGGGTTCTCGGTATCGCGGCGTTTGACCCACCACCGCCGCGTGTCCTGATCTGACCAGTCGAATTGCGCTCAACCTGGGCGCGTCGAAGCAGACGACAAGGACAAAACAATGAACATTCTAAAAATGACCACAGGCGTTGCCCTGATTTCTCTGTTCGCAGCCGCCGCCCTGGCGCATGGTGGCGCAACCGGCATCGTCAAAGAACGCATGGATGGTATGTCCGCGATGAAGGACAGCATGAAGATCCTTACGCCGATGATGCAGGGGAAAACGCCCTACAATGCGCAAACGGTACGAAGCGAGGCCAAGAAAATCGGGCGTCACGCTGGCGAGAGCATGACAAAGCTGTTTCCAGAGGGATCTGATGGCAAACCCTCGGAGGCCAAATCGGAGATCTGGCAGGATTGGGGTTCATTTGCAGAGTTAGCCAGACAGTTGGAAACCTACTCTGAAGGCCTTGCGCTTGCGGCGGACAACGGGTTGATGATGTCCGGGTCGGGCCATGGTTCGGGCATGATGGGCGGCGCATCCATGATGGGTGGCGGTTCTATGATGGGTGCCGGAATGATGGGCGGCAGTTCAAACCAGGCACAACTTTCTGAAATGCCGGCAGATGGTGTGTTCATGATGCTGAGCCAGACATGCTCGGCATGTCACACGCAATTTCGGTCGGAATAGGAATGCGTCATGAGACCGATATTCCGATTGGGCCTTGCTGCCGCCCTAACGGCGTCAGCGGGACTTGTTGCCGTGATGGCTTGGCCGATTGGCCAGCCCTTACAAGCTCTCGACATTCAGGGTGACGTTAACCGCGGGGCGTATCTGGCAAGGGCAAGTGGCTGTATCGCTTGCCACACAGATTTTGCCAAAGGGGGCGCGCCCTTGGCCGGTGGGGTGGAGTTGGATACCCCGTTCGGCACGCTCTATTCACCGAACCTGACCACAGATCCTGACCACGGGATCGGTGACTGGACAATCGAGGATTTTGCCCGCGCGGTGCGTCAGGGCGTGTCGCCTGATGGTGAACCCTATTACCCAGCCTTTCCTTATCCGTTCTATGCCAACTTCACGGATCAGGAAATCGCCGATCTCTGGGCAGCCTGGCAAACGGTTCCACCGGTAGCGGAACCGTCAAAAGAGCAGGAAATGGCGTTCCCCTTCAATCAGAGATGGGGCCTGAAGCTGTGGCGCGCGGCTTTTCTGGAACCACCCCGCACTGATCCCGTGCCGGGCAATGACGAAGTGTGGAACCGGGGTCGGCTACTGGTCGAAGGTGCCACGCATTGTGCGGCCTGCCACACCGGGAGGAACCTGGCTGGCGCAAGAAATTCGGACACGGAACACTTCAAAGGAAGTGACTCCCTGCCGGGCGGTGACAAGGCACCGGCCATCGACTTTGAGACCCTGCAAAAGCGTGGTTGGACGGTAGATGATTTGGCCTACGCGTTGCGCACCGGCGTCATGCCTGATGGCGATGTCTTCGGCGGCGCCATGGGAGAGGTCGTAAACTATAGCACCAGCTTTCTGACAGACGAAGACCGGAAGGCAATGGCGACTTATCTGCTAGATGTGCACGACGGGGGGTAATCGAGTGAGAGATCAAATTTTCTTTGGAGGGAAGTCCTCATGAAGCTCAATCGCAGGCAATTCGTTGCAGGCACGTCGGCACTAATCGCAATGCCGACTATCGGGAGGGCGGCTACCGCCCCCCGAATAATCGAGGCGCGTTCAGGGTTGGCACGTGTTGCCCCCGACAACTATCCGGAGACCGAGATATGGGGATATGATGGCGGTGTTCCGGGCCCTGAAATTCGTGCCCGGCAAGGCGAAACGGTTCGCCGGACACTCCTGAACTCGCTACCTCAGCCTACAGCAATCCATTGGCACGGATTGCGGGTTCCAAACAATATGGACGGGGTGCCGGGCCTTACGCAGGAGGCTGTACCAACCGGCGGCGAATTTCAGTATGACTTGCCTCTGAAGGACGCGGGGACCTTCTGGTATCACTCTCACAACCAGTCAACGGAACAAGTGGCCAGGGGCCTTTACGGCGCGTTCATCGTCGACGAAACGGACCCGCCGGACACGGACCATGACATCACGATCCTTCTGGATGACTGGCGGTTGTCTAAGGACGCTCAAATAGTTGATGATTTTGGTGCAATGCATGATTGGACCCATGCAGGTCGGATGGGAAACTACGTTCACGCGCGCATATCGCCAATGACCGAAGTTTTGACGAACCAGCGATTGCGAATTCGAATGGTCAACGTGGCAACTGATCGGATCATGTATGTGTCAGTAGGTGGCGCAAACGGGAAACTGGTCGCTTATGATGGCATGCCTGTAAGGCAGCCAGAAGATTTCGAAACACTTGTTTTCGGACCTGCACAGCGAGCAGACTTGATCGTCGACGTCACAGCGGAATCGAACGAAGCCGTTCAAATAACTCTTCACGAACGCGATGAATCATTTGTTATCGCTGAGATCCCGGTTTCGGGAAGCGGTACATCTGCCAGCCGCGGTGAGATTGAAGCTCTGCCACCCAACCCTGTTTCTTTTCTTGAAGATGTTTCTGACGCCTTAAAGGTTCCATTGGTGATGGAAGGCGGGGCGATGGGCGGACTGCGTCAAGGTACTTACAACGGCCAAGTCATGAGCGCTAATGAGTTGGTTCAGGAAGGACAGATCTGGACATTCAACGGAGTCGCAGGGTTACCCGAAGACCCGCTCGCTTCCGTTTCGCGTGGCGACATAGTCCGTATTCAGATGCAGAACGACACTGTCTTTGCGCACGCCATGCACTTGCACGGGACGCACTTTCAGGAAGTTCTGCCGAACGGCAGCCTGGGGCCGCTGCGGGACACAATCCTGGTTGACCGGATGGAAACGCGGGAGATTGCGTTCGTTGCGGATAACCCGGGGGACTGGCTGTTTCATTGCCACATGCTGTCGCATCAGGCCGCTGGTATGAAGACCTGGCTGAGCGTGGCGTGATGAACAAGAGCGCGGCGAATTGGCTGTCACTGGCTGCTGTGGTGATCATTGTCGCGGTCGCTGGCTGGGGCTTGGGTGGGCGTGCGCAGAACAGTTCATCGGCGGATTCGGCACGTGGTGCAGTTTTGTATGCCGAAAACTGCGCGTCATGCCACGGGGCAGATTTGGAGGGTCAACCAGATTGGCAGACACCTGATCCAGATGGCGTCTTGCGGGCTCCCCCGCATGACCGAACAGGGCACACCTGGCATCACGGCGACAAGCTGTTGTTCGATTATACAAAGCTTGGCGGGGACCAAACACTAAAACAGATGGGCGTCTCTGATGTCAAAAGCGGTATGCCAGGTTTCGAGGACACTCTGTCGGATCAGGAAATCTGGGACATCCTTGCCTTCATCAAGGAGAGTTGGCCGGATCGGGAACGCAAGCTGCAAGAGCAGCGCACCGAGGCAGAACAAACGGAAGGAAACTGATGTGAAACGAATACTTGCAGGCTTAATCGCCATCGCCATGTCGATTGGCGTTCCTATGGCACGCGCCGACGAACTGTCTGACTCCGATGTGAAACGGCTGGCTCTGGAAGCCATTTTGGAAAACCCTGAGATCATCATGCAGGCGATTCAACTGCTTCAACAGCGCGAGAATCAGGCAAAAGCCGAAGCAATTGGAAGCGTCTTGGAAAATCAGCGTGAATTGCTGGAACAGGATCCGAATGCGCCTGTCATCGGAAACCCGAAAGGCGATGTAACCGTGGTCGAGTTTTTTGACTACAACTGCCCGTATTGCAAACGCGCTGCCCCGGTTGTGAAGAACGTAATCGCAGGCGATTCCGATGTACGAGTTGTCTATCGAGAATGGCCCATACTCGGAGAAGGTTCCGACTTCGCGGCACGCGCCGCGCTTGCCTCACGCAATCAGGGAAAATATGAAGAATTTCATTGGGCGCTTATGGCTCTGGACGGTCGTGCCACTGAGGCCAGTGTCCTGAAAGTTGTCCGTGAACTCGGCCTGGACGAGGATCAATTGCGCGCAGATATGGAGGCGCCGGAAGTCGACGCACATATTCAGGTGTCCATGGAATTGGCCCGACAGCTTGGCTTCAGTGGCACCCCCTCGTTTGTGATTGGAGATGCTCTTGCCCCGGGGCTGATCGCCGAAGATGAAATGACCCGGCTAATCGAGGCAGTCAGAGACGCAAGATAAAACCAAGGGGCGACTGAATGTGCGCCCCTAAGTTTCTCATGCGACCGTGGCTTCGTATCCCTCGGACTTCAGAGCAGCAAGGATATGATCAAGTGGATTGGCGCTTAAGACACGTACCCTGCGGTTTTCCATGTCAAAGTCCAACTGTGCGGAGGAATCCACCGTGGCAACGGCTTTTTCGATAGCTGACTTGCAGTGCCCGCAGCTCATATCCGGGATATTTAGGGTCGTCATGGATGTTTGCTCCTGTTTTCCGTTGTCCCGGCTAAAGTATTCCAGCACAGGAAGGTCAAGTCGTGAAAATTGGATCGCCAAAATTAGCGGAAAAGAAAGTCAACCCCATCCCTTGACCTTCCACTTGCTGGAACCCTTATGTTGCCCGTCAGCAGAACATTGGTGGTGACAATATGACTGAAATTTCACGTGCAAGGTTTCAAGTTCAGGGTATGAGCTGTGCTTCTTGCGTAGGGCGCGTCGAGCGCGCGTTGAAAGATGTGCCAGGGGTAGATGCCGCTTCGGTTAATCTCGCCAGCGAAAGCGTTCAGGTCGATTTCCGCGATCCAGCCGATAAAGCGGCCATTGCTGATGCGTTAAACAGCGCCGGATATCCGGCACGGACGGAAGAGGTAACGCTGGATATTCAGAACATGTCCTGCGCATCGTGCGTGGGGCGCGTTGAACGGGCATTGCAAGCAGATGATGGCGTCTTGTCCGCGTCGGTCAATCTGGCCACCGAAAGTGCAACTGTACGTTATGCTGAGGGAGTCACAACACCCGAAGCCATCGCGGCGCTTGCGGCATCTGCTGGCTATCCGGCGAGCCTGCGATCCGCGACGCAGACCGAACCACAAGACCGCAAAGCCAAAGAGATTCGCCAATTGGCCCGGCGAACAAGCTTTGCCGCCTTGCTCGCTTTGCCGGTCTTTATCCTTGAAATGGGCTCGCATGTTATTCCGGGCATGCACCACCTGATAGCGAGCACGATCGGCATCCAGAACAGCTATTACCTGCAATTCCTTCTGACCACGATCGTTCTTTTTGGCCCTGGTTTGCAGTTCTACACCAAGGGATTCCCTTCCTTGTTCAAAGGCGCGCCGGACATGAACTCTCTGGTGGCCCTGGGCACTTCGGCGGCTTATGGGTTCTCGCTTGTTTCCACCTTTGCGCCGGGTGTTCTTCCCGCCGGCACCGCAAACGTCTACTACGAGGCCGCAGCGGTGATCGTGGTTCTCATATTGCTGGGGCGGTTCCTCGAGGCGCGCGCCAAGGGGCGAACCGGTGAAGCGATCCGAAAATTGGTCGGTCTGCAGGCAAAAACAGCGCGAGTTGAGCGCGACGGATCGGTTGTTGAGCTACCGATCGAGCAGATCGTTGTAGGGGATATTGTGCACGTTCGACCGGGCGAAAAAATCGCGGTGGATGGTGCCGTAGTGACTGGCGCGTCATATGTTGATGAAAGCATGATCACCGGCGAGCCGGTTCCTGCCGAAAAGACCGAGGGCGCAACTGTGGTCGGCGGAACAGTCAATGGCACGGGCGCATTGACGTACCGGGCTGAAAAGATCGGCGCAGACACTATGTTGGCCCAGATCATTCAAATGGTCGAACAAGCACAGGGTGCCAAGCTTCCGATTCAAGGCTTGGTTGACCGCATCACGCTGTGGTTCGTGCCTGTAGTGATCGCTGTGGCCGTAATGACTGTGCTGGTTTGGATGTTGTTCGGACCCGATCCCACGCTCAGCTTGGCGTTGGTAGCCGGGGTTGCGGTACTGATCATTGCTTGCCCCTGCGCCATGGGGTTGGCCACACCCACCTCAATCATGGTCGGCACCGGCCGCGCGGCCGAGATGGGTGTCCTTTTCCGAAAGGGCGACGCCTTGCAAATGCTGCAGGAAACCACCGTTGTTGCAGTGGACAAGACGGGGACCTTGACCGAAGGGCGTCCGGAGCTGACCGACCTTATTGTGGCCGAAGGATTGGCCGAGGATGAGGTTCTGCGCCTTGTGGCTGCCGTTGAGGTCACATCCGAACATCCGATCGCCACGGCCATCGTGCGCGCGGCTGAAACCCGTGGTCTGGAGCTTTCGAAGCCAGAAGACTTCACGTCGATCACCGGTTACGGGGTAAGCGCTTCAGTCGAAGGCCATACAATCTTGATCGGGGCTGACCGCCTGATGAGTCGCGAAGGGGTTGAAATGGGCGCGCTGTCTGATCGGGGCGCTGAACTGGCAATCAACGGAAAGACTCCACTTTATGCTGCCGTAGACGGGGTTATCGCGGCCGTAATCGCTGTGGCGGACCCAATCAAGACCACCACGCCAGACGCAATTGAAGCTTTGCACGGACTGGGGCTGAAAGTAGCGATGATTACTGGCGACAATGCCGCTACTGCCAAATCCATTGCGGCGCAGCTTGGCATCGATCATGTCGTGGCCGAGGTTCTGCCCGAGGGTAAAGTATCCGCGTTGCAGGATTTGCGTTCAAATGGCGGAAAACTGGCCTTTGTGGGTGATGGCATCAATGATGCCCCCGCTCTGGCGGCGGCTGACGTAGGAATTGCGATCGGGACAGGCACTGACATCGCCATCGAGGCGGCTGACGTCGTTTTGATGTCAGGTGACCTGACAGGCGTGGTCAACGCTTTCGATATTAGTCAGCGCACCATGCGTAACATCCGCCAAAACCTGTTCTGGGCTTTCAGCTACAACACGCTGCTCATACCGGTTGCAGCGGGGGTGCTCTATCCGTTTGGCGGCCCGTTGCTGTCGCCGGTTCTGGCTGCAGGTGCCATGGCGCTGTCCAGTGTATTTGTCCTGACCAACGCGCTGCGGTTGCGCCGGGTTAAGTCGATCAAAGTTGGGCGAGAACAGATCTCGCAGAATGAAGAGCAGGCGCTGCGATCAGCGCCTGCTGAATAGAATAGGAGAACCGCTGTGAATATCGGAGATGTAGCAGAACGTTCGGGTCTGCCTGCCAAAACCATCCGCTATTACGAGGATATCGGATTCATCAAACCCAGGCGCAGCCTGAACGGGTATCGCCATTTCGATGAAAAGGAATTGCACAAACTGGCCTTCATCGGGCGGGCCCGCTCATTGGGCTTTACCATTGAAGATTGCCGCTCGCTACTGGCGTTGTACGAGGACAAAGAGCGCGCAAGCGCGGACGTGAAGGATATCGCCAAACAGAACCTAAAAGAAATAGATGCCAAGATCGCGGACCTGAAGGCCATGCATGCTACATTGTCTCATCTGATCGACGAATGTGCTGGCGACCACCGCCCTGACTGCCCGATCCTGAAGAACCTCGGCCAAACTTAGATGCGCTCATCGTATGAACTGCCTCCGATTTTGGCAGTTTGTTACGTGTATTCGCGGGAATCCGCTTCATTTCTATGCAGCGCACCGACTCACCTGTTTTTTTCTCCGACTGGCTTGAACACACGTTACGTTCGTCCTAACTGCACGGGATGGAGTGGAAGTTTTTCTCAGTGTTGCGAATGACGTTTCTGACATGCGTCTGCTTGGCGATGACATTCGTCGGCACTGTTGTGGTCGCGAGCACTGACGTCAAAAACAGTAGCACCTCTGAGCCTCACGGCGTTGCAATGGCTGCAAAGTCATCAGACTTCAAACACGACCATAGCGGTTTGCATCCGACGACTGGCCAAATCCACACGGATAGCCACGTAAATCACAGCGGAGAATGTCATTCCGGCATCTGCTGCGTTGGTGAATATCCTACCCAAGTGAGTGTTGCTGTGTTGGCTACAGCTTTCGGGCAGCAAAACCGAAACATGGATTCGGACACCCATCTGTCTCAGGGACCTCTGACTCCCGATCGTCCTCCTCAAATCTCCTGACATCCTCAGGCCCGCAAGCGCGGGTTTTCATGTTGTTTCGGTTCCAGCATTCATTGCGACCGTCGGGAGATTATTATGCGTGGAAGATATGCGGCACTATCAGTACTTGCCTTGGCGTTTGGCCTGGGTGGAGGTGTCATTCTTGAAAGACTGTACCTGAATCCAATTGATCAGGGCCAGTCGAATGAACCAGAAGTCCTTTATTGGGTAGCTCCGATGGATCCGAATTTTCGGCAGCCTGGACCTGGAAAATCGCCTATGGGTATGGACTTGATCCCGGTTTATTCTGGGCAGGAACCTACCGGCGACCCTGAAGAAGTCACCCTGAGCGCTGCGGAAATCAACGCAATTGGTGTGCGAACTGCGGTTGCACGCATGACTGATATCGAACCTCGCATCGAAACGGTGGGTTTCGTCGGCTTTGACGAACACCTGACCAATCACGTTCATACGCGTGTTGAAGGTTGGATTGAGCAACTGAAAGTTCGAGCGGTCGGTGATCGCGTTGAGAAGGGGCAAGTTTTATTTGAACTCTTTTCACCACTGATCGCAGCTGCGACCGGCGATCTTGTACGCGCAGTCGAAGCTGGTGACCCGCGGATTTTGGACGCGGCGCGCAATAAGTTGATCAGCCACGGTATGTCCGCTCGTCAGGTTGCTGAGATTGAGGCGGGCGGTGAGTTGGTTCGAAATGTGGAAATTGAGGCACCTCAAAACGGTGTCGTCATAGCTCTGAATGCCGCCGATGGCATGTACCTGCAGCCAGGCACGCTTGCTTTTTCGGTAACCGATCTTTCTGAAGTATGGCTGATCGTTGATGTATTTGAACGAGATATTGCACGTTTGTCGGAAGATATGCGCGCGATAGCAAGGTTCGAGCACCTACCCGGTCGCACCTTCGAAGGCGACATCGACTATGTTTACCCTGAGCTTGATCCGCAAACCCGAACTCTTCCCGTCAGACTGAGTTTCGATAACACCGACGGCGTGCTGCGGCCGGGCATGTTTGGCAGTGTTAGTCTTATACCGGATGAAAGCCGGAATGTTCTCACTGTTCCATCAGAGGCGCTAATTCGTACTGGTTCGGCGGAACGCGTCATCTTGAAAACGGGCGATGGTACCTTTCGCCCGAGACTGGTGACTACAGGTCTTCGAGACAGTTTCGGCGAGGGGGGACGAACAGAAGTTCTACAAGGGCTTGAACCCGGCGAGGAAGTTGTCGCATCCGCACAGTTTCTAATCGACAGTGAAAGTGCTTTGAGCGCCGGCTTCACGCGTATGGCACCAACGGACACCGAACCAGCACGCGGGGCAGGTACCCTGGTTTCACTCGATGCCCAAAATCGTATGGCAACTGTTCGTCACGATGTTCTCGAAAGCCTCGATTGGCCCGCAATGACTTCGCAGTTTCCGGTTAGGTCTGGTGTTTCGCTCGACCGTTTGAATTCTGGCGACGCGGTTGCTTTCGTGATCGCGAGGGGTGCGGATGGGCTTCTGAGCTTGATGGAGCTTGCACCAGACGATGGTATTGCCGGAACTGGAGCCGGAATCGCGCGCGCCGTCACTTCAGACGGCAAATTGACGCTTGAGCACGGACCGATCCCCGAGCTCGGTTGGCCCGCCATGACAATGGATTTGCCTGTTGTGGGAGTAGATCTCACTACCGTGCCAATCGACATGCCAATTGAGTTTGATCTGGCTGAGGGAGAAGGGGGGATGTTCTCGATTGTGGCAGTTCGCGAAGAGGGCTCGCCGCCGACGGATTCAGTTGAACCCGAAGAAACCATCACAGCTTCTGCTCCACCGATTGTTGTCACCGGCACGATCAACCTCGTCAATGCTGAGGCAGGGACTGCAACTATCACTCACGGACCGATGACTGAGATTGGGATGCCGGGAATGACCATGGATTTCCCATTAGAGCCAACATTGGACCCAAACATGCTCGAAGTCGGTTCTGAAATGACTCTGACTTTCGCGCGTGCAGATGGCATGACGATGGTGTTGGCTGCGGCAACGCCTATTGCACCGCCGCTTCAGGTTTCTGGCCGAATTAACAGTATCGACCCGAATGCGCGTACCGCGAACGTAACACACGGTCCAATGACCGAGATCGGCATGCCGGGCATGACCATGGATTTCCCGGTTGCGGAGGGGATTGAGGTTTCTAATTTGCCTGTAGGGATTGATGTTTCTTTGATCCTTCGCCGCAATCCCGACTTTTCGATGACGCTGTTAGAGGTCGCGCTTGATGGGAGTGTTACGCAGTGATCACGGCAATCATTCGTTCTTCTCTCGCCAACAGGTTCATCATCTTGGCCCTCGCATTCATGATAGGAGTTGCGGGTATTTGGGCCATTCGTGAGACGCCCGTTGATGCAATCCCGGATCTGTCGGATGTCCAGGTAATTGTTCGCACGCCATATCCCGGGCAAGCACCTCAAGTTGTCGAAAACCAAATTACATATCCATTGGCGACGGCCTTATTGGCCGTACCCGGTGCAAAAGACGTTCGCGGGTTCTCGTTCTTTGGAGACAGCTTTGTATATGTCGTCTTTGAGGACGGGACGGACCTCTACTGGGCTCGGTCGCGTGTGCTCGAATACTTGGGCCAGATTACCGGTAGCTTACCTGAAGGTGTGTCTCCACAACTTGGCCCCGATGCGACAGGGGTCGGGTGGATTTATCAGTACGCGCTGGTTGACAGAACCGGAAATCATGATCTGGCTCAGCTCAGGACTCTGCAGGATTGGTTTCTGAAATACGAATTACAAGCCGTGGAAGGCGTCTCAGAAGTCGCCACCATCGGCGGAATGGTCAAACAGTACCAGGTCGTCGTCGACCCAAATAAACTACGTGCCTATGACATAACACTTGCGCAACTGAGGACGGCTATTCAGGCGGCCAACCGCGAGACGGGCGGCAGCGTCATTGAGATGGGTGAAGCCGAATTCATGGTCAGGTCATCGGGCTACATTGATGAATTATCAGACCTTGCAAGCGCGCCATTGATGGTCAACGAGCGCGGCGCCGCTCTGACGCTTGGAGACGTTGCTGAAATCCGCCTGGGGCCTGAAATGCGCCGTGGTGTCGGGGAGCTCGACGGGCAAGGAGACGCGGTTGGCGGAGTGGTCATCCTGCGATGGGGTGGGAACGCGTTAGCGACGATCAAAGCGGTGGAAGCGCGCATAGAAGAGTTGCGCTCAAACCTGCCGGAAGGGGTCGAAATCATAACGACCTACGACCGATCTGGTGTGATCGAGCGTGCTATCGATAACCTCCAGAAGAAACTGACGCAGGAATTCATCGTCGTTGTTCTTGTGTGCGCGGCTTTTCTACTTCATCTGCGGTCATCCCTTGTGATTCTTCTGTCGCTCCCGCTGGGCATCTTTGCCGCATTTATTCTGATGAAGGCACAAGGAGTAAACGCAAACATCATGTCGCTCGGCGGCATAGCCATCGCTATTGGTGCGATGGTCGACGCATCGATTGTGATGATCGAGGCGATGCACAGGCGGTTGGAAAAAGAAAAGCTCACAGCAGAGAACCGATGGCGGATTGTGCAAGAGTGCGCTTCTGAGGTGGGACCAGCCCTTTTTTATTCTCTGGCGATTATCACGGTTAGTTTTTTGCCTGTTTTCGTTCTGGAAAATCAGGAAGGTAGGCTCTTCTCGCCACTCGCTTATACCAAGACCTACGCCATGGCTGCAGCCGCCATCCTTTCGATAACGTTGGTTCCGGTCTTGATGGGTTACTTTGTAAGGGGGCGTATTCTACCGGAGCGAAAAAATCCGCTAAATCGCTTGGTCGTGTTCGTGTACCGCCCATTTCTGGACGCGGCAATTGCCTGGCCATGGGCAACAACACTGTTGGCCGGCGTTCTGGTGACGTCCATGTGGTACCCGTACCAGAGAATTGGCTCTGAATTCATGCCCGAGTTGAACGAAGGTGATTTTCTCTACATGCCGAGCTTCTACCCCGGGATCTCGACGGGAAAAGCCCGTGAGGTACTGCAGCAGACCAACCGCCTGATAGCTACCGTGCCTGAAGTCGAAACTGTTCACGGTAAAGTTGGGCGTGCGGAGACTGCAACCGATCCAGCACCTCTAACGATGGTGGAGACCACAATCCAACTCAAGCCGGAAGAAGAATGGCGCCCCGGCATGACAATGGAGAAAATCCGGAATGAGCTCGATCGTATCGTTCAGGTTCCGGGCGTTACAAATGTTTGGATCCAACCTATCAAGAACCGCATCGATATGCTTGCGACAGGTATCCGTACTCCTGTCGGTGTCAAAATATCCGGCACCGACTTGGAGGTCATTACAGATATAGGGATCGAAGTAGAACGTGCGGTCGCTGATATTGAAGGGACGGCTTCCGCCTACGCAGAGCGACCTGTTGGCGGGCGTTTCATCGAAATCGACGTCAAACGAGATGCCGCCTCCCGATACATGATGAGTGTTCGAGAAGTTCAGGACGTAGTTCAGACCGCAATTGGCGGTATGCAAGTGTCGGAATCTGTAGAGGGGCTGGAGAGGTTTCCGATAAACCTACGGTACCCTCAAGCATGGCGAGACAGCCCGGAACGGCTCGAAAATCTTCCTGTCGTCACACCGTCGGGTGCTCATGTGCCACTGTCTGCTCTCGCCGATATTCGAATAGTTGACGGGCCGGGAATGATTCGATCGGAGAACGCTCGACGAACCGGGTTCGTGTTCATCGACATAGCGGGGCGCGACCTGGGCGGATATGTGGCCGAAGCACAAGAAGTGGTTACAGAAAAGGTCAACCTGCCTCCAGGTTATTCGCTGACTTGGTCGGGGCAGTATGAGTACATAGAGAGAATGCAGGACAGGCTGACGATCGTTGCTCCTGCAACCCTACTAATTATCACGCTCATGCTTTTCTTGGCGTTCAATCGAGTGATTGAGGTCGGGATAATTCTTGCGGCGCTTCCGGTCGCATTGGCAGGTGGGGTTTGGTTCCTGTGGTATCTTAACTTCGATATTTCGATAGCTGTACTCGTGGGTTTCATCGCGCTGGCGGGAGTTGCGGTGGAAACAGCGATTGTCATGTTGCTGTACCTCAATCTTGCTTGGGAGAAACGTCGTGGGCTGGCGCAATCGGAACAGCGAAAGCTGACACGTGACGATATCGAAGACGCGGTGTTCGAAGGCGCCGTTCTTCGGGTTCGGCCGAAGGTAATGACCGTAGCCACGATCTTCGCAGCACTGATACCCATCATGTACGGCACCGGTACAGGCTCTGAAATCATGCAGCGGATCGCTGCGCCGATGATTGGGGGCATGGTGACAGCAACCCTTCTCACGCTTTTCGTCATTCCCGCAATATTCGTGATTTGGAAACGGCTCGCGCTCAATCGCGTGAACCGAGAGATCTCCCACACGATCCAGGAAGTGCCCCCTGCGCTTCCGGCAGAATAATACCCACAACCTTGAAACAGGAGCATCTGATGAAAACTTTGACTGCTATTGTGGCCCTTTTGGCCGTGTCTACGACAACCAGCTTCGCGCAAACGAACCACGACATGGACCATTCCAACATGTCCATGTCGTCCGAACAGATGGAAGGGGCGGTTCACGCAAAAGCTTTGGTGAACTCAATTGGCGACGAAACCGCCAACGTCAGCCATGATCCGATCCCCGAGATCGGGTGGCCCGCGATGACGATGGATTTGCAGCTTCTTGAGAATGCCCAGATGATGGGTGAGATTAGCGCCGGTGACGAAGTCACACTGATGTTGGTCAAAAGCGATGGTGGTATGTATGCGATCGGCGCGATCATGAAAAACTGAGTCTGTTGATGCGGCAGCTATTCACCAATGATGTGATTGTTCGCCGTTTCAAGGACCGTAGGAAATTCTATGAACTAAGAGAAATGGAGTAGGAGCCACTCAAGAACCAAATCGTATTTTAACGATCTGTGGCTCTGCTCATAAGTTATCAGTCCATTGTCGGTTAAAGGCGCAATAAGCAATTCGTTGACTGATTGAAGCTCCAAAGCTCAGAAAATCTTCCGGCTACTCTGAAGGAACAGAGCAATCCAGGCAAGCAGTACAGAAACTGCCAACGCTTCGGTATCTCCGCCCCGCGCCACTGCAGTTAAACTTGCGCTAAATTCTGGAGTTGCTTGCGCAGCCCAGTGGGAATCTGACCGACAAGCAAATCCCACCTAAAACATTTCACAATTGGAATGTGTGTACTACATTGTCGCTGAGATGACTTCACGCGGCCATTCAACGGACCAGCGTCGAATTGTCTGGGGCGTTGCCTTGTTGGTTTTTGCTTCAGTCGAAAACGCAGCGCGGAGCGGTCAAAATGAGGATATCTTCAGGGCGACGACTTGGGAAAACGATACGACATGACAGCTAACACAAGAGAGCACTGGGACGATGTCTATGGCGAGAAGTTTGACACCCAATTGAGTTGGCACGAGGATGATCCGGAGATATCGCTTGAACTCATCGAGTTGATCAGAGTGTCTAAGCCTTCATCCGTCATCGACATTGGCGGGGGTACATCTCGTCTTGCTGGAGCGTTGCTTGCGAAGGGGCTCCATGACGTGACAGTTCTCGATCTATCGCAGGTCGCGTTGGACACGGCCCGGGAAAGGTTGGGGCGCGCCGCTGAAACAGTCACTTGGATTTCCGCAGATATAACTTCTTGGGTCCCCGATCGCAGATATGACGTCTGGCATGATAGGGCGGTTTTTCACTTTCTCGTGGATACATCGCAACG
Organism: Ruegeria sp. BF12; assembly: GCF_056538705.1. Classification (NCBI taxonomy): domain Bacteria; kingdom Pseudomonadati; phylum Pseudomonadota; class Alphaproteobacteria; order Rhodobacterales; family Roseobacteraceae; genus Ruegeria; species Ruegeria sp. BF12. The sequence goes on along the minus strand of NZ_JBQFTP010000012.1, from coordinate 107,468 downwards.
CGCGGCCTATATGGAAAGAGTGAAGAGAGGGGTAAAAATTGGCGGCCATGCGATCATTGCTACGTTTGCACTTGATGGGCCGGAGACTTGCAGTGGTCTCCCGGTCGCCCGCTATAGTCCGAGCGATATCGCCATGCTTTTCGAGGACCACTTTGAACTCGTCGCGCATCGCCATCACCTGCACCAAACCTCTTGGGGGGAAAGTCAGTCTTTCCAGTTCAGTGTTCTCCGCCGCTGCGGTTGAGCCCACACCTGAAGCTGGCCCAAAGTGGTGGGCTTCCAATAAGCTTTCGGAACATGCCTATTGTGTTCACAAGTTACGTTTGGCCCTCAAAAACTGGCAGAACCACCTTAGCGCACAAGCCGCCAGTTTCTCTGTTTAGCAATTCTATTGTGCCACCGTGCGACTGGATGATCGTACGTGCGATCGACAGCCCCAAGCCGGTTCCGCCAGTCTCTCGCGAGCGGGATGTTTCAAGCCGCACAAATGGGTCGAATACCGCATCAAGCATATGCTCGGGGATGCCGGGGCCCTGATCCTGGATCAATATTTTTGCCTCATTCCCCTCTTGCTTGACCGAGACGTCGGCCCGGGCACCATACCGGCAGGCGTTTTCAATGATATTGCGCAGAGCTCGCTTCATCAGCATCGGTCGAAGCGTGACGGCCGGATTGTCTGCTACCGATACCTCAACCACGTTGCCGGCTTGCACAATGTCTTCGGTCGTTTTGGTTACGAATTCACCAATTGGGACGGTACTGGAAGGTTCGCGCGTGGCTACGCCCTTGGCAAATGACAGGGTGGAGTCCACCATATCCTGCATTTCCTCGATGGTCTCGATCAGATGGTCACGGGTCTCCTCTTCCTCCACCAGTTCGGCGCGAACCCGCAATCCCGTCAGAGGCGACCGCAAATCGTGACCCAGCGCCCCCAATAGTCTGGTCCGATCGGCAACATAGCGAGTCAACCTGTCACGCATATGGTTGAACGCCTGCGTCAAATCTCGCACCTCGGTCGGACCAGAAACCGTCAGTTCCTGGACGTCTTCACCGCGACCAAACTGGTCTGCAGCCAGTGACAGGCGGCGCAACGGGCCGGTCAGCCGTGTCAGTAGAAACCAAATGGCTGCTCCAAGAATTAAAGTTGCAGTGAAACCGAAGCTGACGAAGGACTGCAAAGGCCATTGCAGAGGAGGGTTATGGAACCGGGTATCCACGTTGAGCCATTGATCGGTCGTCAGAGCGATCGACAGCTGCATTTCAATTGCGGAAACGTGATCACGCATCATTGCCATGTGCATTTCAGCCATTGTGGACGGAACACCTTCGACCGGCAGCATATCAGGAGAGAACTCATGCAACTCTACCCGGATGGGACGGTTTTCATAGCCTGGCAGAATTCTGCGGATTGTGTTTTCGACCGTCCCACCAGCGCTATGCCCGGTGTGATCGACCGCGGGCGTATCTGTAAGGCTGAAACGCACCAGTGGAGAGCTTGCCGCCCGCAGGATCGCGTCGTGCATCTCGGGTGGAGCTTCTTCAATCAGCCGCGCGATGTTTGCGGCGCGTCCGGCGGTTTCCAGGCCAAGGGCCATGTGCACTGCCATTGAGCGTTCGTCGACGAACAGCCACAGGCTGACCAGTTGCGCGGCAGCCAGCGCGGCGATGATCAAAAGGATAAGCTGACCGCGCAGACTTTGGGCAAAGGCTTTCATCCCGTAAGCTCGCTCACGTCGGTCGACAGGCAATAACCGCCACCTCTTACCGTGGTGATGAGCTTCGGGCGCGTTGGGTCGGCTTCGATCTTGCGACGCAAGCGGCTGACCTGGTTGTCGATCGTACGGTCGAACAAGTGCGGGCTGCGGCCGGCGGTCAAATCCAGCAGTTCGTCGCGTGACAGGAGTTTGCGGGGCCGCTGCAGGAATACGGCCAGGAGCCGGACATCGGCGGTGGTCAGACTTTCTTCGGCCCCTTCGGCGGATATCAAAGTGCGACTGTCGGCATCCAGTACCCAGCTTCCAAACGCGATCCGTTTGCCGCTCAGATCGCCAGCCGGGGGGACGGTGGTTTCGGAACGCCGCAGGATCGCCTTGATCCGGGCCAGCAATTCACGTGGGTTAAATGGTTTGGGCAGGTAGTCATCGGCGCCGATCTCTAAACCCACGATACGGTCGGTATCATCGCTGAGGGCTGTCAGCATCAGGATCGGCGGGCCACCGGCCGCGGACAGGCGGCGGCAGACCGACAATCCGTTTTCGCCCGGCATCATGATGTCGAGTACGATAAGGTCAATCCGACCGGCCGCCAGTCGCGCGTCCATCTCGGTTGCGTCGCGCGCGGTACTGGCGCGCAACCCATTCTTTTCCAGATAACGGCTGACAGCATCACGGATTTCGCGGTGGTCGTCGACAATCAAGATATGTGGTGCTTCGGTCATGGCGCGATCATAGGCCCCGGCGCGGTACAAATCCCGGCTTTTTTGTAACCCTTTGTATCAGTTGGGCCGGCTGCGACACAACGATACAAACCGGGTTGAGTAGGGGGGTGGTGGCGCGGCCGAGGGCGGCCATATGCTTTGTGTAGAAACAAAAACCCGAGAGGTGAAAGTCATGAAAGTTACCTTCACGCTGGCCGCCGGAGCCTTTGCCGCGACTTTGATGGCGCTGCCCGCGCTTGCCGCCGGTCAGCATGGCAGCAGCGCGCAGATGCAGGGCCATCAGGGCGGCATGATGCAGGGTGCGCCCGGCGGGATGATGGGCGATCACGCAGGCATGATGCAAATGATGATGAAAACGCATGGCCAGATGATGGGTGGTATGCATGGTAAGGGTATGATGGGCGGCAACTGGCTGGCGGTTCTGGACATGGACGAGGACGGTCGCCCGAGCGAATCTGAGATCGCCGAAGGTCTGAAGGCCCGGATGCAGGCGCATGACGTTAATGGAGATGGCAACCTGTCGATTGATGAGTTCGAAGCGCTGCATTCCGGAATGATCCGTGAAACCATGGTGGACCGATTTCAGCATCTGGATGCCAATGGCGATGGCACGGTGACCACAGGGGAAATCGAGAAAGGCGCGAAGACGATGTCGCCGAAACACGGCATGAAGGCCTCGAAACCTGTGACAAAGGCTTCTGAAACCAACAACTGAAACGCAACCGTGTAGCCGGGTCATCGCACTCGGCACAAACCACTGAGGAACAAAGCGATGATGGGGTATGGCGCTGGAATGGGGTTTGGCATGATTTGGATGTCGCTGATTGCAGTGTTGATCGTTCTGGCGATCGTGGCACTGGTCAAATACATCGCTAAGTGACCTCGGAATCCGTCACTCCCGTATAGGGGTGGAGGGCTATGTCATAGGAGGAACGAAAGCTGGAAGGCCTACACAGCAATAGCCGTTTGGTTTTCATCGCGGTTTTGATCGCGTTTCTGATCGCCACCATCTGGTTGTGGCTGTCTGGCGCGTTGGACGCAGGACTATCGCGCGAAGTCATTACTGCGTGGGTGGATTGGGCCGGCCCGTTCGGACCCGTTGTCATCATCGGCTTCATGACAGCCGCAGTGGTTGCCAGCCCAATCCCCAGCGCTCCGATCGCTGTCGCTGCCGGGGTGGCATATGGGCATGGGCTGGGAACCGCATTGGTTGCTATCGGGGCGGAGTTGGGGGCGCTGCTGGCGTTCCTGATAGCCCGTTGGTTGGGGCGCGACGCGCTGCGCCGGTGGTTCGGCGACAAGCTGGACATGGGGTTGCTTGGATCGCAGAATGCCCTGATGTTGACCGTGTTCACCAGCCGCCTGATGCCTTTCGTTTCTTTCGACATGGTCAGCTATGCCGCCGGTCTGACCCAACTTCAATTTTGGCGGTTCGCCCTGGCCACCTTGGCTGGACTCCTGCCGGCCAGTTTCGTTCTGGCCCATCTGGGCAGCCAGATTACCGAAACCGCGACAGGCGGCACCAGCCTTGCGGTTATCGGGCTTGGGCTGTTGACGGGGGCGCCACTTATTTGGTTGGCTTGGAATCGCAAGATGCCCGTTGGCTCTTCAGACCACGAATTGAGCCAGATCAATGCGACCGGTCCAAGCGGCCCTAAACTGTTGGAGAATGGAGGAAACCCTAAGTGATCCGCGCACAATGGATATCAACTGCGACACGGACGGCCCGAGCCATGGGCCGGCTGCAGGTCCTGTTGATCTGTGCGTTGGTGGTTTCGATGCTGATCTCTGTTGTGCCGTCCCATGCCGGACATGACATCGCGAAGGCCGCCACCCAGGCCGAGCTTGTGATCGATGACAGCGGTGGGTATCCCGCGTCTCATCCATCAGAAGAATTAGACTGCTCAGTGCACCCGGGCTGCTATGCGATGGCAGTTATGGCGGCACCTGAATTGCTCTCGATGCGTATTGCTACGCCCGTGGCGCCAGAACGGTTCCGGCCACGCGCAAGCCTGCCGGTCGCCCCACTACCACATCCGCCAAACCTGTCCTGAACGTGACCGGCAATGGCCCCGGATTCGCTCCGGGGTCTTGCCCAAGCCGTTGATTGCGGCCCAACTCGGTTCAGGACACTTACCATGCTTGCCATTCTGTACTTTTTCGTCACGGGCGCGGTGCTATTCGCACTGTTGCGCCTGGCCTGTGGCTCCTGTGTGATGGGGATACAAGAACATCAGCCGGGTGTTCCGGTGATAACCCTTGGCTGGGCGCTCAGCCTGTTTCTGGCCGCAACCTACCTGCTGTGCGTGGCCTTTGACCTGATCTTTCCAAGTTTTGCCATGTACCGGACTTGGATCGGCCTGATGCCCGGAGTGACCTGGCTCAGCCTGCCCTCATTCCTGTTGGGACTGTTGTGGGCGTTTCTCTACGGCTGGTACGCCGCGTTGCTGTTCGGCGGACTGTTCAATGTCTTTGCGGCTCGCACAAAACTCAACTGATTGAAAGGACAAAGCCATGAAGGCCATCGCTCTGACCCTGCTTTTGACGCCCTTCCTGATGGCCGTCATCTACCGGATTTTTCTGCACGTGCCCGCCAATGCGCGCGTTTCAGTTGACGAAAGGAAACCTAAATGACCCTGTTCAATCTGGCCGCTGGCCTGTCCGTAGTAGCTTTGACCGCGCCCTCTCTCACGCTGGCGTCAACCGTGTTCATTCCCGAAGGCAGCGCGGACTCGGTTCTGGTGATCGACTCCGAAACCGGCAAGACCGTCGAGCGGCTGCCGAGGCTCGTGGCGGTCCATGGGCTGGCAGGCGCGCCCGACGTTAAGTACCTGGTCGCAGGCAGCTACGCAGAAACCGAGGCCACAACGCCACCAAAGCCCGAAGGTATGTCCGAGGATGAACACGCTGCGCACCACGCCAAGCGCGATGTCACCGCGTTGCCCAAAGACAAGGGGCGGAGCCTGCTGACGATCCTTGATGCGGAAACACGCGAGGTCGTCCGCCAGATCGAGGTTCCAGGTGCGGTGCATCACACCGCGGTGTCGCCCGACGGGCGGTTCGCGGTGGCGACCCATCCAGGCGGTGACGGTATTTCGATCGTCGATCTCGATAAGCTCAGCTTCCTTGGTTTCGTAGCAACCGGGCCAATGCCCAACTATGCGGTATTCGCGCCTGACGGCGACAGGGTCTATGTCACCAATACCGGCAATGGTACACTTAGCGAAGTAGATGTCGTCAAAGGCTTCGTCGTACGCAACATCCCCGTCGGCGAAGGCCCTGAGCATCTTGTACTTAACGCCACCGGCAGCGCCGCCTTCGTAGCCGACAGTGATGGTGGCAAGGCCTTCCGCGTAGATCTTGCCAGCGGTTCTGTCACCGAAACCTATGACATTGGAGGCGAGTTGCACGGGATCGGCCTGTCCGACCGCGAGGGCGTACTGTTCGTGGCCGCCAAAGGCACCGACCGGTTGTTGTCGATTGATCTTGCTACGGGCAAACAGCGATCGACCAACCTGTCACCGGCACCTTATCACCTGACGCCCATACCGAACTCAAGCAAGGTGATGGTATCAAGCCGAACCGAACCGAAGGTCTGGATCGTCGATCAAGTCAGCCTGACGGCTATTACCGAAGTGCCGATACTGGGTGAGGGCCACCAGATGGTTGTTCTGCCCTGAAGGACTGTGCCCGGCATTGTGTAATTAAACGGCTCTACGACCAAAGCTTAAACCAGGGAGCAGAACATGACAGAAGACCACGACATCAGAATCCACGCGAACGGCCCGACCGAGGTCGCTTACGTCTGCCCCATGCATTCTGACGTGCGTCAATCTGGGCCCGGCGACTGTCCCAAATGCGGGATGCACCTTGTGCCCGAGGGCGAGGTGGATGCGCATGCGCATCACCACCATTCCGCGCATCATGGAGCGACGGACGACAACGGTGAATATGACATCGTTCCGACAGGCTATGACGGACCCGTATATACCTGCCCGATGCATCCGCAGGTGCGGCAAACCCATCCCGGGTCCTGCCCACTCTGCGGCATGGGGTTGGAGCTGGAAAGCGCGGCGATGGTGGACGAGGGGCCGAACCCGGAACTGGTGGATTTCACCCGGCGCCTATGGGTAGGTGCGGTTCTGACGCTGCCGCTTTTGGTTTTCACGATGGGCCCCTACGTTGGGCTGTCTGGCGTGCGAGAGATTTTTGGTGAGCGTACAACCCTATGGATTGAACTGATACTTGGCACTCCGGTCGTTCTTTGGTGCGGCTGGCCATTTCTGGAACGAGGGTGGAATTCGTTTCGCACCATGAATCTAAACATGTTCTCGTTGATTGCCATGGGGGTTTCGGCCGCGTGGCTGTTCAGCGTTGTCGCCGTATTGATGCCCCACATATTTCCGGACGGTTTTCGAGATTCAGAAGGCCATGTTGGGGTCTATTTCGAAGCGGCCGCAGTTATCGTTACACTTGTTCTGCTCGGGCAGGTGATGGAACTGCGGGCCCGCGAAGGCACCGGTAAGGCGATCCGCGCTTTGCTGGACATGGCCGCAAAGACCGCCCGCATTATCCGCCCTGACAGCAGTGAAGAGGAAATCCCGCTTGAAGAAGTACAGGTAGGCGACCGCCTTCGCGTACGCCCTGGCGACAAGGTGCCAGTAGACGGCATTGTACTCGAAGGGCGCTCATCTGTTGACGAAAGCATGATCTCTGGCGAGCCGGTTCCGGTTGAAAAGGTACAGGGTGAGCCGGTCACAGGGGCGACAATCAACGGCACCGGTAGCCTTGTGATCGAAGCAACCCGAGTGGGCTCTGACACAATGCTGTCCCAGATTGTCGAAATGGTGGCCAACGCGCAACGCTCGCGCGCACCGATCCAGAAATACGCCGACAAAGTTGCCGGATGGTTCGTGCCAGCGGTCATTGGCATCGCTGTATTGGCCTTCATTGCATGGGCGGTTTGGGGACCGGCTCCGGCACTCTCCTACGCCTTGATCGCAGCGGTGTCGGTACTGATCATAGCTTGCCCGTGCGCGCTTGGCCTGGCCACTCCGATGTCGATCATGACGGCCACGGGGAGAGGTGCACAAGCCGGAGTTTTGATCAAAAATGCCGAAGCTCTGGAACGGTTCGAGAAGGTCGACACATTGATTGTCGATAAGACCGGTACCCTGACAATGGGCAAGCCAAAGCTTGTGGCTATATTACCCGAACCTGGCCATGACGAAGTCGAGGTGCTGCGGCTGGCCGCAACGCTGGAGAAGGGCTCGGAGCACCCGTTAGCTGAGGCAATCGTCACAGGAGCCGAGGAACGTGGCGTGGCCCTGTCCGACGCCAGTGACTTCGAGGCGGTGACTGGTAAAGGCGTGAAAGGCACGGTGGATGGCCGCCCCGTCGCGCTCGGCAACCTGAAACTGGTCACCGATCTCGGACTCGAGGCGGCCGAACTGACGGCCAAGGCCAATGCGCGTCGGGATGACGGCGAAACGGTGATGTTCGTGACGCTTGATGGTTCAGTGGCGGGGTTGGTTAGCGTCGCCGACCCGGTCAAGGAAACAACACCCGCCGCCCTCAAGGCGCTGCACGAGCTGGGTTTCCGAATTATCATGGCGACTGGCGACAACGAACGCACTGCAAAGGCGGTGGCCGAACGTCTGGGTATCGACGAGATTCGTGCCGACGTTCTACCCGAGGACAAGGCCCGAATAATTCGCGAACTGCAGGAGAAAGGCGCAAAGGTCGCCATGGCCGGTGACGGGGTGAACGACGCACCCGCATTAGCGCAGGCCGATGTAGGCATCGCAATGGGGACTGGCGCTGACGTAGCAATCGAAAGTGCAGGCTTCACGCTGGTCAACGGTAGCCTCGATGGCATCGTGCGCGCCCGAAGGCTGGCTCGCGCTGCTATGCGCAATATCCGGCAGAATCTATTCTTTGCCCTGATCTACAACGCCTCGGGCGTTCCGGTGGCGGCGGGTCTTCTGTTCCCGCTTTTCGGCATCCTGATCAGCCCGATGTTCGCCGCCTTCGCTATGAGTGCTTCATCGATTTCAGTGGTGTTGAATGCGCTGCGACTGCGGGGGGCGAAGATTTGAGCACGCACGAGCATAATACGCACGGTGCCGATGGCGCGCTGAAGCCCGGATCAATCTCGCTGACCGGGGCCGTCGCCATGGGTACCGGCGTTATGATCGGCGCGGGGATATTTGCACTGACCGGACAGATCGCCGGGCTGGCGGGGCCGTGGTTTCCGCTGTCCTTCGTGGTCGGGGCCGTGGTGACGGGTTTCAGCGCTTATACCTATATCGCCATGTCCAACGCCTGGCCCTCATCGGGCGGCATCGCCATGATCCTGACCAAGGCCTACGGGCCCGGGGCGGTTGCGGCGGCGGCCTCGCTGCTGATGGCGCTGTCGATGGTGATCAACGAAAGCCTCGTCGCGCGTACATTCGCGAGCTATGCGCTCCGCCCGTTCAACATCGAGAGCGGACCGCTGGTACCTTTGGTCGCGGTTGCGCTGATCGTCTTTGCCTATGCGGTGAACCGGTCGGGCAACCGGTCGGTGGGGTTGTGGTCGATCATCATGTCGGCGCTCAAGATCGGCGGGATCACAATATTCGGCATCGCCGCACTTTGGGCGGCGGGCGGAACCTGGCAGGTTCAGGGCTCGGAACCGGCGGCGCCGTTGGGGTTCGTCGCCTCGGTGGCCCTGTCGATCCTCGCGTTCAAGGGCTTCACCACCATCACCAACAGCGGGGCTGAGATCGTCGACCCGCACCGCAATGTCGGGCGCACCATCATGATTTCGATCGCGATCTGCGCGGTGGTCTACCTGCTGGTCGCCCTTGCGGTCGGCGTCAGCCTGCCGCCCGAGCAGATCCGCGCGGCGCAGGACTATGCTCTGGCCGAGGCTGCCAAGCCGGTGCTGGGGCAGGGCGGGTTCTACCTGACCGTTGCGCTGGCGATGGTGGCAACGGCCTCGGGGCTGATCGCCAGCGTTTTCGCCGTGTCCCGGATGCTGGCGATGCTGACCGACATGAAGATGATCCCGCACAGCCATTTCGGCATGACGGGCAGCATCCAGTCTCACACGCTGATCTACACGGTCGTGATTGCGGGTCTGCTTGCGGTGTTGTTCGACCTGTCTCGCATCGCCTCGTTGGGGGCGTTCTTCTACCTGGTGATGGACATGGCGGTGCATTGGGGTGTCTGGCGACGCTTGCGCGGTCAGATCAACGCCCGGGGATGGGTCTTGCTGACCGCTCTGACGCTGGATGCGGTGGTGCTGACTGCGTTCACAATACTCAAGCTACGCTCGGATCCGATGATCGTGGTTTATGCCGTTGCTGGCATCGGCTTGGTCTTCGCCTACGAGCGCATCTTTCTCAAACAATGGATCATCTAAAAGGAGGCAAATCAGCTATGACCCAATCAAATTTCGACGAAACTCGCGCCACACAGGAGACGACCGAAAGGGTCAGCTCTGACGAAACGCCCGAAGCGCCCAAAACCGAAGATCAGACGGCCAACGGTGCCAAGCGTAATTGGCTCCCGGTTGTCATTGCGATCGCGTTGGGCGCCGCTGTTCTGGGCTGGGAATACCGCGAGACACTCTATCCTTTGCTCAGTTCTCCGTTGCTGTTCTTGCTGGTCTGCGTGGGCATGCATTTCTTAATGCATCGCGGCCACGGCAAACACTGAGAACGGCGCCCTGTATGGCTGGCGGCTTTGCGGCAAGAACACTGCGCAACAAGGAGTAGGAATGGCCAACTGAGCAGAGCAAATACGTAATCCAAGAAGGAAGGGAAATTGCCATGTTAGCAGCTCCAATACGGATAGCCGCAATTGCACTGCCCCTGACGGCCGGTGCACTGCCTGTAATGGCTTCGCACGGTGAAGTTGAGCACTTGCGGGCGACGGACCAATTGCCCATGGGGCTCATCATGCCTGAAATGAATGCCGAACGGGGCAGGGCGCTGTTTGTCAACAAAGGCTGTATCGTCTGCCATTCGGTTAACGGTGTGGGCGGCGAGGACGCCCAGGCGCTGGATACCGACACTATGGAAGACATGATGAACCCCTTTGATTTTGCCGCCCGTATGTGGCGCGGTTCGGCTGCGATGGTCGAACTACAAAAGAAAGAACTGGGCGAACAGATCGAGCTTAACGGACAGGAACTGGCCGACATCATCGCCTTTGTCCATGACGCACGGGAACAGGCAAAACTGACACGAGATCAGATTCCGGAAGGCATCGCCAGAATGATGCACCATGACGTCGACGAAGATCACTCCGATGAATCGGAAATGGAGCATCAGGGTGAAGAAGAGAAACAGAGCGACTGATCAATGTCGTTCGTGTCCTACCATTCGATGAACCCGTCCTGACGCACAGGAGGAACAGTATGTCTGAATTTTCTGAAAGACAGGCACCTTCAGAGCCTGAAACTCGGCGAGATTTCTTATACTTCGTCACCGGCGGTGCCGCCATCGTGGCCATGGGCGCGGCGGTCTGGCCACTTGTTAACAGCATGAACCCCAGTGCAGACATCTCCGCCCAAGCCGTTGTCGACATAGATCTTGAAGGAGTCGGACCAGGAACGAGGATCACTGTTAAATGGAAAGGCAAACCGATCTTTATCGACCACAGGACTAAAGAGCGGATCGCGCTGGCTAAGGCAGAAGACGATGCACCAATGATCGACCCGCAACCTGACTCCGAGCGCGTACAGCGACCTGAATGGCTGGTAGTTGTTGGCGTATGCACCCATCTGGGATGCATACCGCTCGGGCAGGGTGGCAGCGAACCCACCGGAGACTGGGACGGTTGGTTCTGTCCGTGTCACGGTTCACATTACGACACGTCAGGCAGAATTCGGAAAGGCCCCGCGCCCCGCAACCTCGATCTGCCCCCTTACGAGTTCGTGACCGACACGCGGCTAAAAATAGGGTGACAGCGTGGTGAAAATCAGAACTGTTCGATCGTAAGCGCTATCGAACTCAGCAGTGAGAAATGGGCGCAATTCGGGCCTTGAACGGAAGGTAGCGGGGTTGCTTGAGAACCGGATTATCGCCAGGCCGGACCCAGAGTGGCAGGTGCAGAAAAAGAGGAGATCAAGGCTTCCGTTTCCGAGTTGAGTTTGCGCCAGATCATTGTGAGAAATCCCTGCGTCGCCCAGAAAGCCATATCTGATGAGTATCCGAGGGTGACGAATATGGCGGTCCCGTATCTGCGGTCCGCATTAAATCCTACCGGTGCGTTTTTTACATCGGCTTAAGACAAGCTTTCCCAGGAGGGAACATGACAATGAATAACCTGAGCCGCCGCCGCTTGATGCAAGGAGCCGCGGCCCTTGTGGGGAGCGCGGCGCTTCCCGTCTTCGCGAAAACAAGCCCCTCAATCCATGTCCTGAAGGATCCGAATTGTGGGTGCTGCGGATCGTGGATCAAAATCATGCGGGCGGAAGGTTTTGAAGTAGGCGTGGAAAACAGTGCTTGGGAGGCCTTGAACGCTTACAAAACCGCCAATGGGATTCCGGAGGGCATGATGTCATGCCACACGGGCCGCGTGGAAGGCTACATGATCGAAGGACACGTCCCACCCGCTGACATTCGGCGCCTGCTGGGCGAACGCCCGGATGGTGTCGGACTGTCGGTTCCGGGAATGCCTTTCGGCTCACCTGGCATGGGACCGGAAAGCGAACGCGAAGCTTTTGACGTCTTCCTGATCCGCAAGGATGGAACCACAGAGGTGTTCGCCAGCTACCCGGCGGCATGAAGTGCCGGTAGCGCTGGCGAGATCCTGAAAAACACGGCCCTCGCTTCTTCTGCCCGGTTTACGTGACATTCTTCACGGCAAACCAGTTGATCCGCGACTTCGCGCCTGCCTTGTCCTATCGGGCAAGTTCCAGCCTACGGTGAAAAAATACCTGCGTCCGCAAAGCCTGATGACCGGCTTTGCGGACAAAACCGACATCACGGTCGCCGTATCAACCGCAGCATTTGTCGCCCGCCTGAATTGGCGGGCATGGGGCCGATCCGTAGGAACAGTAGACGCAGCAATCGCCGGGAAGTGGCTTCAGGACTTTTCCGCAAGATGTGCATTCGTAGAACCACTGGCACGCATCTGTTGGCATCGTTTCAGGTCTTGAATGTCCACATTCCGGGCAGATGATCGTGCTGACAAGGTTCGGGCGTTCTTCACTCATGGCGTCACATTAAGGTTATCAGGAAATCATTTATTCGGATTTCGTTGAGTACGATAACCCAAGCGATAGTCGTCAACGCAAAACTGCCTGTCAGCCACCATTTGAGGCGGTCGAGTGAACCATGGCGGTACGCGACGATGCCAGAGAGAAGCAGCAGGGCCGTCGAACCGCCGAGCACGCAATAACTCGCGGCGGCGATCTTGCCAAATACGGCCAGCCAGCTCCCTCCCAAGCCAAGTAAAATCAAGGCCATCGGCAAGATGCAGCAGGTCGCAACGCCAAATGCGGTAAACGATCTAAGAAAACTCGCCCCTACAAATTTGCTCATAGTCAGCTTTCTCCGACTTTGACGATCTTGGGCGGAAGCCGGTTCGGCTTCCTCGATTTTTGCTTCGTGCGGTTTGCGAAATTCGACATCATGACCGACAATATGCATCCTGTAGTGGCTACAGGTTCAAGGGAAAGGTCATCACATGATTGCGATTGGCGAAGTGGCGAGATTGACCGGCCTGTCGATCGAGACGATCCGCTACTACGAACGGGAAGGCATAGTCGAGAAAGCCGGTCGAACCGCCTCGGGGCGCCGCGCTTACACGGAACGGGAAATATCCGAGCTCAGATTCATCAAACGCTGCCGCGATCTTGGCTTTACTATTCAGGATGCATGTGCACTTCGCGAATTGTCCAAAGCGCCGGAGCAAGCCTGTCGTGACGCCGAAGGCGTCGCAACAAGACACCTCGACAACGTTAGGTCAAAAATCGCCGCTCTCCAACGGCTGGAGCAAGCATTGGTAGAACTTGTGCAGACCTGTGCTGAAGGAGAAGCAGCATGCCCCCTGCTAACGGCGTTGCTCAACGAGCCTGTCGTCAAAGATGTCATTAGCGGCCATTAATTGCAGCGCCCGGAAAAACCGAAACTGCCTATCCCAGTTTGTGGAGGAGCGGCTTCATTGTCCCAGTATTTCGTAACCTTAAACGATGACGGCCGATCTCTGTTGTATATTTGTTGAATGAGAGAATTGCGATCAGCTTACCCTCTAAGTCGCTCTGTTAGCTATGCCGGACTGGTGATGGCGTGGATGCTCTGATGCTGTCAACTAAGGAAGAAATACCAAAGAATCTGCAAATTTTTGCCGCTTTACCCCTAGAGGCTAAGAAGTTGTTGCAATGCCTCAAAGCACATGAAGGCTTGGAATGAAATACATTGGCCCGGGAAGTTTGGATACCTCAGAGGAACGAGCATGGAGAAGGCAGATATGACAAATCCCACTTTAGTTCAGGGAATGTTATCGAAAAACCTGCTGGGTTATCTCCCAATGATCTGTTTTATATGCAGCTTTTTTGTGTCTGCCGCTACATCGCAAGCCTCTGAGCTTCCCTTGATCAAACTAGATAGAGAAATGCGAGCGCCGTCGGGTGCCAAATCACTATGCAAAGACTACTCGTGGGCGTGCGCGAGCGCTCGTAGTTCTGGTCTGTCCGTGGCACAAGAAAATCAGATCGTTAAAACGATCAACACGCGCGTCAATCGGAGAATCCGTGCCGTTTCGGATCAAAGCCAATATGGGACAAAGGAATACTGGACACTGCCGACGCAAGGGTCAGGAGATTGCGAAGACTTCGCTTTGCAAAAGAAGTTTGAACTTGTGCAGAATGGTTTGGATCCTACGAAGCTACTAATTGCGACTGTCTTGGACACCAATCGCAATGGCCATGCTGTTCTAGTCTATCGCTCGAGTGAAGGCGATTTGGTTCTGGACAATGTTACCAACAGGATCAAAACGTGGAAGGAAACGAGGTATCTTTTCCTAAGAATACAGGACCCACTACACCCTGACCGTTGGGTGCAGGTTTCTAGCGGCTAAACCGTTGGGTAAACATTGGTTGCCTCTCGCAATTGATGTCACGACCTGCATTGTTCTGGGCGCATATTTGAGTTTCGTTGCTCCGTCCGACTCGTCCATCTGCTTGTGTTTGCACCATTGCGTGTGAACGAATTCGATCCGCGCGCCAGATATCTCCGAGGTGTTGTATTGGCCCACCGCTGGGATTCCGCAAGCCATACACGTAGACAATGGGCGCGTTTCCGCAGCGAAACCTTCCATTTGACCTGCTCAGATTGGGGTATCTCCGTCAAGTAAAGGCCACTGGGTCGAGCGCATTACGGCGACGATATCGAACGCCTGATTAGGACGACCATGGAGGCCGTTCATCTACTTTAGGGAAGAACGCAATCATCCCCCAAGGATAAGGGGAAATGCGACGGCTCCGGCACTGCGTCGATGACATTGGAGGAGTTCGAAGACTGGCTGCACCCGGAGATATGCCGTTATCACAACACCCGTCACAGCGGGTTGCGGCGAGCACCGATGGCAGCTTGGGCGATCCTCAGTTCTGGTGACGCAGACAGAAAAGTTTTTGATGCCTAGGCGTTTCGCATCAGCGAACTTTCTTTTGAATGTCGTCAGTTGGCGCGACGCATTCAGTCCCATGATCGGTCGTGGTAACGATCAAGCACGAACCCCGCTATATGTCCCGGATCTGGACTGTAAATGACGATAGAACGAACCTAGTTACGCGCTACAAGAACCTGTCGCGTCCCAGAATTCACCTTGGGAGGCGCGGTGCGCGCGGACCTGAAAATAGGCGTGTAATGGCGAGCCGATCCCGGAGGCAATGCTGTTTCAGATTATTGAAGAACAAAGATGTTTCGCGTGAGCTGTTCCACTTCATCGCCTACCACCTGCTTCAGCTCAATCTCACATAGAAACTTGGAAATCTCTTCGTCTGATGGTTGCTTCTTCGCTCTGCCAAATCCCCGTCTCGCACTCGGTGTATTTGCATAGTTTTAGAGGGCTAGGGCTAATGTGTGCTTGTTGCTCGAGTATAGACTCTTTTCCAGATTTAGAGTCAAAACAGGTATTGAAACCGAGCTAACAACCGACCAGCAAATATGAAATCTCAGATGGAAGTTCTCGATCAAGGATCAGCCTGACGCATGTGCCTGCCTACCCTCACGCTTTGCAGAACCTGCCGCGACGCGGATTCCACCCTTTATAATCAGCTAGCCGCAACGCTGGAGGCATCGGGGGTGCAAGCCGAGTTGCAGCAAGTAGATTGCATGTCCGGTTGTCGCCGACCACAGACGTTGGCGGTGCGACAAAGCGGCAAGACCGCCTATCTGTTCGGAGAGATTACTGCAGTCGATCTTCCGGACATAATGATTTTCATGCGGATGTATGAGGACAGTACTGACGGCGACTTCGCTGACGCCAGGAAGCTAGGTAAGCTACGTTTCAAGGCGATTGCACGTATACCGGCACAAAAAAGATAGCCCACATGCAACTTGCCGGCCAAAACTCCGGTGTGGAGTTTTCAGCTTACAGTTTGTGTTTTTCGACTTAGCCTTCTGCACTTAGCGGCTAAAATCTAAACCAATCCTGCCATTACTTAAGATTAACCGCTGCAGAATGCTATGATGTCGCTTTCGTACTTGACGGAACGCAGCACTATGGAAGAATAAAGGCTTCTACGGTGTCCAAAGGTGCTTACGCACTGGGACTGAAACGGGAATGAGGACGGTGCATTAAACTACTGCACTGAAGCCTTGACCGCCCCCGCGACTGTGAGCGGCGAGCGGCCTTCCAATACCACTGGCGTAATGGCGCCGGGAAGGGGGAAGTCTGCTGTGACCTGCGAGTCAGGAGACCGGCCGTAGAATGGACACAACTTATGCCGTCGGGTGTGACGGTGAGGAGGATTAAAATGACGACAAAAACGATCAAGGCATCCGCCGCTGGCGCATCCTTTCTGCCTGCAGTATTCGCCGTGGTTCTGGGTCTGGGGATCATTACCGTGACTGGCCATGTTCAGGCTTCTGGCCTGCATGACGCGGCTCATGATGTGCGCCACGCAACTGGCTTCCCCTGCCACTAAGACAATGTTCAGTCGTATTCTGACCAGCGGCTTGTTCGCTGGTGCTGCAGCGGGGCTGATTGCCGCCCTTCTGCAGTTGTATTTCGTGCAGCCCGTGCTACTTCACGCCGAGCTCTATGAAGGCGGCGACCTGGTACATTTTGGCGCTGATCCGGTAACTGCGCATCCCGACCTGCCCGGCATGTTCGCCGAGCCGATGCGCGATGGTCTCAGCATTATCTTCACCACGCTTACGTACACTGGTTATGCGCTAGTCCTGGCGGCTTTGATGTCGGTAGCCGAACGTCAGGGGCATGAAATCAACGGCCGCACCGGCCTGCTTTGGGGTCTTGCGGGCTTTGTCGCCTTCCACTTTGCTCCTGGCTTGTCGCTGGCTCCAGAAGTTCCCGGAGTGGCGGCAGCAGATGTCGGAGAGCGTCAGATCTGGTGGACGGTCACCGTTGCCGCAGCCGGCGTGGCCATGTGGCTGATTGCCTTTGGAGGTAACCTGGTAAGCTACCTGATTGCGGCCGTGCTGCTAATGGTACCGCATATTATCGGGGCCCCTGAGCCCGACAGTTTCTCTGGGCCGGTTCCGACCGAGATCGGGGCGCTTTTTGCTGCCCGGGCCTTCGGCATCGGCATGGCCGCCTGGGCACTCTTGGGCAGTTTCACCGGCTACTTCTGGCAGACAGAAGGCAAGCGCGCAGGCGCTGCAGTCTGATCGCGCTCCTCCATTGCTACCCCGCTGGTTACACCGGCGGGGGCTTTCTTTATTGAGGATGACAAGATGTCCCGTTCTCTCGCTCTCTTTGCCATCGGACTTGTCTTTGGCGGCGGTGCTGGCTTTGTGATTGCCGCCAGCAGCGGTAGCACCTTTGAGAGCCATGATCATACTGACCCGGCCCAACATGGCGGCAACATGGAGATGGCAGCGCACGACCACTCCGCGGCCACTAATCTACCTGCCGACAGCGACGCCCCCAGTGTGGCGATCCAGATGATTAAGGATCCTATGGCGGGCTGGAATCTGCGTGTGACACCGCAGAACTTTCGCTTTGCTCCGGAAAATGCTTCCTCGGCTGACGTTCCAGGCGAAGGTCACGCGCATGTTTATATCAACGGCGAAAAGCTGGGCCGCCTTTATGCCAATTGGTTACACCTTCCGTCGCTCCCCGATGGCAATGTTGAGGTAAAAGTTTCTCTCAATGGCAACAGCCACAGCCCTCTGATGGTTGAGGGTGTGCCCGTAGAGGCCAAAGTGACCGTCCAGCCTGACGGCGATGACTCCTGAGTGACATTCCTGGCTGAGAAGACAACTACGTGGGTTCAGCAGGTCAAAGCGGCAAGTACAGCGTGCGTGCGGGTTTTTGCCGCTCTGTATCCAAGAACAGACAAGCTGTTGCAAAGCACCGCAGAACATGAAGGCTTGCGATAGAGTACTCTTGGTCCGGCAGTTGCGGATGCACTGGAAAACTGAGCATGGGGAAGGCAGATATGACAAAACCCACTTTAGCTCAGGAACGGTTTTCGGAAAAGATACCGGTTTATCTATCGATAGCCGGTTTCATATGCAGTTACTTTGTCTCTACCGCTACATTGCAAGCCTCTGAGCTTCCCTTCATCGATCTTGATAGAAAGATTGAAGCGCCGTCGGGGGCCAAATCACTATGCAATGATTACTCTTGGGCGTGCGCGAAAACTCGTAGTTCTGGACTGTCCGAGGCGCAGGAAAAGCAGATCGTTAAAACGATCAACATGCGCGTCAATCGGAGGATTCGCGCCGTTTCGGATCAAAGCCAATATGGTACAAAGGAGTACTGGACCCTGCCGACACATGGATCAGGAGATTGCGAAGACTTCGCTTTGCAAAAGAAGTTTGAACTTGTGCAGAACGGTTTGGATCCTACGAAGCTACTAATTGCAACTGTCTTGGACACCAATCGCAGTGGCCATGCTGTTCTAGTCTATCGCTCGAGTGAAGGCGATTTGGTTCTGGACAATGTTACCAACAGGATCAAAACGTGGAAGGAAACAAAGTATCTATTCCTTCGAATACAGGACCCGATTCACCCTGACCGTTGGGTGCAGATTGCTAACGGCTAAAAGTAAATGTGGCGCGCCACAATAAGCACTGGCCCTTTAACTTCTGGTTCTTTGCGGCGTTCAGTTGAGGTCTCCGCTTTTTCTTTCGATCAGACTTTCACCGTGTAAGTAACCGGCCTGCGGCGGCAACACTGGAAAGCGCGATTTTGGCGCCGTTCACGATGCCCGGTTCGATATGCACTTTCTTTCTCCCAAAGCCTCACCCGGCGCCTAACGGTAGATCTCCTGACTCGCGACTGAACGCTCACGGAAATGGGTCATTTACGGAATTGGCACCATTGAGCTCACCGCGCCGATTCCCCGTCTTATTCCTTTGGCTTGCATCGCCGGAAATCGAAAACATGTAAGCCCAATTGGCCCGAAGCTGCGTATTTGAGCGTCAGGTGGAACAAGAGAATAAGATGTGTAACTTTGGTCATTCGCGGCACCACGCATGAGCTTACGCAGAGCGGACAAAACAGTCTTTCGCAGCGACTAAAGCAATGTCCGCTCATAGTTTAGTGATCGTGGTGACACAGTTTATGATCGGCAAGAGACGCGAGTACATAGCAGTTCTCTGACCCCCCCTCGTTATCACAGCCCTTCGAAATCCGAATTAGCTCTTTTTCAAGTGCCCGTAGTCGTTTGATCTTTGCTCTTACTTCGGAAAGTTGTGAGACGGCGATGTCCGTCGCGGCTTGGCATGAACAATCCGGGTGGCCTTGAAGCACAATCAATTCGGAGATCGCTTCAATTGAGAAACCAAGATCGCGCGCATGTTTGATGAAACTTACACGCTCCAGCCCTGCCATATCGTAGCGCCGTTGGGCGCCTTCGGTGCGTTCTGGTGCGGCAAGTAGGCCCATCTCCTCATAGTAGCGGATAGTCGGAACTTTGACCTTCGTGCGCTTGGAAAGCTCCCCGATAGAAAACATGAAAATACCTCTTGAACCTCTAGTAACTAGAGACACTACACTATGGTTACGACAGATACAAAAAGGCTTCCCAATGTCAGGATGTTGCGCACACAACGCCAAATTCGACGGGGTATCAGACGACTACAAAAGGCGGCTGTGGATTGTCATTGCTCTGAACGCGGCGATGTTCGTCGTCGAGATGACTGCTGGTCACTATGCAAAGTCTCAGGCACTTCAGGCCGACGCTCTAGACTTCCTTGGGGATGCTTTGACCTACGGTATCTCGCTGGCAGTGATCGGGGCTTCAATCCGTGCACGCACCAATGCCGCTCTGGCCAAAGGGGTGAGCTTGCTGCTGATGGGTCTTTGGGTGTTTGGATCGACCGTGTACCGGGTGTTCTATGTCGGAGTGCCGGAGGCCGAGATCATGGGCATCGTTGGCTTTTTCGCTCTTATGACCAATCTCGCAAGTGTTCTCTTGCTCGTCCGTTACAAGGACGGCGATGCAAATGTGCGCTCTGTCTGGCTATGTTCGCGTAATGACGCCATTGGCAATGTGGCCGTTATGTTTGCAGCTTTAGGCGTCTGGGGCACAGCTAGCGGTTGGCCTGACCTGATTGTTGCGGCGGTCATGGCAACGTTGTTTCTTTCCTCTGCTTTCCAGATCGTGCGCCAAGCGCTCGCCGAGCGCCGGGAAGTTGGCGAACATCAGCATGTTTGACGTGGATCATGACCTTTGATCTCGAATGATGCGAAATTGACTCAATTGAGTTGGAAATACAAAGGGCTCTCACTATGGACCTGAAACGCCGCCAAGTACTGACTTACGCCGCTGGCTTTGCCAGCACAGTACCATTTGCCGTGTTTGCGCAAGACACGCCTTCCATCCATGTTCTCAAGGATCCGAACTGCGGCTGTTGCCAGGTTTGGATCGACATCCTACGGCAGGAAGGCTTTCGCGTTACCGAGGAGCGCAGCTTTGGAACACAGCTTGTCCGCCACAAATTGGACAACGGCATTCCCGAAGAAATGATGTCCTGCCACACAGGCGAGATCGATGGCTATATGATCGAGGGGCATGTGCCTGTTGCCGACATTCGTCGTCTGCTGGAGGAGCAACCCAATGCTGTTGGACTTGCTGTTCCTGACATGCCCTACGGTTCCCCTGGGATGGGGCCGGAAGATCGTCGTGAGGCCTACGACGTGTTTTTGATCCTCAAGGACGGTAGCACCGAGGTGTTCAAGAGTTACGAAGCGGCCTGAGGCGACGTTCATCGAGCGGAAACAGTAAGGAGGAGAAGATGACGAAGCTTGGATTACGCACTCTTGCCTTGAGCGTTCTGTCTATCACCATTGCTACAGTGGGTTGCGCACAACAACAACGAGGAGATTGGTGGGGTCACGGGCCAATGGGATCTAACCACATGAGGTCTGAGCACATGCGTGGTTGGGGGCACGGCAATATGGGGCCTGGCCAGCAGCAGCGCATGCAACGACATTGGACGTATATGAACGAGGACGTGCCCGCAGCCTACCGCGGGGCTCGGAGCACCATTCGTGCAACGCCCGAGAATGTTTCGGAGGGCAAGACGCTATACACGGAAAACTGCGCAAGCTGTCATGGAGCTGAGGGCTTGGGCGATGGTGAAGCCGGACGTTCGCTCGTGCCCTCTCCCGCTCTCCTACGGTGGTTCGTTCAGATGCCGATGTCGGGGGACGAGTACCTTCTTTGGGCAATTTCCGAGGGCGGCGAACGCTTCGGAACAGACATGCCAGCCTTCAAGGAAGCGCTGAGCGAAGAAGACATTTGGAAGATCATCGTTTATATGCGTGCGGGGTTCCCTTGATCTGTCGTCAATCTGTTGGTTTTTGATGAGTGTTTTTGCTGTCGATACAATGACGACAATTCTCAGCAGGCATAAAGCTGACAATGCGCCATTCTAGTAAGTTTCACGGAAGCAGACATTTATGTACGTCGCAGCACGAGCAGGTTAGGGCTCTATCGTTTAATCCGCCGCGCCATGAGCGAACGGCGGCTGTCAGTATCGCGTCACAAAAAGGTAGACCCGTAGGAGACATGCGAATGTGACGAATTATGCTGTCTCAAATGGGTCGATTTCTCCCTAATGTGACAGTCTTCAAGCCTCGCAGACTCAAAAGTTACACATCATAGCTGCGTGTTCACGTCGTGTTCCTCATAACGCCCAAATACGCAGCTTAGGGCCAATTGGGCTATGTAGCGGCTACAATAGAAATTTCGGTTCTTGCAGTTGTATTTATTACCAAATCCAAAGCAAACTCGATCAAAGCAGTGGTTGCGCAACCGGCAACATGATCGACTGGATAAACCAAGTGTTGCCTAAAACCTCTTGAAGCTCTAGCTGCTAGAGGCTTTAAGACTCGAATTTGATCGCAAAAAGGCGATGCAACCACATTACACTTGTGAACCAGGACGAGACTTATGCTGACACGGCGCCATTTCATTCAATCAACCACAGCACTGTTCTCGGCGTCTGCGGCCAGTCCATTGATCGCCAAAACATGGCCAACCTCGTCGCAAAAGACCTATTGGGACAGCCAGGTCACGCCATTTGATTACGATCCAGCGACCTCAAATCCATGGGGCGTTCATGACCGTTTTTTACCACGACGTGTCGTAGCAAATGATGGTTTGGTTCCTGGTGACATCCATGTCGATGCCGTCGCGCGCTATCTTTACCATATCGAGGAAGGCGGGACAGCAATGCGCTATGGCGTAGCGATCGCGCGTGGGAATCTTTACGAGCCCGGTACCTATGCTATCCGGCGCAAGGTCGAGTGGCCACATTGGACGCCAACGGCTTCAATGATCGAGCGCAACCCCGAATACGCGGAATTCCGGGATGGCATGGAACCCGGGCCAAGTAATGCTCTCGGCTCTCGAGCTCTCTACCTATACGTTGGGGGTCGAGATACATATCTCAGAATTCACGGCACACCTCAGCCCAGAAGCATCGGTGGTCGCGCAAGTTCTGGATGTGTGAGAATGATCATGGCTCATATCAATGATCTCTACCCAAATGTAAAAATCGGCTCGACCGCTTTTCTATACTCGGCCGAAGATAGCGTCAAAGCCCGCTCTTAAATATTGGGCAGCGTATACGGACTTCGCTGCTCTCTTTTTTGATCAGGCGTCGCGCGCAGCGCAGATCGGAGCGCCATTCGTCGCGCGCAGTGGTACCAATGTCGTCTCGACAGGTCCGCTGTGCTCATACCAGAAGCAATTGTCATCTGGTAAAAGGCGTGCCGTAGCCAGATCCTGCCCCGGCCCTGCCAGCGCAACGACCGAATCTGGCAGATTGCCTGGTTCGAGTGCTTTACTCTTGCCCTCTGTGAATTGGGCTGAGCAACCGGCAGTAATCGAGACTAACGTGATGGTAATTGCGATCCGTTTCAGCATTGACCTGTTCCAAATTTTTTTACGTCTTCTGCAACTAGGTTGCACCCACACGGCCAGCCCGCAAGAAGGAATGAAGCATCAATATCGCGGGCAACGAACCGGATTGAAAAAGATTGAAAAAGGTATTGAAGCTCTAGTTGCTGTAGGAACTATTTGCAAAGGACCGCAGAGATTCTTGAGGTCTAACTATGTCATCCGATACCCACAACCACGACCATGGCCACGAAAATATACAAGGTCACAACGCGTGCGGCAGTAGCGGGTGTGGTGACATCGCGCCCTCCGGTCCGATTCCCGAAGGTGGCAGAAGCTTTCAGGTCTCTGGCCTAGATTGCGCCGAAGAGGTTGCGATCCTGAAC
The DNA here is from genome assembly GCF_056538705.1 of Ruegeria sp. BF12. Taxonomy (NCBI): domain Bacteria; kingdom Pseudomonadati; phylum Pseudomonadota; class Alphaproteobacteria; order Rhodobacterales; family Roseobacteraceae; genus Ruegeria; species Ruegeria sp. BF12. Next base: position 84,106 of record NZ_JBQFTP010000012.1, on the reverse strand, counting down.
CGGGTTATCGGCCCGAAAGTTGGTGGTGAAGAGCATCTCGCTTTTGATGTCATCAACGGTCGAATGACGCTTCTTGAAAGTTCTGCCAAGATATCTGACGAAGATGTCATGCTGCTGGTTGCCAGCACCGGTATGACCGCCAAACCTTGGGATGACGGAAATGCCGCCCAGGATCAGGCGACGCATATTGCGCGGCAGCGGCGGTTCACCGCACTCAGCGGAGGGTTTTGGGCGGCAGGTTTTGGTTGGCACATTTTCGAAACAGGCATGGGCGGTGCGCTCGGGCTGTTTTCGGGACATGGTGAGGTTCCGATGCCTTTAGCCGAGGCCTCTTTGTTCGCAGTCGCGATCTTGTTTGGCGTCTGGCTGGTGGCCCCCAAGGCCTGGTCTTCGGCGCATCGACTTTCGCCGGATATGAACCTTCTGATGGTTGTTGCCGTCGCTGGTGCCATCGCTCTGGGTGAGTTTTTTGAAGCGGCAACTGTGGCTTTTTTCTTTTCGCTCTCTCTTTATCTGGAAAGCTGGAGTGTCGGACGTGCTCGGAACGCGGTATCCGCGCTGCTTGATCTGGCCCCCCCGACGGTTCGGCTGGTTCGTGCTGACGGCTCAGAGGCAACGGTCCCGGCGGCGGATGTCTTTGTCGGCGACAGCTTCATCGTTCGGGGTGGGGATCGCATTCCACTTGACGGCGAAGTCATCGAAGGGGCGGGTGCCGTTGACCAGGCTCCAATCACAGGTGAAAGCGCGCTGATTCCCAAAGAGCTGGGTGATGAGGTCTATGCCGGCACAATCAATGGTGAAGGCACCCTCAAAATACGTGCAACGAAAACAGCGTCCGATACCGTGCTTGCCAAGATCATCCGGATGGTCGGTGATGCTCATGCTCGCCGTGCGCCGGTTGAGCAGTGGGTTACGAAATTTGCGCGAATCTATACGCCCATCGTTATGGTCGTCGCAGTGGCTATCGCCCTGATCCCGCCGCTTGCATTTGGCGCATCGTGGGGCTTCTGGTTTTACAATGCACTTGTTCTTCTGGTTATCGCCTGCCCCTGTGCACTCGTCATTTCGACGCCGGTTTCAATCGTTGCGGCTTTGACCGCTTCGGCCCGGGCCGGGGTTCTGATTAAGGGCGGTGCATATATCGAAGCCCCCGGGCGTACCTCCGCACTGGCCATGGACAAGACCGGCACGATCACCATGGGCGAGCCCGAAGTGGCCAATGTGTATCCGCTGGGCGACGCATCCGAGCAGGAGCTGTTGGCAAGCGCTGCCAGCCTTGAGGTTCGATCTTCACACCCGCTGGCCCGCGCCATTTTGACCAGGGCAGAACAGACCGACATTTCGATATCGGCGGCTGCAGACATCCAGACCGTTCCCGGTCGTGGTCTGGACGGCCGCACCGAGCGCGGAGGTATCTGGCTTGGCTCCGACCGCTTCGCTGAAGAGAAGGGCTTTGGCGCGTCCATCCCTGCCGAATTGCGCAACCAAATTGAGAGCGCGGGAAGCACACTTGTGGTTGTCGGGGATGAGAACGGAGTCACCGGCTTGCTTGAGCTGCGGGACCGCATTCGCCCCGAAGCCCGAAACATTGTGGCCCGGCTCCACGCGCAGGGCGTGAAGTCGATCATCATGCTGACAGGTGACAACGAACAAACCGCGAGAGCGGTGGCAGCCGAAGTCGGTATCGACGAAGTCCGGGCTCAGCTTCTACCGGAAGACAAGGTCGCTGCGATTGAGGAACTGGCAGAACAGCACGAGATGGTTGCGATGATCGGCGATGGCGTCAACGACGCGCCTGCGATGGCTCGGGCACATTATGCAGTTGCGATGGGTGCAGTTGGGTCTGATGCTGCGATTGAGACCGCAGACATTGCTCTGATGACTGATGACATCGCTAAAGTACCCTGGCTGATCGACCATTCACGTCGAACCATGTCGATCATCCGTCAGAACATCGGCTTCTCACTTGCGACCAAAGCATTGTTTGTCACTCTGACGGGTTTTGGTTTGGCGTCCATGTGGGGGGCAATCGCCGCGGATGTCGGAGTGTCCTTGCTGGTCGTGGCCAATGCCTTACGGCTTCTGAAAGCTCCGGAAGATCACACCGCCCAGACTGCGGCAAATACCCTTGGCTCGCAGGGAATAGGCGCTGCGACCACATAAGAGTGGAAGCCGGACTTCAAGGTGTCCGGCTTTCGCCTCGCTTACTGGCGCGTTACATCAGGCGCACAACTGCGATCGAAAGAAAAAACGCCACCAGGCCAAAAGCGATGGCATATCCTGTAGCGTATTGAAGAATATCAAGGCTGTTGCCATTCCGGCGCTTTGCCAGGACCCCACCCCAAACGGCGCCAACCAAGGCCCCCGCGATTGCCATCATTTTACATCCTCTGATTTGGTTCTTCTGGAGTGCAGTCCGCTTCAGGCGCGCATACCTGCAAACTGATAGCCGCGCTCCTGAAGCCGTTTTAAGAAACTCTCACGAACTAGATTCGCGTTTTTTTGCGACGGGATTGCCCAGCTGTTCCTCAAGCTGTGCCCGAGCATTTCTTAAGCGTTTTCGCGCTGCTTCGCTTTCAACCTCGTTGTTCGCAGCGGCAGCAAGTCGATCGTCAGAAAGCGGGTCCGTTGGGCGCCCGTCAACCAATACTTCATAATGAAGATTGGGGCCGGTCGCAGTGCCGCTCGACCCGACACGGCCAACCATCTCGCCAGCCTCCACGCGCTGACCTTTGGATAGACCTTCGGCGGTTGCGCTAAGATGCGTATATCGCGTGACCGTGTCCGATCCATGAGCGATTTCCACCACACGCCCATACCCCCCGCGCCAACCAACATAGGATACCCGGCCCGGAGCTGTCGCATGTACCGGCGTGCCGCGTGCAGCAGCAAAATCGACACCTGTATGCATCCGCACATTGCCGTAGACCGGGTGTTTTCGCCGACCAAAGACTGAACTCAGGCGCGCGCCTTCGACGGGTTGGGCAAAGACACGAAGAAGTTCACCATCAACATAGATCGTGGCGCGACCGTTGTCGTCGTCTGGCCATGCTATTTCGTAAAGCCGATCATCAACTTCCAGCGCCGCAAAAATGAGCTCGGACTGGCCTACCTTCTCGCCATCAATGCTCTTTTCACGCCAGAGAAGCCGAAGCGTTTCGCCACCGGTCAGATCGCGTCGAAAATCCACTGTGCCGCTCAGCATTTGAGCGAGATCCACCGCAAAACGAACCGGGATCTTTGCGCTGCTCAGAGCATTTGAGATCGAAGTTTCGATCTCTGTTTTGCGGGCCAGAATGACAGTGTCGGGTTCCGGTGAGACCACGCGCGTGGACAACGTCTCGCTAAGTGTCACTTCAATTCTCACGCCATCGTCCACGGCGAGCTCCACACTCCGCAGTTGATCCGCTGCCGTTGCAACGACTGTTATCGAGTGACCCGGCCGCAAGCGCCGCAAGTCGTATTCAGCGCCAAGTGCAAGTGCGATTTCGGCGCGATCGGTTGCGTCGATCCCCGCGTCAGACAGCATACTGTCGAGTGTGTCACCCACTGCAAGCTCGCGCGTCCATGTTCGTGAAGGTGGTTCAACAGGTGGCAAAGGTTCCTCTGCCTGAATGGGTTCCGGCTGAGCAGGTCGAATCGATACGGGGCTTGGAGCGAGTTCTGCCGATGGTACGTTCAGCAACGGAGCCGATGTGATCTGCGGTTCCGCAGGAAGTTTGGGCACCTGAAAGACCGTGGGCGCAGGCGCCGTCATTTCAGACCTGTTCGAGGCAATGAACATGATCGAAGCAATCGAGACGCTGCTGATCGCGATCGCCGAGGTTGCTAGAAATCGTGCGTTCATGATGTTGTATCCGCTCCACTTTTCAAAGCGCGGCGGATCTTGGGTACAGCGAATTCTTTCTGCTCATGATAGTCGATGGTGCTGACAAATTCGCCTGTGGGGCTAAACAGAAATACACTTGCAGTGTGGTTCATTGTGTAGTCGCCATCTTCCATTGGAACTTTTTCATAAGTGGCGCGAAAATCGTCCGCGGCCTGAGCGATTTGGTCCGAAACGCCGACCCATCCGCGAATTGCCGGATGAAAGTAGCTGACATAATCGGCCATGGCTTCAACGGTGTCTCTTTCAGGGTCTACAGTTATGAACACGACGTTCACCTCATCCGCGTCATTGCCCAGATCATCCAGCCAGAGGGAAATATCTGAGAGTGTCGTCGGGCAAACATCCGGACAGTAGGTAAAGCCGAAGAACACCATTGTTGCACGTCCGACCAGCGATTGCGGGGTGACGGTAGTCCCTTCGTGATCGACCATGCGAAAACTCATGCCCGACAACGCAAGGGGACGAAGGCGATCAGATTGAGCCGCTCCCGGCCCATCCACTTGCCACCATCCAGCAAAGAGTGTCAGGCCGATTACACCAAGTCCAGCAGCCCCGAATTTGAGAACGCGTCGCCGCTGCATCAGTTCCCAGGGCCTCGCGCAGCAATGCCAAATATCGGCACGTTGACAGTCTTTTCTGCGCCATCGGCAAAGATAAGAGTCAGCGTAAAGCTCTCGCCTTCGGTCATAGGGCGTTGCAGCCGCATGAGCATTGCGTGGAGCCCGCCCGGCTCAAGCGCTACGGAACCGCCCGGCGCAATTTCCAGCTCGCCAGCTGGTGCCATGGAACTGACGCCCTCTGCATTGGTCGATGTCTGATGGATCTCGGGCATCATCGCAAGATCGGTGCGGATAGACGTCAGCGTTACGGCCTCGTTGCCGGTGTTGCGGATCGTCATGTAAGCGACGCCAGGTCGGTTGGTACCAATAGAAGCGCGCGACCAGGCATCTTCAACGACAACATCATCGACCCCTGCCAGTACCGGTGCCGATAGAATGGCCGTCAGACCGAATGCACTTAGCATTCCTGCTGGAAATGTATTTTTTGCAGTGAGTCTCATAGTACCTCTCGCTACTGCTCAGCTTTGCAGTGCTGCAACTTCTGCAGCGACCAGGCGTCTCAATTCAGCCTCACCAAACGGATCCAGAGATTTGCCATTGACGAAGAATGTCGGAGTTTGCCGTATACCGACCGCTTCGACATCAGCGCGATCCTGATTGAGCACACCGACTGTCTGGGGTGCGAGCATTTGTGCCTGCGCGGCCTCGGCATCCAGTCCCGCTGCTGCTGCAATTCGAATAATAAGACCAGGTTCAGGCGCACCATGCGCGGCCCATTTGGGCTGCTCTCGCAACACGGCTTCCAGCACTGGTTCAAAGACCCCCTGCATGCGTGCCGCTTCAAGCACGCGGATCGCCTCCTCTGAGCCCTCGCCATGGAAAGGGGTGTACCGGATCACAACGCGCACGGCGTCTCCATGCTGTGCCATGATGTCCTTCACGACCGGATGAAAGGCGCGGCAGGCTTCACAAGCCGGATCGAAAAATTCGACGATTGTAACCGGTGCGTCCTTTGGGCCGAGAACAGGCGAGTAGGAACGGATAAGTGTTTCAGCGATTTCGGGTGCGACAGGCTCGGTATTGCCTGAAGCGGTCGTTCGGTTCACGTACCAGGAAGCGGCTCCGAATCCGGCACCACCGAATGCGAGAACGGACAAAATCAGGCCACGTCTGTTCATACTTGTTTCTCCTTGAGTGAAAGGGCGCACAGAACGCCGATTAGCGCGAATGAAACGAGCGCCATCAGCGGAATCGGGATGCCCAAAACACTTTGATTTGCGTCCGTGCAGGACGGACCACTGGCCGAGCATGGTTGGATTTTTTCGGGGATTAGACCAGCATACAGGCCCATGTGCCACAAGGCGACAGCAGCGCCCCCCAATGCCAGTGCTATCCCATATCGGCCCACGTTCTGGTCCTGCCACCACAGGCCAAGCCCCAGTACGATCGCCAATGGGAACATGAACGCACGCTGGAACCAGCACAGCACACAGGGCGTCTGCCCCAGGATCTCTCCAATGAACAGAACAGAAAGAGACGCAACCAGGGCAATCGCCCAGGCCAGGCCAAGAAGTGTATCTTTGGAAAACCGGGACATGGTGCTCAGAGTCTCTGTTTCAGATCCGCAAGAATTTCTTCGGCAGGCGTGCCATATGACCAGGACTGAACGAATCCAGCGTCCTTGTTGAACAGAAACAGATGAGAGGTATGCCCCATCGTATAACCGTCCGGCGCAGTGGCTTGTTCGATCCGTTCGTAGAAAATCGGAAAGGTCTTGGACGTTTGCGCAATCTGTTCTGGCGTGCCTGTAAGCCCAATGATCCCCGCATCGAAAAGTGGTATATACTCGGCCAGGACGGTCGGAGTGTCGCGCTCGGGGTCGATGGATATGAAGATAGGTTGCACTTGGGTTGATTGATTTCCCAGACCTTCCTGCACTGCTGCCACCTCGGACAGTGTTGTAGGGCAAACGTCGGGGCAGTTGGTGAAACCGAAAAACACCAACATCCACTTGCCTGCAAAGTCGTTCTGGGTACGGACAACACCAGAGTGATCTGTCAGTTCGAACCTGGCTTCGAACGGAACAGACCCCTCCTCAATCCGCGCAGGTCTATATTCTGACCACAGCATCAGATAGGCAAATGCCACCGTTGCGACACCAGCCAGTACCCATAAGATTTTTTGAAATACGGTCAGTTTCAAAGTTAGCCGTCCGCCTGTGATTCTTGGTTCAGAACGGCATGTACACCCTCTACCTGCTAGAGGTTCAAAGGGGATTTTGAGCCTGCGGCTGGGTGTCACAGGTCCACCGTCTAGAAGGTGCTATTGTGCGGCGTCAACCCGAGCCTACATAAGCTGTAGCTTTGTAAGGAGACCCAGATGCTGACGATCGGAACGCTTGGAAAAAAGACCGGAACCAAGGTTCAGACGATCCGCTACTACGAGCAGATCGGACTTATGCCGGAACCGGGGCGCACCGAAGGTGGCCAGAGGCGTTACGGCCATGCCGAACTGGATCGCCTTGCATTCATCCGTCATTCCCGCCAATTGGGGTTTTCGCTTGAGGCGATACGCGAACTGCTTGATTTGTCCGACGATCCGGATCGCCCATGTCATGAAGCCGACAGTATCGCGCGCCGACAACTCAAACAGATTGAGCAAAGAATGGCGCGGCTAGAAGCGTTGCGGACCGAGCTAGAGCGCATGGTGCATGAATGCAGTGGCGGCAACACCTCGGATTGTCGCGTTCTCGAAGTTCTACGCGATCATTCCGAATGTCTTACTGATCACGAAGACATCGGCGCCTAACTCCGGGCAGCGTTATTGCGAACTGGAATTAGCCTCTTGAAGCTATAGTCACTATAGCAATTACAAGTCTTTCTGAGTTGATTCGACGAGAGACCAAATGCTGAACCGAGACCCGTTGCTAACCGCCACACCTCTGCTTGATTTTGAAACACCCGCAATTTTGGGGCTCATAACTGAACGGAGCTGGCCCGATCTGCCTGTATTGGATCGAATTGGCGCTATTTATGATTTCGTGCGTAACGAGATTGCCTTTGGTTACAACCGTGCAGACGATATCCCGGCGTCAGAGGTACTCGCCAATGGCTATGGGCAATGCAATACCAAGGGCACTCTTCTGATGGCACTGTTTCGCGGCAGCGGTATCCGATGCCGTTTGCATGGCTTTACGATCCACAAAGAATTGCAGAGGGGTGTGGTTCCCGAGCTTTTCTATCCGATGGCGCCGACGGAGATTGTGCATTCATGGGTCGAAGTCGAAGCAGAGGGTACGTGGCTAAAGCTGGAAGGCTTTATTCTGGATGAGCTTTTCTTACGCGTGTTGCAGCAGACATTTCCCAAAACAGAAAGCCTGTGTGGGTATGGTGTGGGGACGGATTGCCTGAGCGATCCCCAGGTCGAATGGGAAGGCCGTGACACATACATTCAAAGAAACGGCATCGTGCAGGATTTTGGGGTCTTTGACTCCCCTGACTCCTTCTATGTCCGTCACAGGCAGAACTTTGGCTTTTTCCGTGAACTGATGTACCGAGTCGTCGTGAGGCATTGGATGAACGCACGTGTCAGAGCACTACGCACTGGCAGGCTGGTAGCAATTGTTTCGGCAACACATTCCCATGGAAACAGCGGTGAATCCGTTTGAACGCTAGATTGGAACCAAGAATTTTCCTCAACGCAGGCGATTTTCAATCAATCAAGCAAGCTTGAGGCTTTAACAAACCAGCGTGAGGGCGTGTGTAGCAGACTACACCGTCCCGGTTTCAAGCGAAGCATCCAACCTTCAACCGCGATGGAAGAAAAGGAAAGACGCGAGCCTTTTCTTTGGAGAATTCGGAAATTCCGGCTTAGTTGAATCGTTTTTGCAAGGCCGTATTCAGCGCCTCTGACAATAAAACCAGAACAATGATTGCCAACGTCACGGTCGCAGCCTTTTCATACTGAAACGACCGTACATAGGTTTGCACATACAACCCGATGCCACCGGCACCGACAATGCCCAGTATCAGGCTTTCGCGCAGATTTAGTTCAAACCGAAATACGGTATCGCGCATGATCACAGGCGCCATCTGCGGCCAGATCGCCCAACGCAACTGTTGAATTCTGTTGGCTCCCGCGCTTTCAAGCGCCGCCACAGGAGCGATAGCAACGTTGTCGATGGCTTCCGCATAGAACTTTGCCAACATGCCGGTCGCGTGAAATGTGATTGCCAGAATACCGGGAAGTGGACCCAACCCAACAGCGCCCACCATTAGCATAGCGACCAGGATCAGCGGGATCGAACGGATAACCGCAAGCAAGGCACGGACGGGACGCCAGATCGCTGGTGACACCATAGTTTCAGACGCCAGAACGGCCAGTCCCGCGGACAGGATTACAGCAAACAATGTTCCCAGAATGGCGATCCTCAGTGTCTCGGCCAGCCCCGTCAGAACCTCGCGCCAAACGGACAGGTCAGGTGGAATCATACGCCCCAGAAACTCTGCCAGACGGGGGCCCGCGCCTGGCAGCTTGCCCAATCCCATATCCCCGCTGGTCAACGACCATAGGATCGCCAGTGCCAGCATGACCCAAATGACAGATCGGCCCATCAACTGACTACACGCAGCCCCGATGTGACACCGGCACCGTGATACAGTTCATCGATGTCCCCGTTGGTCAATTGAGCCGACGGTTTGTCGAACAATACCACGCCATCTCGCAGGCCTATGATGCGCTCAGCAAAGCGGCGCGACAGGTCTGGCTGATGCGAACTGAAAATGACGCCGATTCCGCGGCTACGTGCAGAGCTGGTGATCAGGCTCAGAATTCGTTCGGCGTGAGCAGGATCCAAATTGCTGACGGGCTCATCCGCAAGGATCAACTCGGGTTCTTGTGCCAGACATCTGGCAATCGCAACGCGCTGCCGTTGTCCACCCGACAACTGATCGGCACGGCGGCTTGCCAGATCGGACAGCCCCGTATCCTGAAGCGCTCGTGTCACGCACATATGGTCCTCTTCCCGGAACCGACCCCAGAGTGAGGACCAGATATTCATCCGGCCCATCCGACCGTTCATCACATTCTGATAAACACTCTGCCGATCAACCAATGCGAATTCCTGGAAGACAAAGCCAGTATTGGCACGGTCCTCGCGGGATGGAATTCCTGTTGCCAAAAGTGGCTGGCCCAAAACCTGAGCCTCGCCCTGCCAACCGCTCAAACGACCGTCCAACAACGCCAGCAACGTTGATTTGCCCGCACCCGAAGGACCGAGTAGCGCGACGCTTTCACCGGGCTGCACTGATATTGAAACATCTGTAAGAGCTGCCGCACTGGCAAAGTGCTGCGATACCGCGTTGAGTGAAACTACAGGGTTCATTTCAGAAACCCATACCGCCGCGCAGTCTCGCGCACGCCCTCGTAAACCGATGGATCAGCAGGAAGATAGCCATCCGGGCCATAGAGGTAGGCCAACAGATGACGGTTCTCACTCTCGTTGAGGCGCAGCATGGTTTCAATGAACTTTGCCTGCAGCCCGGCGTCCAGATCAGGGCGGGCAATGATTGCGTGGCTGGGAATTTGTTCTGATTCCGCCAGCACCTTGACCTCGGCCTGCTGATCCGGGGTCAGATAGAGATCGGCATACTGGCTTGCGCCTGCCGCATCGACCAGTCCGTTGGCCATGGCCTGCATCGCTTGCTGATATCCGCCAGCAAAGAATTTCTGCCCGAAAAAGCTGTCGGCATCGCCCGTGCCCGCGAACAGCCCGGCGCGCACAAACAGATCAAGCGGATAGATGTAACCGGATTCCGAGACCGGATCGGAAAAGGCGATGTCACGTCCCCGGAGATCGGCCAGCGTTTCGATTCCGCTGTCACGCCGCACGAAGACCCGGCCCGAATAGCTGGGTTGCCCGCGATAAACCTCGGACAATAGCGGTACGGCGCCGATCTGGTCTTCGGCCAACACAAAGGGCAACGCTCCCATGAACGAGATATCGGCATCACCGTTGCGCAGCGCCTCAACGGCAGCAGCGTGGTCGAACGTGACAAACCCCGTGACCGGGACGCCCATCTGCTCTGAAAGCCAGCCGGTGATGACGTTGATGTCACCCAACAGCTTTTCGGGGTTCTCCTGCGGGATGAAGGCCAGCTTCAGCCCCTGGTCAGTTGCAGCCATTACGGGCATGGCTGCAGATGCGGCTGCAGCGACCAGAAAATTGCGGCGCGACAACATCAGAACATCCTCTCGTCAATTTCGGCCTGCATGGACTTGAACAGTTCCCACTGGCGGATGGCTTCGGTCCAGTTTCCTTCGGCGCTGGCATCGCCAACCGCTCGCAGGATCGCGGCGAATTCGTAGATTTCGGGCTTGGCGTTCTGATTGACCATGACACTGGCATCCGCGGCCAGATCAGGAGCTACCGTGTCGATCAGAACCGCTATGTTTTCGGCATCCTGCATCGGCAGCAGGGTATCGAGCGTACTGGCGAATGTCGTCAGCTCTTCCCAGGACAAGCGGAATACGCTGTTGCGACCTTCGAATACTTGATAGGGGTCTTCACCGTCTCCAACAGCTTCGACGTAGGCCGTCAGATCTGCGCGCTGTGCTTCGTCCAAACCCAAATTTTTGGTATCATTGAACCAGTCAACAACGCTGGCCAGCGTCGGCAGCGATCCGTCATGCATGTAAGGTGCAGTGAAATTGACGTTGCGCAGCGTCGGGGTTTCGAACGCAGAAGCCGTGCCGCCGGGGAATGGTGGTTCAGCGCTGCCGATGTCGTAGGTCAGACCATCGCGGAACTGACGGTCAGGCGTGTGACACGAAGCGCAGGATTTGTCACCAAGTCCGGCAAATTTGGTGTTGAACAGCAACTCCCCGCGCTTGGCGGCATCTGACGCCAGATCGGTCAGCTTGCCGGACCGGTCGATCTTTGGGTTGGGAAGAAAGTCGAACTGTTTGACATAGGCTTCCAGCGCGTCCAGTTGGAACGGCGTTGGTTCCTTTCCCGCGAATTCGGTCACAATCACATTTCGGATGAACCGGCGCAGGCTGGGTTCGCGCCCGTCGCGGCCATAAGGTGCGGTAAAGCGGATGCCACGCATAGAAGGCGTGTCCAAGTGATCATCGGTCCGGTCATTGAACATTGGATTGAAAAACGATCCGTCCACATCCATCCCACCCGGATGGGATGAAAGGCCCGGAATGAAGAAATCCCGGTTCACGTCGGAGCGGTTGTGGCAGGTCGAGCAGGCGATGCCCAACTCACGCGCCGGGCCGCCGAAGATTTCGGGGCTGTCGAACAGCATGTCACCGTAGGCCACCAGCGGTAGATTAGCTTCATCCTCACCCGCCTCCTCAAACTGAAGAACCAGCCGCGGCAGCTGCGCCTGATCTCCGATGTTTGACCCTGGCGGCAGCGTGGCGGGCATTGTGATTTGTTCGCCGGAAAGCACAACTGTTTCAGGCAGCGGTGTTAACTTGTCGCGTTGGGCATACTCGGATGGCAGATAGTTGGCACGAATATAGGCAGCGACAATGGCCTGAGCTTCTGCAAATTGGTCGGCATCCACCGTTTGGGCGCCGTTGCCCAGTACTCCTGCGCTGCCAAGGGTGGAGTTCAGAACCAGCCATGCCCGACCCAGGTCGCGAGCCGCCGACGTGTCCGCAGCCTTGATACCATCTTCGAATGCGCGGAACAGAGCAGCCGCTTGCGCGACCTCGCGGGCCGCCTCAGGCTGACCCAGCGCGGTCTTTGCGACATCCAGATGGCGCAGGATTCCCTCCGCAATGGCAGTTGTGCTTGCTTCGAACAGCGCCTGCCGATCTTCGGCTTGCATAGCTTGGTTGATCGCAAGCGCTTCGTTGTCGGAGACGCGTGATAGGGGAGCGACCTGAATGTCACTGCCAGGTGCGGGCGAAGTCCAACTCCTCTCAATTTCATCCCAGGGAACCGGGGTTAGGTTCCCCATGAACAAGGTCAGTCGATACGCGGCAGCGCGTGGGGCCCAAGGCGATTCTTCAATCGCCGTGGCATCCGCGATCACTGGCAGTGCGCAAAGAAGTGTGGACGCTATCAGATGTTTCATAGCACTGTCTATTAAAGTTAGCCTTGTCTAATTTAATGATGAAGGCATGCTCATTGTCAAGCTCGGCTTTCAGGTGCATACACTGGAGACTAGACCAGCGACGTAATCATGAGCCGATGACCGAAACAAAACCGGTAAATTCAGATCGTAGTATTGATACCCAGGCGAGCGGGTTTGAGGCTGTGCGACAGGCCCACCAAAGCGAAATGGTTGAAGACTACGTTGAACTTATCGCGGAGCTGATCCATCAGAATGGCGCGGCGCGCCCGGTCGAAATAGCCGAGCGATTGGGCGTGACCCAACCTACGGTTTCCAAGAATTTGGCTCGTTTAAAACGAGAGGGTTTCATTGAGCAAATACCCTACCGCTCACTTCAGCTGACCGATGCCGGGCGTCAATTGGCGGAAGCTTGTAGAAGGCGTCACCGGATTGTCGTGGAGTTCCTGATCGCCTTGGGCGTTTCACCGGAAGTCGCAGAGCATGACGCTGAAGGCATTGAGCATCATGTAAGTGACGAAACTCTTGCAGTGTTTGAACGGTTCGTTGGGCGGGCCGATGAAGCAAAGTAGAAGCAAATAGAGCCTCAAATATGTTTGCGAAATTTGGCAGATCTAATTTCAGATCGACAGAGATTGTCCTAAGTTGCAGCTAGATAGTGACGCTATCTGAGGGTGAGTGGCCCGCGGCACGAAACTACGTGGTACCTGAAAATCGACACAGGTGCAGCGTAGTGAACGAACCCTTAGAACAAGAATCCAATTCGGTAGACGATCTGGCTCACTTAATAATCGGCGTTAAGATTTCCAGCGGCAAAATATCTGAATAAAGCAGCGATCTCCATACTGAATGGGCGAAACTAAAAGACTGCGTAAGAATAACATATGTCGAAATCAAAGTGGCACTCATTGCACTGCTGACGAGGTGGCCACAACTGATCAGTTAGTTTTCGGTTCCTGTCCTAGCGAGATCCAATACACCTTTGTTCAACTGGCCTTTAGTGGTATTCTTTTGACAAAAATCAAAATGAGCCGAGCAGTTCCTATGAAAAGACGTCTGTTTCTCTCTGGCTGCATAGCCGCCTTTTTGTCTGGCTGTGCAAGCAAGTTCCGTACTTACAATGGGCCGGTTGTGACTCGGCTTCGACTATACAAAGGGCAGCGCCTACTTATCCTCGATGGTAGTGAGCGTGTCTTGCGAACTTTTCCGATTGGACTCGGATTTGCCCCCGAAGGTCACAAGCAATTCGAAGGAGACGGGCGAACACCTGAAGGCTCCTATGTAATTGACCGTCGCAATCCCGAAAGTCTTTTCCATCTTTCAATCGGAATCTCTTATCCGAACGAGGCGGATTCTGCGTTTGCCCGAGCTCGGGGTCGTTCTCCGGGCGGTGATATTTTTATACATGGCGGCCCTCGCCCTGGAATTGATCCCACGAACAAGCGTGACTGGACCGCAGGGTGCGTCGCTGTCACAGATCAGGAGATTGAAGAGATCTACGCTATGGTCAAAGACGGAACGCCAATCGAAATCTATTCATAGAGGGACAGGTTCCAAATAGACAACGATTGCGGACTTGCCTTGGCGCTACGTTGACGGCGTCAGAAGCTATTACTGGAGCTTTCACGGCCAACGCCAGACTCGCTGTTTCGGCGAACTGGTAAGCACGTCCTGTGAAACCACGCTGGGCAAGATCCTCCGTTATACTAGGGCATTGCAGAGATACGGCCTCAATCTCCAATTTTTGGCTGTTCGAACGAAGGTGACAGCGTCTACTGCCTTCGCGTCTAAGGGCTCTGTAGTCAAGCTTTGAACGTGACGCATTTTCAGCAGAATAGGAGATTTAGAAACCAGAGTTAGAGTGAGCTCTACTACGGTGGCACAGCGGCGTAAGGTAAATTATGTGAAACTTGCCCCTGCTCACAATTTTGCAAATCAAGCGGTGCACGTGGGCCGAACTCAGAGATGCCTGATCCACACGCATTGATCCCGGTTGGGTCCAAGTTCTTCGAGGATCCTTTCAGCATCCAGATTGAAGTCTTTGGCAATTTCCTGGACCTGAACCGCCTGAAAGCTATCCAAGTTCCGCACCGTTCGACCATCTTCAAAGGTGATCAACTCGTGTGATCTTCCAGACCAACGCACGATCCCGCCGCAAAGGGTCTGTCCTTCAACATCCGCAAGTTCGGCGACCGGGTCGGCAAAGAAATCGGTCCATTTAAGAATACCTGTGCTGACAGCTCTCGCCACTGCTTGTTCCGTTGTCCGGCACTTGAGTTTTGTGACGATCGAAGACGTCAAAGCATGCACCATCCTGGAGGAGAGCCCCGTCTGGCCAGCAACTACGGATGGGATCAATCCTGATGCGAGCATCTTCAGAACATCCATCTCCTGATCGGACAACGCATCCGTAGGAAAGTTGAAAACTGTATCAATCACATCGAGCGCGAGTAGATGCAGGACCTGCGCTTCGTGGCGAAGGGCAGGGAGCATACTCCCGACCAAGGCGTCCCAGTCGGATCGGCGCAGGTTGGAGGTAACCGTAAAGACACCACGCTCCCCAAACGGATTGATAACCGGAATGGATAGTCCGTGCTGACCCACACCAAATTTTCTCGCTGCATCGAATAGCGGTGCGTGTTCACGCTGATCATCAAACACAGCCCAATCAATTGGTGCGATCATTGCGGCGCCAAACCGGATGAGGGGATCGACCAGGACCATGTCGTTGTCGACGTAGTGCCTGACCCATTCGGCCGGGAACGTGGTGCAGCCGTGGACAACGTTGTGATGCTTGTCGATATGGGCGTAGGACGCATTCTCCAGTCCGAACCTCGAACAAATTTCCTGAAGGCGCGCCTCCCCGGTCTGCCTGAAATCCAGTTCAGAATTGCCAATGTCCGCGATTTTCATAGATCGTCTTTCTGTTCCGCGTTGCCGTCGAGGCCGCTTAGCAACCTAAAGCTGAACAAACCACTCGGGAATTCCCGTAGCCAATCATGCATTTGAATACAGTTCTGTTCTGGAGGCGGAAACGGAGCGAAAACCTGCCGATGAGACACATGAATTGGAGAAGCTGGCGGCTCATAACCCGGCACGGCTAAAACCCGCTGCAGTGATCTTGCGGAAGCCCGTCTTCCTCCTCTCGGGCTCTACGCGCCAAAAGCCCCATGAAACTGGAAATCAGGTTCAGTTCACCGCGCTCATCTGCGTGCACCATACCGCGCAGATATCCGCCCGGATTAACCACTGGCGGCAACCGTGGATCGCTCAGCCTCGCGTCTGTGATCAACCCGGCCAGGATTGCACCCATCACGGTCAATCGGTCAATCGCCGTACGCCAAGCCGAGGCATTGGCGCCGATCTCCGACAATCGCGACCAAACGCCGGTCTCAATCGCGTAGAGCGACGGGCTGGAATTCTGATCTCCGCCACCCGCGATATCGATATGCATGCGCAGCTCGGGTGAGGCCAGTTCATATAGGATGCGGTTATTCACCCGCGGTAGTTTTTGGGCCTTGCGCGATGCCGTATCTGTCGGATGATTGCTTTCTAAGCAATGCGGAGGGCCGTCAGGCCCGGAGCCGGAACAATCTGGTTCCGAGGCTTTTGCCGAGGACATTGAACTCTCGCCATCGGCGTTACAGGACAGAATTGTTTCTTCAATTTGGTCTTGTATATGGCACCCGAAACAAGCTTCGGGTTCACCCGAAATTTCACCGGGTTTTGCGACATGCTCTTCGATCCGGCTCCAAAGGTCGTAAGCCGCCTGAACATGTAGCTTGAGCGCCTCCAGCGTCATGTATTTCAACTTGTCGGCGCGCGGCCAGGATCGAAGTTCCTCCTTCATGCCTTCCAGACTTTCAGGAGGGCAGGGGAGTAAGAGAAGCACGGCCAGACTATGTTTCACATATCGGTAAAGCCGTGATCGATCCCCGCGCAGCTCGTCCTGTTCTTTCTTCTCGGCCTTGCTGCGCACGTCCGCGTCGCGCATCTCGGGAATGAGGTTCAGGGCAGGGGTCAGGAAGAGTCCAAGCTTCTTGCGCTTACAGCGCGCGCCATTTGCGCCAAGCCTGCGTTCGATCAGACCAATCCTTTCCAGCTCACGTTCGTGATTGTGGATTGTCCGATCTGTCACGCCTCGCCCGGCAATGAGGGTTTCCTGGCGCGCGTAGCAAAAGGGTTCCTGAGACGGGTCTCGAAAAGCACATGGCGTAATCATATCGATGATGATCTCTAAGGTGCGAATACACTGGGCTGATGCGCCTCTGATCTGCGCATATCCCACGCAGAGCTGACGTAACCTGTCACGGTTCCAGCCCTCAGGAAGGCCGTTGTGAAAGCGAATATTATCGTGGTGATGGGCGGATGCGATCTGCCGAAAGCTCATGGATTTGGCCTCATTTGGCAAAGGTCAGTGTTGATATCGCGGCTTCGCGGGGCAGGGTGTTCGGAATGGTTCAACGGTCTCATGGTCTGCTTCTCATTGGGGAAGCAAGGCGGCTCGAACCTCAGCAAAAAGACACAGAAAAACCGTTCGCACAGATGCGTTTGTCCTTGTCAGTAATTTTGGAGTTTCCTATAAATCAGGTGATCAAACGTGACTTAAGAAGATCCCCGCTGAGGCCCCGCCTTGCGGGGGTTTTTGTTTCTGGGATTAAGTTTTTCCTCCGGGCCAATCGGCCTGGTTTAAAAATGCAGCTGGCGATTTTTGGTGGCATAGCCAGGAGCAACGCGTTGTACCGCAGGTCAGCACCTCAATATCGGATGAGTTCGTAGTCGCTGAACCCGAATGTGTCGGTCCACTCGACGCCAACGCCGCGGAAGTAGCTGGGAGGTTCACAGCGATTGCCCAGTGGCAGCCAGTAAGGGATTGGGGCAGGAGCGCGCTCGGACCAGCGAAAATTCGTATTATCGTCGTAGGTGCCAACCACAAGATCAAGCGAACGCTCGCAATCTCCCTCCCTTGAACGACGGCGATAGCTGTAGTGGCGCACATCCCAAACCCTGATGGATCTCACAACGTCGAAATCGGAAGAAGAAAGATCGACGCTGATCGGGGTGGCTTGGAAACCGTCACCGTATTGGCCGTGATGTGCATCGATCCTTCCTATCGAGATCGCTGCGTCTACCAGTATTGGCTTAGCGGTGTCATCCGATGGAAGCTCTGGAACTGGGCTAGCACTGGTGCGCTTGATGGCTTCCAACCGTTCCATAGGACCCAAGTCCGAGGGGCTGTGTGACGTATTCATCGGACAGCGCCAGAGTTGAAGCGGCGGTTCGACCGGGTAGGGTGTGATGCGCCGAATGAACTCCGCCTTGGCTGCGACGCAATCAGCCGAACTTGGCCAACCCCCGGCGAGGCAAAGGAATATGGCACAGTCAATTGGATAGGCACGAGCCTGCGTGGCTGGCAGTGCAGCGAGTGCAACTGCAAGGGCCTTCGCGCGAGTTCGATTTCCGGATTTTGAGTGTTTCAAGATGGTCTCTCCTGCTTGCGAATCGCCTAAGCAATATCCGGCCAATATATTTCTGACAATCCAATATCGTATATTGGCGGGTTTTCTTATATTGACGTAGATTGTGTTTTAGTCCACAACTTTTGGATGTAGAAGACGGCCCATAGGGGGTCGTCATGGCGGACAACAAGAGACAATACACTGTGGTAACCATCGAGATGGTCCGGGGCCTGAAAGAGGATCAGGTTCCCTTTACATGCCGCTACGAATTTATCGGACTCGCTTCCCTTGGACGACCTAAGTACCACTGCATTTACAGCTCGCCGAACTATGTCGGGGCCTTGTGCAAGTCGAAGATCTCTCGAGCGGGCGCTGAGCCCAGAGAGTTCGATCTTTGGCCGGGCCTCTTCAAGCATCATCAGGAATTTGGTGATGGGCGCATTCTCTGCGTCAAATCAGACTATACGATCGAGTCGATTACCCCAGAGGGTCTCGAAGCAGCTCAGGCCCTGGACGCGAAATCCAAAACCTGATCGGTCACGTTCGAGAACCCGGCTCATCAAAATGCTGGGGCAGGGCGCATGAAACGGCTCTTGTTTCTCAGCGCTGCACTCGCGTCCTTGTTCATTGCTGCAGTTTGGATTGAACCAGCTAGGAAAACAAAGACTCTCGGCGCATCCGAGGTGATTGCCGTTGACGGTGACACGATCGACCATGGTGACGACCGATACCGGCTTATTGGGTTTGATACGCCTGAGACATTCCGGGCTCAGTGCGATGCTGAGAGAGCTTTGGGTCTACGAGCCAAGGACCGGCTGACGGAGCTCATCAACTTCGCGGGCGTAATTGAACTTGAGATTGAGCTGCACTTTGACGTCCACGATCGCTTCTTGGCGCTTGGGCGCGTGTCTGGACAGAACGTCGGGGCCATCCTGATTTCTGAAGGTCTGGCGCGCCCGTACTCGGGTGGCAAGCGCCAGTCCTGGTGCGGCTGAAAGAAAGGATAAAACAACGATTTATGACAGCAGAGAGAAACGACTAAGCAATAAGCAGTCCTGCCGATTGCGCCAACAATCGACAGGACAAGAAACGCCCTTAATCCATCCGGGCATTCCTCCAACATCAAGAGAGAACTGTACTATGGTAAAAACAGTAGTCCGAGATGCCGGTCCTAGATTGGGCAGCACCGCGACAGAGTCAATGGGTGCAAACCTAGACAACGCGTCTGCACCTCCGATCCCTTAGCGCTGTCTGACGATTGAGGCGCGCGGGACATCCGAACGTTCCAGCCAAAACATCTGACTAAGAGATCCGAACCAGACATTGGTCTTTTGCGGCGCCACTGAAGGTTCAGTGCTGTGTCCCAGCACCCGATTCCCCACCGCTCAGATGACCTGAAGTCGACCCCATAATAGTAATTATGTAAAAACTACTGACCTATTTTTTGAAAGGCGGAAAGGTGATCACAGTGGCCTTCGACACTATCGAAAGCAAGATTGATCGGCGCTGGGTGCCTGCCGCCCAGAGCTTCGAGCAAGCCCGTAAGGACATTCTCACCGTAATCCGCCACCTTGCCGGAGAACGGTCAACCATCAAGCGCGGAATGCGCGAATACTGGCTGGAAAGCGATGCCCGCGCCACGGCTTTCGGAATCGCGCTCGAAATGTTCCATGTCCTCAATGATCTTGAGTATGTCCGTGCAAATCGGCTCTACAAAGCCTTGAAGTTGCACGCAGACGTTAACAAGGCGTTGGGTCCGAAAGAGCTGTTCCGCTTTGCTTCACCGGAAAAGGCCGCTGCGCTCATCCAAAGCAGCAGCCGAGCAAACTATGCCAACTCATACGCAACCCTGAAATTCGGTTGCGACCTGTCAGGCACAATCGACGCCGACACCGCGCGCGACGTTCTGAACCGGCATGAAGCCCTTTGGTTCGTTTACCCAAACGCCACCTATCACGTTCACCTGATCCGTGAGGGTGTCTGGCTGGACATCGTTATGCCGCTTGAAGTGGTCGTTGAGCTGCGCCTTGAAGTGGATTTCGCAATGCAAATCCGACAAGCGGAACTTGATGCGCAGGGAGCTTTGTCATGAACAAGCCTGCGCGCAAAGTTCTTCCTGATCGTCGGCTGGCTGAAACACGCCGCGTTGAAACTCCGCAAGGGCACACTGCCTTTGTCACCATCGGGTATGATCCGGCGTCGCCAATCAAACCCCGTGAAGTGTTCTATAGCGGCGGTTTTCGCTCTGGCAGCGACCTCGAATACCATCTGCATGATCTGTGCGTTCTGATTTCGCTGTTGCTGCAGCACGGCGTAGCAGCTTCGTTTCTGTCGCGCTCTATCGCTCGCAAGACTTCGGCCCTTGGTGGCGAAGAATACGCAAGTCTCGCAGGCTGGTTGGTGGATGCTGTCAGCATTCCGCCGTCCTGGACTGATGAGTACGTGGCCGCGACCGGCGACGAACAGAACCCCTCCAATTCCTCGCCAACTCAAGCAAAGGAGAAATCCGAATGATCGCAGCAATGCGGCCCCTTCTGCTCGTCTCCACGGCATTTGTGGCGACCGGCGCAAGCGCCCAGGTCATCGAATACGAGCCGGATGGCAGCGTGTTTCTGAACGGTGCGCGGGCAGAAATCGTCAATGGCGTCGTTCGGCCAATCCGGATGCGTGAGTACACGCTTGACGAAAAACCGGAAGCGCCGAAGGCCAAGCCACAGGAAAAGATCGAGATTGCGGGCAAGGCACCGCGGCCTCGCAGATCCTCGGGCGGCTGGTCGCAGGAGCGGATCGTCAAAGAAATCCACGCAGCGGCGGAACGCCATGACATTCCGGCCGAGTTGTTCATGGCGCTGGTCTGGCAGGAAAGCCGGTATCGGGCTGACGCTCTGTCACCCAAGGGTGCCTATGGCTTCGCACAGCTCATGCCCGGAACGGCGAAAGACCTGGGCGTGAACCCAAAGAACCCTGCAGAAAATCTCGACGGTGGTGCCCGCTATTTGGCGGCGCAGTACCGCGAGTTCGGAACCTGGAAGCTGGCGCTTGCCGCCTACAACGCCGGGCCTCACCGCGTCGTCGAATACGGCGGCGTCCCCCCCTTCACCGAAACCCGCAATTACGTGCGGATCATCCTAAGCAAAGTGAGCACTTCCTCATGAAAAGAACCCACTTCTACCAGCAGATGGCGTTTTTCGCGATCACTGCGTTCATCATCACAGCAGCGCCCGCCTCCGCTGGCTGGCTGCAAGATGCCATTGGCGATTTCATCAACGAAACGCTGGCCGACTCGAAGGTCGTTGGCGTCAGCCTTGCCGCTGTCGGCTTCATCTGGGGCTGTCTCGCCTACGTGTTCGGCTGGGGTTCGCTGAAAGGCCCGGTAATCGCTATCGTCGTCGGCGCTGTTATCGGCCTCGCTGATACATTCATCGGAGGCTGATTGATGCCGCGCCGCAATACGGTCTTTCGCGGCCTGAGCCGCCCCGCAGAATGGGGCGGCTTACCCGTGATCTATCTGCTGGTGATCCTCGGGATGACCATGCTTTCGTTCTTCATGTTCGGGATAGCGCCAGCAATCATTGCGGGTTTTGTTTTCTACACCGGGCTTCGCCTCTTTTACGAATGGGAACCGGCTTTCTTCCGCGTCCTGTCCGTAACCCTTTCCAAAACTCCGCGCACCAAAAACCGCCAGCATCATGGGGGAGATTACTATAGTGCCTAAGCCTGCTGCACAGGATTTGTGGACCCTTGCCCGCTCGTTGATCGAGCCGAGCTGGCGCAAGGATGAAATGAGCCTCTTTCAGATGTTGCCGTATGGCTATGTCGTGGACGATGAGGTCATTTCTACACGCAACGGTGGCCTCATCGCCGCTGCAGAAATCACCGGAATCAACGCAAACACGCTGGACGAAAACGAGTTCGAGTTCCTGGCCGAACGGTTTGAGCGTGTATTGCGCACGACACCCAATGAGGTGGCCTTTTATGTTCATCGACTGACCGTCCCAGCTGAGACTGGTCATGTCATCACAGATCCAACCGGCTTTGCCGGTGCAGTGGCGCAGGCCATGCGCTCAGCGTCCGTCGATGCAGAGCTGAAAGAACGCAAGATCATCATCAGCGCCATTCTGCAAAAGCGGCAGGATGAGCGGGCAAAACAGATGTTCGGCATGTCGTCTGGAACGATAGACGAGGAACGCCGCGAAATGATGGAACAGCTCGACGATGTGTTCACAACACTGGCGGGCACGCTGGGCGAGGCCCGTATGCGCCGGCTGAAGCTCAGCGAGGGGCGTTGGCTCGGCTATTATGGAATGCTGTTGAACGGTCGGTATCAGCCGATCATTCACACGAACATTGCAGAACCCATCGCCTTCAACATGCCGCAAGAGGATGTGCTGTTTCAGGGCAAGCGCGGCAAACTGGTCACGGGCGACGATCAGGAACGCTCCATCCGTGTCTATTCCCTGAAGAATTACCCGATGGCTTCGTTCCCCGGCATTTTCGACGGGCTAGACCTGCCGGTTGATGTCGTGATTTCGCAATCCTTCCTGCCGATCAGCCGCGCCCAGGCGCAGGAAATGGAACGCCGCAAGTCGGGACAAATGCGCTCGGCAGGCGACAAGGCAAAGTCGCTTGAAGAGGATTTGTCCATTCTGGCGGACGGCATTGCCTCCGGCACCATGTCACTCGGCAAGCACCACCTGTCGATCTGCGTGTTTGGGAACGAGGAAGATCTGAAAACCGCCGAAAAACACATCATCGGTGAAATCCAGATTTCGGGTGGCACGGTGAAGCGCGAAGCGATGTCGGCCCGTGCCGTGTACTTCGCACAGCACCCCGGCAATTTCGCGTTCCGCGCCCGTGAAGAACTGATCACGGACCAGAACTTTGCGGATATGGTTGCGTTCCACATGCGCCCCAAAGGGTTGGATGCGGAAAAGCTACCTTGGCCGGGGCCATTGGCGACTTTCCCGACGACACACGGGGACAGCTACGATGTTTCGCTGCACCTTCCCAAGACCAGTAACGACCCTGAAAACCTGCCCTCCGGGCATACGATCGTTCTTGGACCGAACGGCTCGGGTAAAACTGTGATCGCGATGCTGCTGGCAACAATGGCGGTTGCACAGGGCGCGCGGATCATCGCTTTTGACAAAGACCGGGCAATGGAGGCTCCAATGCGGGCGCTCGGTGCGCAGTACATCCGCGTCCGAGTTGGTGAGCCAACCGGCATGAACCCTTTTCAGACCGAGACGGATGAGGCTGGGCAAAGCTGGCTCGCCAATTGGGTCATTGCCCTGTTGAGCTATGACGAACCACTGACCACCGATCAGAAGGATGAAATCACAAGGGCTTGCCAAGCCAATGCCACTTTGCCGCCTGCGCTTCAGAACTTCGATTCACTGGTGGAACGGTTCAGAGCCTTTGACGATGACAAGAACCTGTACAAGCGTGCAAGTGAATGGGCGGGCGAAGGCCGCTTGTCCTGGATGTTTGGCGAGGGTGGCTCAGATCCGTTTGCTGCTGGCGACCGTCATCTTGTGTTCGATATTTCTGAGGTTCTGGATGACGAATTGGTGCGGCTGGCATGGATCAGCTACGTCATGCGCCAGATTGAACGCCGCTGCGCCACCAAGATACCCACTGTCTTTGTGATTGATGAAGCATGGGTAATTGCTGGCAACCCTTATGGCGCTGGCATCCTCATAAATGCCTACACCACGTATCGGAAGCTGAACGTCATGATGATGATGATGACGCAGATCCCCGATCACCTCCTGTCGTCAGCGGCAAGTAAGTCGATCCTGGAAAACACCAGCACGCAACTCTTGTTCCCCTCTCGATCCGGCAATGAAGCAGACTACCGGGCAATCGGCTTGAACGATTCAGAGCTGGGCGCGCTGAGGGCGCATTTTGGCGACCGCGTAATGCTCATGAAGAAAGGTGATGAGAGTGTTTGGCTCGATGTCGATGTCGGCGCGCTCGGCCCGCTTCTTCGTGTTCTGAGCGGATCAGACGGAAAATCGTTCCCTGATCCTGACTGGCGAAAAAACCCCAACTTCTGGAAGGAAATCACATGAAAGCCCGCCTTGTCATCACCCTTGTAGTTCTGGCCGCTGTCTCGGCCTGCACCAGCACCTATTCGGGCTATCGCAGCAAATGCGCCTGTGACTTTGAGCGCATGACCTCCCCTGAAAACTTGGAGTTTGTCTGATGGATATTTCAAAGAAATTCCGCACAACCATTGCTGTTTCGGTTCTGGCCGCCCTGCCAGTTATGACGGCAGCCCAAGGTGTTCCGACCATCGACGCCACGGCCATTGCACAGGACGCAGCCAATTCGGCCCGCGAAGTCGCGGAAATGGTCCGCCAATACGAACAGCTGATGCAACAATATGAGAAGCTCGAGCAGCAGAGGGCACTGCTCGAAAACTCCCTCAAAACCATCAGTGGTCTGACGGATCTGGACCAGTTCAACAGCCGCAGCTTTCTGAAACTGGCAACGGCAGCTGACACGCTTGGATACGCCTTGAACGCGACCGAAGATACGATTGGCGATCTTCCAGGCGTCGCCGGACTCGCGATGGAACGCCGATCAATCAGCCTGGGGCTGAACAATGGAATCCTTAAAGAATTCAGTACGTCAGACGTGCCAGCCCGGCGCATTCTCTCGGAGCGAGGTGGCGCTGGCTTGATGGCATCGGCCTTGGGTGAGAATGGCTATGACATGGCCGGTCAGCTCTCCGAAGATGCAGAAAAGCTGCGCGGTGAAATCGGTCAGCAAGAAGATCTGAAGGATGCAATCGACTACAACACGGCGGTTCTCCTTAAACTCCTTCAGGTTGAAATTGAAATCTTACGCGCAACCTCGGCTAATGCTCTGGCGTCGGGCACGGATCTGGCTGCAACCGCTGCCGATCTTTCGACACTCAGCAACTATGTACGAGGAACCTCACAATGAAACTCCGCTCAACTCTCATCCTGACCATTGCAGCCGCCGCCGTTATGTCGGGGGCTGCATCGGCACAGGTGAAGCTGCGCCCATCACCCAAGGTCGATATGCCGTTCGGTGAATATCGTAAGTGCCTTGGGTACTCGGGTGCGCGTGAGTACGGTCGTCAATTCGTCAAAAACGATCAAGCGCGCATGGCCGAAGCGGGCCAATCCGCAGACAAGCAGCCTCTTGTGACCAACTGGTCGGTGGTGATCCTGAATGAACAGGTCATCGCTGCGCACGAGGCCACCATCGAGCAATGCATTCTGCGCAAATCTGGCGAGACCTTCAGCACCGAATGTCCGCTGGGCGGTTTAAGCCGTGAGGACGCCGCCCAAAAGGTCGGAGCTGACCAAGACGAGTTTTGGACCCAACCGTCCGACAATCTTGCCGCGCTGAAAAAAGAGCAACGGACCCGTCTGGAAGCTCTGCGCCCTGCAATTGAGGAGGCTTGTGGGCCGTGATCCAAGATTTCGTCAGCTCGATTGAGGCTGCGCTAAATAACTTCTCGCAGCAAGCATACAACAGCCTGGCGGCGGATCTAGCATCCGCCCTCTGGGCAATAGCCGCGCTGATCTTCGTGGCAATGCTGATCAACGGTGTGCTTCAAATCCGAGAAATCGGGTTTGGTGGCTATGTCGGCTGGATCATTCGGGCGACGATCATCATTGGTATGGCTTCTAGCTGGAGCTTCTTTCAACCCATTTATCAGGGCATTTCGAGCCTCCCAGACACGATTGCCGGAGAACTGACCGGCACAACAAATGTCTGGGAAGCACTCGATGACATTGCGCTTCAGTGTTTCTTGATGGGCCAGCAGGCTATTGAAAACGCAACCTGGGGTCTGAGCATCACCGGGGCTATTCTCTGGGTTGTTGGGGCTGTCATCGTTGCTTTTGGCACCGGCATGGCGCTGATCGCAAAAGGCGGTCTAGCGGTCCTGCTGGGTCTAGCGCCTGTTTTCATCGCAACGCTGCTCAGCTCGGCAACAGCCAATATCTTCGCAGCCTGGGCGAAAACGACTGTTGGCCTGATCATGGTCATCGTCGTTCTGACAGGCATCGTTTCTCTTATTCAGGCCCTTTTCAGCTCCGAACTGACCGCTGTTGAGGATGTGAACAATATGGAGGCCAGTGGCCGGTTTTTGGCGATCTGCATTGTTTCAATCGTGATGCTCACGCAGATCCCGTCGCTCGCGGGCGGGATGTCGGGTGCAATCGTTTCGGCATCCTCGGGTCTTGCCGTGGCAACTGGTGCTGCAGCAGCCGCAAGAAGTGCATTGGGCACTGCAAGCGACGGCGCAAGGGGTGCAGTAGCCGGTGGGAAAACTGCCGCTGCTATGGCTTCCGCAGCACGTGACGGGACTGGCGTTCGTGACAGCGCGTCTCGCGCAATGCAAGCGCGTCGGGACATAGCGCACAGAGCCCGAAATCAGGATGGGGCAGCTCGTCAGAGCTACGCCGCTGACCGTTACCGGCAGAGCATTCGACAAGCTCGCGCCAATAAATCTTCATAAATCGAGGTACAGAGCAAATGTCACACGTGACAGATCACGAAAAAGAACTCTTTCTGGGCGCACGCCGCGATGCCTTCAAATGGCAGGTATTCGGCATGGTCGGCATGGCAATGGGCGTGGCCTCTATGATTGGCTGGGCGATGCTCCTTCCCCTGAAGGAAATCCGCGCGGTGCCATTCTCCATTGATCCGGACACGAAACTGCCGGTCCTGCTGACTGAAAAAGTCGAAGAACTGGAACCTTCTGAGGCGATGGCCTTCCGTGAAGTCGCAAATTATGTGCGCGACCGGGAAACCTATGATGTCCAGGACAACAACGAGCGCCTGAAATCGGTGCTGCGTCGTTCTGATGAGCTGGCCGAAACGTCCTACCGCGAACTGTGGGACGGTTCGAACGACAACCATCCTGACGAAATCTATACGCCCAAGACAAAGGTGCAGACCGAAATTCTGGGCGTCTCGCCGGTCAACGATGAGACGGTGCAGGTCGAGATCCGCAAGTCCCTGATCGTGCCAAACCAAGCAACGGCCTCAGCCCGCTACGTGGTCACTGTGACCTACGGGTTTGAGGAAAAAATCGTGACGTCGATGGATGAGCTTCTGGAAAATCCGTTCGGCTTCGTCGTCACCAACTACCGCGTAGACGCCATAGGGAAGGTCTGATGCAGCGTTCTTTCAAAACACTCACCGCCACCGCCGCAGCAGTTTTGGCATTCTCTACGCCTCTGCTCGCTGAAATCACACCGACGCCAGACGGAAAGAATGCGGATCATCGCATCACGCATTTCCATTACGTCGAGAACCAGGTGTACCGCATCACTGTAGGTGAACGCCTGATTACCTATGTTCACTTTCCGCAGGGCGAGACCGTCCGCAGCATTGGCGCGGGCGACACTGAGAGTTTTCAGATCACCCGCCTGCAGGAAGGTCGCGTTATTGCGTTCAAGCCAGAAATCCTGAACTCGGATTCAAACCTGACCGTCCTGACCAATCGCGGGACATACAACTTCTATCTGGTTCCGGCCGAGAGCGCCGCCGAACGCAAACGTGTTCCATTTCGGGTCACGTTCTACAACAAAAACAACAGCGGCGGGACCACAACGCGTCGCGGCACAGTCGCTCGGAGCGAGCCGAAGCCAACTGGCCGGTTTGTGAACCAGAACTATTCGCGCTCGGGCAAAGCGGACTTTGCGCCCACCGCCGTGTGGGATGATGGCGTTCACACCTATATGCAAATCCCGCAGGATGCGGAGTTGCCGGGGATTTTCCGTGTCCTGCCTGATGGCCGCGAGCTGATGGTGAACACCACAGTCAAAGAGCGCGGCATTATCCAGGTGCAGGGCCTTTCCGACCTTTGGACACTGCGCATCGAAGACACTTCGATCTGTGTACGAAACGATGGCGACGCGTTTCAGCAGGCGAGTGCAACGGGCAGGCCCGTTACTTCACAGACAGTTAAACCGGGGGGCAGCAAGTAATGGATCGCAATCAGACAATTGCGGCACGGGCGGCGGCTGAACAGCCGTCGCAACGTGTCCGGAAGAAGTTCGACCCAAAGAAGCTGATAACCGTTGCGATCGCAGGAGCGGTGTTCCTGGGCTTTGTATGGTTTGTCATGGGCCATGAAAACAAAAGCACGAACACGGGTGTCCGCGTTGACGCTTTGCAACAAGGTGGTGGCGAGCGATACGGGCTTTTGACCGCACGGGGACCAGAGGCCGATGAGCCGGAACCAGAGGCTTTGCCCGAGGAAATTGAGGTGGCAACACCGGCAACAGTGCCGCAGGTCGATTCCGAAGGGCTGAAACAAGCCTTGAAAACTATCGAGCAACAGAACGGTCGGATTTCCGATCTGCAAGACGAGCTGACGGACGCCAAAGTTTCGCTGTCCGAAAAAGACGGTGAAATCGCAACGCTGAACCTGACCAATGAACGCCTTCAGGTCAGATATGATGAGCGAGAGAAGAAGTTCCAGACGGAACTTGCCCAGGCCATCGCAGATGCGGAGGCCCGGGCACTTGCCAGCGTAAGCCACCTTCAGGCGCAAGGTCTGACCGATGACGAGCGGCGCAGACTCGAAGAACTGAAGAAGATGCGCCAGCGGCAGAACCAGTCGGACGGCATTGTGTTCGATGAAAACCCATACGGCAGAAACTGATGGAGCTGACGATGAACAGAACAGCACTCACCCTCGCCCTGGTCACGTTGGCCTCAAGCGCGATGGCACAGGACGCACCCGGTCAAAACTACCAGCCGATCAATGGTGGATCGCAGCCGGTCATTTTCCAACCCTTCCCTGCAGCGCCGCAGCCGGTTCAAGTCCAGCCAGACGACACCCGCCTGCCTGAAGATCAACGCGGCTATCAGGAAAACCAAAACACGACATGGCAAAACAATCTGGTCGAAGAATATCCCCCCATCGTCGGGGCCTCGATCATTGACGATCCGTCGCGCACCCTGACGCAAGGCACGGTTTTGTCGGCTGTGTTCGGTGGCGCGGTCAGCTCGGAGTTGCCCGGCAGTGTCGTGGCGACGATTACACGTGGCGTCTACTCGATGGACGGCACGCGTTTGCTTCTGCCGCGCGGATCGAAGCTCTTTGGCGAGTATCGAGCGGACACGACATTGGCGCAAACGCGCATCATGATCGTTTGGAGCCGTGTCATCACGCCTGACGGCCTGTCAACTCAGGTCGGATCGGCTGGTACGGACGGTCAAGGCCGGACTGGTGCGACCGGCAGGGTGAACACACACTTTGGGAAACGGTTCGGAACTGCAGCGCTGTTGTCCATCATCGGCATTGCGCCGGTGGCACTGGTCTCTGACAACGATAGCAACAACTCGGTTCGCACTGATCTGGCAACGCAAGTGGGGTCTAACCTGCAGAACGCTACGGCAGCGGCGCTTGATGAATACCTGCGCATTACTCCGACAGTCTTTGTCGATCAGGGCAGTCGCATCAACGCCATCCTGCAGCGCGACGTTGTGTTCGATAGCTTCTGAGCGCGAGCCAATGAGCCGACCGCCTCAGCAGTCTTTCCGGCCGCTGCCAGCATGATCGAGTGCGGTAGCGGCCTTTTTTGAAGCAAATTCAGCACTTTTTGGAAGCAATGAATCTTATGTGGATGCCTTCGTGTTCGAGGCAAAGCCGAGATGCAGCGAAGGCAACCTCCAGTGTTCAAAAAAGTGCTCTACCAAGGACAAGAACATGAGCGGGCGGAACGGCAATAGCCTTCTGGAATACTATACAGGCAAGATCGAGCATCTGTTGCACGATGAAAGCCTGAGCGAAATTTCTGTGAATCCTGACGGATCGGTCTGGGTCGAAGAAATGGGCACAACACACATGACCAGGACAGACATTACTCTGAACAGAGATGATGTGGAAAACATCGGGCGCTGCGTGGCCGGATTCAGCGATGTGACATTCGGAGAAAAGAAGCCGATTGCGACGGCCAACGTGCCGACACAGCAGGGTAAAGCGCGGGTGCAGGTTGTGATTCCGCCAGCAACAACCGGCGTGGGGTCCGTGGCGATCCGCCTGCTCCGCGTGAAAACCGTCGATCTGGGCGCGTTCAGCTTCGCCAGCAAAGAGGCGGCGTTGGCAGAAAACAATGATCACAGCGCGCTTGAAAAGGCTCGGGCTGCTCTCGCTGCCGGAACAATGAACTTTGACGAGCTGGCCGACCTTGCGATGCTAAGCAAATGGAACGTGATCATTGCCGGGGGCACCTCGTCTGGCAAAACCACTGTTCTCAATGCAATGCTGAAGCGCGTCGATCCTGGCGAACGGATCGTGACGATTGAAGAAGTGGCCGAGCTGGACATCGAGCAACCCAATTCTGTCGATCTACTTGCTGACCGTTCCGAAGAAGATGGCCCTCGATCACCAACAAAGCTGCTGGAATCGGCGCTGAGGTTACGGCCTGACCGCCTCGTCTGCGGTGAAATTCGGGGCGACGACGCAAATATGTTCCTGGAACTGGTGAACACCGGCCACGATGGTTCTGTTTGTACCATGCACGCCAACTCACCAGTAGATGCCATTGGACGTATGAGCAAGATGGTGCGTCGCGGATCTCCGACCGTTCAAAAGTCAGAAGTGGTCGATGACATCCGGGCCACCATTCACATGATCGTTCACATGAAGAAAATCGGTGACGAACGGAAGGTCAACGGAGTGATCTTCCCACCCCTGATGACCGCTGATCAACTTATCTGAAGGAGAAATAGAATGAAAAAATTTGAGTATCGTAATGTCTTGATGCGGGTAGAGGAAAATGCAGGCGAGAAGTTTGCGAAGCTCGGGCAAGACGGTTGGGAAATGGTCGGCGTCGTACCTGCCGAGTTTGGCATCGTGTGCTTCTTCAAACGCGAGCTGACCGATGGCTGAGTTTCAGGATCTACCCAAAGGCAAGAAGGTCGCGATAGCCGGTACTATGGGCTTTATCGCTACCTCGGCTTGCGCGGTGTTGGTGGTCGGGCTGGCTCTCGAATACATCAACACCAGAGGCTTTCGCGGGCTGGACATCTGGGCGATCCCAGAGAAGTTCATGGCACAGCCTGCAGAGACGCAGCAGATCATGGGTCTGGTGGCGGTGGTCGCAGTGGGTGTTTTGACCTTTGCATTTGTGGCGGCTGCGCTGCGTGGTCCCTCAACGAAATACGGTGATGCGACCTTTGCAAAGGCCCCTCAGCTCGTCCAGGAAGGCTATGCGTCGGTTCTGAAGCTCAAAGACAAATTGGATAGTGAAATCGTGTTTGCCAAATTTGGTGAGCCAAAGGACAAAAACGCGATCTACTATAAGCCCGGCCCCGGTGTCCAAAAGCCGCACGCGATGTTCATTGCCCCGTCTGGTTCGGGCAAAACCAGCGGCTTTGTGATCCCGAATGTCCTGCGTTTCAATGGGTCTTGCGTCGTCCTGGACATCAAGGGCGAGATTTTCCAGACAACCGGCGCGCGTCGGGCAGCAATGGGCGATGAGGTTTTTATGTTCGACCCCGAGAACCCCGACAAAAGCCACAGCTACAACCCTCTGCGCCGCGCAGCACGTGCCGACAATCTGGACCGGCGATGGGAAGAAGTGATTCAGGTTGCAACTCAGATGTTCGACACGCCCAGCTCGTCCGCGCAGGGCTTTATGGGTGGTGTTGAAGGCATGTTCTGCGCAATGGCGATGCTGGCGATCAAAAGAAAGCGGCCATACATTTCCGAAGTCCTGCGCCTGGTCAAAACGACCAAGCAAAAGGACTATGAGAAAATGGCTGAAGAAGTTGGATATGCGCGAGCTGCAGATGAGTTTCTGAATCTTGCAGCCGAAGAATCCAAAATCCTGCGGTCAACGATTTCGGTTATGTTGAACTCCGGCCTGCAGCTCTGGCGCAACCCGTCGGTAGCAAGAGCCACGCAGGGCAATGACATCAACTTTGAAGATCTGCGTCGGCGCCCCAGCTCGATCTACTTTTCCGTGCCAGGGAAAAAGGTCAAAGAGTTCCGGACGCTCATTCGCCTGTTCTTCCTCGATCTGGTGAACACCATCGAAACTGTTGAGCCGGGCGAAGATGAGCCGTTCAAGGTTTTGATGCTGCTCGATGAGTTCCAACGCCTCGGCCATCTTGAGCGCGTTGTTGAAGCCTATGACACCATGCGATCGTTCGGGGGCAGGCTCGTGGTGATTTCGCAAACACTGTCGCGCCTACAGGACATTTATGGGCACGAGGGTGTGCGGGCGATGCTGGCAAACGCTGGAACCCAGATGTTTGCCGCCTCAGAGGATTCCGAAGTACGCGAACATGTGTCCAGGTCCATCGGGGACAAAACGGTCATAAGCAAGTCGAAGTCTCGAGCACTCGGCAAGATGGAAATGGGCAGCATATCAGAGCGTGAAGAAGGCATTCGGCTGCTCCGGCCAGAGCACGTTGGTCGTCTGCCGGAAAACGAGGTTGTGCTGATCCGCGAAGGCAAGATGCCCGTGATTGCGAACAAGATTCGATATTTCGAAGATCCTTATTTCATGCAGTTCCTTGGTGGCGACACGCCAAAGATCAAAGGGACACACCTGGATCTTGCTGAAGAGCAGGCCAAGGATACGGCAAAGGCAGTGGCTGATGCGAAACCGGCCCCTGCCCCGGTGAAAGAGGTTTCTGAAAAAGACCAGGAACTTCAGGCGGCATTTGATGCGCAGCGCACGGTCGCAAAGCGGAAAAGTCGGTCAGCGAAAGATATGGCGATGGAGAAAATGAAAGCCAAACGGGCTGAAAGTAGCGCCTTCACTTGACGGGGGTAACAGGACGCGGCCGAACCGGACCTTACTTCAATATGCAGAGAACGGCAGGAGAGAGCCCGTCTCGGCCATTGTGATTCTCTGCTGCGAGCGCGCGCAGCACGGAAATCGTTGCGGATGCTCGGTCTTGTATGCCGCGCGGCGGCGGAGAACGCTGCCATTCGTTCATCGCGTAGCGACAACTTCGACGGCAATTAACAGGTCCGGGACTTTTCCGCCGTTGCCCTTCCGGGTGTTTGCTGACGCAGCATATAATCGCAGGCGCGGCGCGCTCATCGCTGCGTTGCAGCCGATCTCGCAAAAGCAGTCATTGAAAGCCACTCTGAGGGTCGGGTGGCCAAAGGTCCGCTACGGTATCAGGTTTCTTGTAAAATATAGGTCACTGATTTTTGATCAAAGGTCAATTATCTTTGAATGATGGAAGACTTTGCGTAATAATGGAAAGCATCTTAGGGAAACAAAAATGAAAACATCTTTGAACGCCATCAAACCCGTGCAATGCAAGACGCTTCAGAAGGAAGTGGAACGATAGCTTTGCCAACTAACTTTGGGGTCAAGCTGGCAACAGGTGAAGAGATCACAGCCGCCACTATCACCCAGACCTTCGGTGTTTACCCAATGCCCTTGTGCGAGGTGATTGCCCGCCTGATAGCAACTGGCAACTGCAAAAGTTAGGTAGATTTTCACGACGAAATTATGCGAGTAGATAGAACATGCTTAAGAATGCCAAACCGATTCAAAAAGATAAGCTACACGACCAAGTCTATAGTCAGTTGTGCACTCTTTTGCGCGAAGGTGAGTTCACACCCGGTCAGGCAGTCCATGTTGCTCGCGTCGCAGAAGCCTTCGGTGTGAGTGCCATGCCTGTGCGCGAAGCGCTGACACGGCTCCAAGCGATTGGTGTTGTGGCAAATGTTTCGGGCCGGTCGCTCGGCGTGCCGAGCCTGGGATATGAAGAACTTACTGACCTTCGCGATGTACGTCTTGAAGTTGAGGCGCTGGCCATGAAATGGGCTATGGCAAATCGCGACGATCGTTTTGTTTCTGACCTTGAGAAAATGCTGAAACGACTGGAGGCCACAGAGCTATCCAGCGATGTGCAGGGCTATATCAAAGCAAACTATGAGTTTCATCTGCGGATCTACCAGCAGTCGAACTCTCCGGTTCTGATCGATATCATCAACACGCTATGGCTGCGTGTCAGTCCGCACCTGTATCAGCTGGAACGGGAAAATCAGTACAAGGTTTCCAACATTCATCACCGGAAAATAGTGCGAGCTGTCCGGGAAGGCAACGAAGCAACTGCCAAACAGGAGCTTGTTCTGGATATTTCCGAGGCCTACGACGTTCTCGTTAGAACCTTGTTTTCGAACAACCCTTCTCGCTGAAAGTAACAGCAAGCGAATACCCGGCCGAGACCCTATTCTAATATGTCCGAATACCGGGCTCGCTGTGTTCCAGTCCTTTGAACGTCCCTCAACGCCGTGAAATCTGAGATTTCTTGACTGATTCGGATTCTCCCAAGCTATCAAAGCTCACGCAACCAACTGAAATTTATCGAGAAATGGAGTACAAAAAAAATATTGATTTTTGATCAATTATCAATGCTTATTGAACATGTCCGACGAAACGGCCGCTATGGTCGTTCGTGACGGGCACAGTCACGGGAGGAATACAGTGAAATATTCGAAAATTGCCGCAACCTTGGTTGCCGGTTCTCTGGCCATTGGCGCATCTTCTGCCTCAGCCGATATTCTGGATGTCCACATGAGCATCCCCAAGGACCTGACGTTTTTGGCGGACAGTGCGAAATTAATGGACGAAACTTTGCGGAACATGAGTGGTGGCGATATAGGTCTGCAACTTTATGGTTCCGGAGAATTGGTTCCAGCAGGTGAAATTCTGGAAAACGTAAGCTCTGGTGCCATTCCAGCTGGTTGGAGCTTTCTTGGCCAATGGGGCGGTAAAGTACCCGTGGCCCAGATCGGCGCGACACCATTCGGTGCCGGTCCGGACGCGTTGGCCGCATGGCTACATGTGGGCGGTGGTCTCGAAATCGTTCAGCGCGGGTTTGACGATCTGAACATCAAGGTTCTGGCCTGTCACATCACAGCACCCGAACCGGGCGGCTGGTTTAACAAGGAAATCAACTCGGTCGAGGACTTCAACGGTTTGAAAATGCGCATGGGCGGCGTAGGCGCGCGTGTTCTGAATGAATTCGGAGCCTCTGCCCAGTTCATGCCTGCGGGCGAAATCTATCTGGCGCTTGAACGGGGCCGCATTGACGCGACCGAATTCTCTCTCCCGATCATCGACAAGGACTTTGGTTTCAACCAGATCGCTAAATTCCAGTACTATCCGGGTTGGCACCAGCCGGGCAGCGTTGATGTCCTGATGATCAACATGGATGTCTGGAATGGCATGAGCGCGGGCGAACAGGCAATGTATGAAGCCGCCTGTCAGGTCAGCATGGCCTGGACCCTACAATTCGCACCTGCCGCACAAACCCCCCAGATCGAAATTTTCGAAGAAGGTGGCATTGTGGTCAAGTCCTTCCCCGATGAAGTTCTGGCGGAACTGCGAACTGCAACCGAACGCGTGCTGAGCGCCGAAGCCGAGAAAGACGCGCTTTATGGCGAAGCATACCACTCGATGAAGGCCTTTGTGGCATCGTCGGGTCGCTGGACCGGCCTTCAGAACATCCCCGCCGAGTAAACCAGCATGGCACACGGTATGGACACACCTCCGGGTGATCCAAACCGTGGCACAGGCCTTGTCCATACGGTTCTTCGCGGGATCGTATGGATAGGCCAGGCCGCGGCTTGGCTTATCATTCCCATCCTCGTTCTGGTCATGATCGGCGTGACATTGTCAGCCGCCAAGATTGGTACAATCCTTCGATGGGAAAGTGACGTTTTCCTGTTTGGATCAAAGCTCACATTATCCAGCATCGGTGATCTGCAATGGCACCTTTTCGGGATCATGCTGATGCTCACCATGGCGGGTGCGATCGTCACAGACCGCCACGTACGCGTCGATTTCCTGCGTCAACACTTTAGCAAACGCACCAAGAATGTCATCGAGATCATCGGTCATCTGGTCCTGCTCGCGCCTCTTTGCGTCATCGTGGTTTATCACGGGTATGACTTCGCCTTGCGCTCCTTCAACATGGGCGAAGGGTCTGATTACGACGGCATGTATGACCGCTTTGTACTCAAGGCCTTCGTGCCTATCGGTTTTGGCCTGATGCTGCTCGCCGGCCTTGGCCTGACTCTCCAGAAAATCAGAATTTTGTTCGGCAAAGGGAAATCCAATGATTGAGCACTTTGTTCCCCTTTCCATGGTCATATGCCTGCTTTTGGGAATTTTCAGCGGCTACCCGGTTGCTTTTGTTCTTGGCGGCATCGGCATTGCGTTTGCCTTCATCGGTGGATTGCCTTTTGCATTCCTCAAAATCGGAGTCTCGCGGATATACGCTGGCGTTATCGAGAACTGGCTTCTGCTCGCGGTGCCCTTGTTCGTCTTTATGGGCGCCATGCTTGATAAATCCGGGTTAGCGCAGAATTTGCTTTATTCGCTTGAGCGCGCCTTAGGACGCAGGCGCGGTGGACTGGCCATTTCCGTTGCATTGCTGGGCATCGTCATGGCGGCCAGCACAGGTATCGTTGGCGCGTCGGTGGTTATGCTGAGTACTTTGGCTCTGCCCATCATGCTGCGCGAAAAATACAAACCGGAACTGGCAGTCGGCACAATCGCTGCTTCGGGTACACTGGGTATTTTGATCCCGCCCTCAATTATGTTGGTCCTCGTCGGCGACATTCTGCAGATATCAGTTGGCGAATTGTTCGTTGGGGCGATGATTCCTGGCTTGCTTCTAGGCGGTCTGTATATTGCCTACATTGTCTTCGTCGCGTTGACGAAACCAGGTGACGCCCCTGTGTCAACGCAAGTTCCGGCAGAAGGGTCGCTTGTACTGGCGCTTGTGCGCGATTTGTTTGCGCCGCTCGTACTTATCCTGACTGTTCTGGGTTCAATTGCTACAGGCACGGCCACTCCTACCGAAGCGGCAGGACTGGGTGCGATCTGCGCCATGATCTTGGCGGCGATCAATCGCAAATTGACCATGAAGACTATGTCCAGCTGTGTTCGTGAAACTGGCTATACCTCCGCCATGATCTTGGGTGTTTTGGTTGGTGCTACGGTCTTTGGAATGGTGTTCAAGGGTCTCAAAGGCGACAAGATGATCGAGAACGCCATCCTGTTCTTCGATCTGGGCGCATATGGCACGCTGGGCATCTTGCTACTGCTGATTTTCATCATGGGCTTCTTCCTGGAGTGGGTCGAGATCAGCTTTATCGTTTTGCCGCTCTTTGCACCTATCGTTGCAGGATTGGACTTCGGACTTGGGATTTCGCGTGAACAGCAACTGCTGTGGTTTGCCATGCTTGTGGCGGTTAACTTGCAGACCAGTTTTCTAACGCCACCTTTTGGATATTCCCTGTTCTACGTCAAAGGTGTGGCTCCACCCGAAATATCGATCCGAACCATTTATCGCGGGATCATTCCGTTTGTCGCACTGCAACTGCTTGGTCTTGCATTGCTGATCGTCTGGCCGAGCCTCGTACTTTGGGCCCCATCCGCCGTGTTCGGAAACTAGGGGCGAATATGACGGATCAATCTCCCAAAATTCCCTCACCGCTGGCAGGACTAAAATTGCCAGGTCTAATAGGCAAAAAAGTTGTGATTACTGCCGGCGCAAGCGGGATTGGACTAAGTATTGCCCGCTTGCTGTACTCACAAGGTGTTCAGATCGCGATCTGCGACGTCGATGCAAACGCCTTGCGCACGGTCTGCGTTGAGCTTGAAGGCTGTGTCGCCGTCGAGGCTGATGTGTCTGACGAAACAGCGGTGGATACATTCTTTGACAAGGTGCAGGACACCTTTGGAGGGTTGGATGCTCTGGTAAACAACGCTGGGATTGCCGGGCCAACCGGCAATCTCGAAGACCTATCCCCAGATGATTGGCGGCGGTGTATCGACATTTGCCTGACAGGGCAGTTTCTGTCGGCACGTCGGGCCATACCGATGATTAAGGCGGGTGGCGGCGGCGCTCTGGTTAATATGTCCTCGTCAGCTGGCAAACATGGATACGCCTATCGCACTCCCTACTCGGCGGCCAAATTCGGCGTAATCGGACTGACACAAAGCCTCGCCAAGGAGCTGGGTCCTGACAATATCCGGGTCAATGCCGTTCTGCCCGGAATTGTTGAAGGACCCAGAATGGAAAAGGTGATCCGCGATCGTGCAGACACCGCCGGTACTAGCTACGCCGAAATGAAGAACGACTACCTCAAGAACATCTCAATGCGTCGGATGGTGAGCCCGGACGACGTTGCCGCGACCGTTGCATTCCTGATCTCGGATGCTGGCGCGAACCTGTCGGGGCAGTCCCTTGCCGTTGACGGGAACGTGGAAACGCTTTGAACTCAATTGGAAAATCAAGCATGAGTAACAACAACAAGAACGCAGGCAAGGTTATCATCACCTGTGCTGTAACCGGTGCCATTCATACACCATCGATGTCGCCGCATCTGCCTGTGACGCCGGAAGAGATCATCAAAGACTCCCTGGCCGCTGCCGAGGCGGGCGCGGCGATCCTGCATTTGCACGCCCGTCATCCTGACGGCCGGCCGGACCAAAGTCCTGAAGGGTTCGCTGCGTTTTTGCCGCAGATCAAGCAGAGCACAAATGCCGTGGTCAACATTACCACTGGCGGTAGCCCCTATATGAGCGTTGAAGAACGCGCCGCACCCGCGGCGACCTATCAGCCGGAACTCGCCTCGTTGAATATGGGGTCCATGAATTTCGGACTCTACCCTATGCTCAATCGGTTCAAGGAATTTAAGCATGACTGGGAGCGGGAGCACCTAGAAGGGTCTAAAGACCTCGTCTTCCGCAATTCGTTTAGAGACATCGAGTATGTGCTGGAGACCTGTTACGGCAACGGGACGCGGTTTGAGTTTGAGTGCTACGACACATCACATCTCTACAATCTGGCGCATTTTGCCGATCGCGGCTTGGTAAAGGCCCCGTTCTTCGTACAATCGGTTTTCGGCCTGCTCGGCGGCATTGGGCCGCATCCTGAAGATGTGATGCACATGAAGCGCACCGCGGACAGGCTGTTCGGTGACGATTTCCGTTGGTCCGTCCTTGGTGCGGGATCTAACCAATTCCGGATCGCAGCGCAGGCGGCAACGCTCGGTGGAAACGTGCGGGTCGGGCTTGAAGACAGCCTTTGGGCCGGTCGTGGCGAATTGGCAAAATCCAGCGCCGTTCAAGTCAAGAAGGTGCGCGCTATCATCGAAAACCTGGGCATGCAGATCGCGACCCCGGATGAAGTCCGCGACATTCTCGGCCTCAAGGGCGGCGATCAGGTGGCTTTCTGAGAATGCGCTACGACATCGAACATGACGGGCTATATTCGGTGCCCACAGAGCGCCGGGACTGCATTTGTGAGATTATGCTATGAAAAAAGCGCTCTCACCAAAGGCCGTCGCAGATCTCGTGCCA
Source organism: Ruegeria sp. BF12 (assembly GCF_056538705.1). Classification (NCBI taxonomy): domain Bacteria; kingdom Pseudomonadati; phylum Pseudomonadota; class Alphaproteobacteria; order Rhodobacterales; family Roseobacteraceae; genus Ruegeria; species Ruegeria sp. BF12. The sequence continues at coordinate 44,752 of NZ_JBQFTP010000012.1, read as the reverse complement.
GATGGCGCGCGCATCATGATCGGTGGATTTATGGGGGTTGGCACCCCGACCAAGATTATCGACGCGCTTGTTGCCGCCGGACGGAAGGACCTGACGCTGATCGCGAATGACACGGCCCTGCCGGGGCGTGGCATTGGAAAGCTAGTCGCTGCCCGGGCCTTCAGTCGCGTTGTCGTGTCTCACATCGGCCTGAACCCGGAAACCCAGCGCCAATTGAACGCAGGCATCCTTGAAGTGGAGCTCGTTCCGCAGGGCACGCTGATTGAGTGCATTCGTGCCGGAGGCGTGGGGCTTGGCGCGGTTGTCACACCGACCGGTCTTGGAACTCCTATTGAGGAGGGAAAGCAAGTTCTGGAAATCAAGGGGAAAAAATTCCTTGTTGAGGAACCCATCCGCGCCGATTTTGCCCTCATCGCGGCGCGGCAGGCCGACTACCTCGGCAACCTGGAATATTCGCTGACCGCGCAGAATTTCAACCCGACCATGGCGATGGCCGCCGATACTGTCGTGGCTGAACCGGACCATATCGTGCCCGTTGGCGTGATCCCGCCGGATGCCGTGCGCACCCCGGCTAGTCTGGTCGACCACCTGATCGAAAGGTCGACATAAATGCAGCCCAAGGAACGCATCGCCCGACGTGTCGCCCGCGAGATCGCACCCGGAATGCTTGTCAATCTGGGGATCGGACTACCCAGCCTCGTTGCCGGTTTTGTTCCTGCAGACGCAGGTGTTTTCTTTCAGTCCGAAAACGGGGTGATCGGTCTTGGCGCGCGTCCACCTGAGGGCATGGAAGAACCGGACCTGACCGATGCCGGCGGCGGCTTCGTGACCGCTGTTCCCGGCGCGGCAGCCATCGACAGTGCAATGAGTTTTGGCCTGATCCGAGGTGGACATATTGATGTGACGGTGCTGGGTGGCCTGCAAGTGAACGAACGCGGCTTACTGGCAAACTGGATGATTCCCGGCGCCATGGTGCCCGGCATGGGCGGGGCGATGGACCTCGCTTCCGGAGCCCGCAAGGTCATCGTGGCGATGCAGCACATGGCAAACGGCAAAAGCAAAATCGTTCGCAAATGCGATCTGCCGCTAACATCCACGCGCCAGATTGACCTGTTGGTCACAGACCTTGCGGTTTTTGAGGTTGCCGGGTCCGGCCTAATACTGACGGAAACAGCGCCAGATGTAACCGTTGAGGAAGTCCAGGCCGCGACCGAGGCGCGGTTTGAGGTTTGCAGTGATCTTAAGCGCTTGGACGAAACCCGACCTGCCCAGGCAGGGGCCCAATGAAGCAACTGCTTTGAAATTGGCGTCAAAAAATTCATCCAGAGTCGACGCGTTTAAATTTTGCCACCGGATCTGCTGAGCCCTTTCCGGACAGACAGAGAGAGGAAAATCATGGAAAAGATTGCTGTAATTGGCTGCGGATTGATTGGCCAGGGCTGGGCGGCAGTATTCGCTCAGGCTGGTTTTGAGGTTGCGATGTATGACGTCTCGGCTGAGGCTGCGGATCTCGCTTTGAAAGCCATGGAGAAACGGATTTCCGATCTCGTCGAGTTTGATCTGGTTGCACCTTCCGAGGCCCCCCAGATCCTGCAGCGCATCAAGTTGGTGACCAGTCTCGAAGAGGCTTTGGACCAAGCCATATATGTTCAGGAAAACGGTCCGGAAGACGTTGGAATAAAGAACCAGATCACTGAAACGCTGGATGCAATCGCGGCCAGCGACGTGCCTATCGGAAGCTCTACATCAGGCATATCTGCATCGCGCTACTGCAAGGATATTGAGGGTCGGCACCGGTGCCTTGTGGTGCATCCCATCAACCCGCCCCATCTTCATCCCGCAGTTGAAATTGTCCCTACGCCGTGGACTGATCAAAATGCCATTTCGATGGTGAATGATCTGATGATCAAATGCGGACGCGAAACCATCGTGCTGAGCGAGGAGATCGACGGGTTTATTGTGAACCGCCTGCAAGGTGCGCTTCTGGAAGAGGCGTTCAAGTTGGTGGGCAATGGAATCGTTTCAGCCGAGGATCTGGATAAAGCCATTTGCGATGGGCTTGGGCTGCGCTGGTCCATCATGGGCCCAATGCAAACCATTCATCTGAACGCACCCGGAGGCGTCACTGACTACGTTGCGCGATATGGAAGCATGTATCGGGGATTTGGGATCGGCTCTTATGAAGGCGTTGACTGGGCCAGTGTCGCGAAGGACAAGCTTGCTGCCGAAATGGCCGAAAGAACGCCCGTCGCAAATATTCCCGAAGCGCAGATCGCGCGGGACAGAAAGCTGATGGCCTTGTTGCGCCATAAAGCTCAATCCCGGGCCAACAACTAAGAAGACTTTCGGCGTGGGTAAGCTGCGCTGCAGTCTCAAACGGACGGAAGGGGCCGTAAAGACATGATTCCTCAGCAAATTCTCTCGCTCAGCGGCGATGACAACATAGCCGTGGCGCTGCAGCGTATTGAGCGCGACGCAGAGCTGTCTCAATCCGGCCTGATGGCCAGGGATCCGATCCCATCGGGCCACAAGATCGCCGTGAGCCCCATCGCGTCCGGTCAGAAAGTCATCAAATATGGCCGCGTCATCGGTGTTGCCACCCAAGACATTCAAAGCGGTGAGCATGTTCACGTCCACAATGTTGCCATGACGAGTTTCCGGCGCGACGAGAACTACGGCCAAAGCGCCCGGAATACTGACATTTTGCCTTTGCCTGAACGGGCGACTTTTCAGGGATATCGACGAGCAAATGGCGAGATCGGAACCCGCAACTATGTGGGCATTGTAACCTCGGTGAACTGCTCGGCTTCGGCGGCAAAGCTTTTGGCACGCGAAGCCGAGCGCGCGGGTCTGTTGGAAAAATACCCCGGCGTTGACGGGATTGTGCCAATTGTTCACGGGGCGGGCTGCTGTATCGGGACCAATGACGATGCCTTTCGCAAGCTTCAGCGGGCGATCTGGGGGTTTGCCACGCACCCGAATTTCGCCTCAGTGCTGATGCTGGGGCTGGGCTGCGAAGCCAACCAGATCCCGCTGATGCTGGAAGCCTATGGCCGGCCACAGGACGAAAGCTTCCAGTATTACACGCTGCAAGAAGTGGGCGGGACACGTAAGTCGGTTGAGAAAGGCCTGCAGTGGCTTGAAACGGCCTTGGAAGCGGCTTCGAAAGCAAAACGCGAAACCGTGGATGCATCTCATCTGAGTGTCGCCTTGCAGTGCGGTGGCTCGGACGGCTATTCCGGCATCACGGCCAATCCCGCGCTCGGCTATGCCGTCGATCTTCTGGTCAAAAACGGCGGGACAGCGGCCCTGGCGGAAACACCAGAGATCTATGGTGCTGAGCACCTTTTGACGGATCGCGCGGCTACGGCTGAGGTCGGACAGAAGCTGGTTGATTTGCTGGAGTGGTGGGAAGACTACGCCGCCAAGCATGGCTCGGAAATGAACAACAATCCGACGCCGGGCAACAAGGCCGGAGGCCTGACCACGATCCTTGAAAAATCTCTCGGCGCGGTCGCCAAGGCCGGCAGCACGAATTTGAATGGGGTCTATCAATATGGCGAGAAGATCACCGCACGGGGTTTGGTCTTCGTTGACAGTCCTGGTTACGATCCGGTTTCACTAACCGGAGGGGTCGCCTCGGGCTGTAACATGATCTGTTTCACAACCGGGCGGGGGTCCTGCTATGGTAACAAACCGGTTCCGTCGATCAAAATTGCCTCCAACACTGCGATGTTCGATCGGATGAAAGGCGATATGGATATCAATTGCGGCACCATTGCAGACGGCAGCGAAACTGTGGCCGAAGCCGGTGAGCGGATTTTCAACGCAATCCTGAAGTCAGCCTCGGGGCAAAAAACACTTTCTGAAGAACTGGATGTCGGCGACGCGGAGTTCGCGCCTTGGCAGACCTACGCCCAGATGTAGACCTGGAATTCGAAGCCGCGCCTAGAAAATCGGGCGCGAACAGAACTGTTGGAAAATCGAGAAGGAAACCCAATGATTTACAGTTTGGGAGCGGTCACTCCGAAAATTGCCAAAGACGTGTTCATCGCCCCAGGATCATTTGTTGTCGGGAATGTTGAGATCGCATCCGGTGCAAGTATCTGGTTCGGGGTAGTCATTCGCGGAGACAATGAACCAATGATTATCGGAGCGGGCAGCAACATCCAGGACAACTGCGTTCTCCATTCCGATCCCGGGTTTCCACTGTCGATCGGACGCAATTGCACAATCGGGCACAGCGCGATTGTTCATGGGTGTACGATCGGAGACGGGTCGCTGATTGGAATGGGCGCCACTGTATTGAACGGAGCAGTTATTGGCCAAAACTGCCTGATCGGAGCCGACGCGCTGGTCACTGAGAATACGAGTATTCCCGATAATTCTCTGGTTGTTGGGTCTCCTGCGCGTGTCAAACGGGAATTAAGCAAGGAGCAGATCGAGGGTCTTCACCAAAGCGCACTGAACTATCAAGCGAATTCAAAGCGGTTTGCCCAAGAGCTTTCAAGCTAGATTGTCCACGTTGGAATTCGACATGACCATTGCCCACAGAAATACGCTTTTGAACCTTTTCCGCGCAGCCGTTTCTTCCGTTAAGGGTGACATCAGCGTGCGCAATTGGGTGTCGCACCACGATGTCAAACCTCCAACGCATATCGTTGCTGTTGGAAAAGCCGCCACCGCCATGTTCGAGGGACTGCCAGACGACTGGCGCGGCACGATACCTACCTATCTTGTCACCAAGACTGACCATCTGGGCAACGGGGAGTTCGGCAGCAACGTCGAGGCATTCGAAACCAGCCACCCGATACCGGATCAGTCTTCGTTGAAGGCGGGAAAAGGCCTGCTAGACTTTGTGGCCGGATGCCCTACTGGCAGTCGTATGATGATGCTTGTTTCAGGAGGCGCATCGTCGCTTGTCGAGCATCTGAAACCAGGTGTCAGCAGCGCTGATCTTGTGGCTCTGACGAAAGCCGCTCTGGCTGAAGGTGCGGATATCGGAGAAATTAACAAGCGTCGACAAGCCATCTCCGCAGTCAAGGGAGGCGGGCTGTTGGCGTCGTTCAAGGGCCAACAAGTCGATGTCCTTGCCATTTCGGACGTAGCCGGAGACAGCATCTCGGTCATCGGTTCCGGGATTGGCGCGGCGCCCAAGAGTGCCGGTCTTGGCTACAACTGCAGCGTTGTCGCCTCAAACGCTGTTGCGCGGGAAGCCGTCGTGCGAAGCGCAAAATCGATTGGGATCAAGACCATCACCAACCAAGAGAGTATGTATGCGGATGTGAATGAGATTGCCGCTCAGATCGCGCATGAGATCACGGAAGGCCCCGACGGCTTATATGTCTATGGCGGAGAGCCAACGGTTGTTCTTCCCGAAAACCCCGGCAAAGGCGGTCGCAACCAAGCCCTTGCACTGGAAATTGCAAGGCACGTTCAAAACCGATCCGAAATAACTGGCCTCGTCGCAGGGACGGACGGCACCGATGGTCCGACGAATGCAGCGGGTGCGTTCTTGGATGGCGATACCTTTTCTTCGGAACCTGGTGCAGAAGATGCGCTGCAAAGCGCTGATTCTGCCTCTTTTCTGGTCCGCACAGGCAATCAAATTATCACCGGGCCAACCGGCACGAATGTGATGGACCTCGCCATTTTTCTCAAACACAGATGAAGGTTCAGTCATGACCACTCATAATCACCAGCCCCGGCAGACGAAGATCGTAGCAACGTTGGGTCCCGCGTCCAATTCTTACGAAAAGATCAAGGCTCTCGCCGAGGCGGGCGCGAACGTCTTTCGGATGAATTTCAGCCACGGAACCCACGAAGACCATGCTAGGGTTCATGCAGCCATTCGCAAAACAGAGAGTGACCTCGGTCGATCCATCGCCATTCTCGCGGATCTGCAGGGGCCGAAGCTTCGCATCGGTGTGGTGCCAGGCGGGGAAAAACCGCTAGCCATCGGCGACCGTATCCGGTTGGTCTGTGATCCCGCCCGGGAAAACGACGTACCTCTGCCTCATCCTGAGATTTTCGGCACTGTTGGGGTTGGCCATATGATTCTCATCGACGATGGCCGCATCAGGTTGCGCGTTGTTGAGAGCCATGACGACGCAATCACTGCCGAGGTTCTCAACAAAGCGACCTTGCGAGACCGAAAGGGGATCAACTTTCCGGACACCACGCTGAAGCTGGACCCGATCACGCCAAAAGACCGGAACGACTTGCGGTTTGCGCTCGAATTGGGGGTTGATTGGGTGGCAATGTCCTTTGTGCAGGCCGCAGAGGACATTAAGGGGCTTCGCCGGTTGACCGGAGGCTTGGCAAAGATCGTTGCCAAGATCGAGAAACCCGTTGCTGTTCAAGATATCGACGCAATTCTCCACGCCACTGACGCTATAATGGTTGCGCGCGGAGACTTAGGCGTTGAGTGCGATTGGCACGTTTTGCCGGCCATCCAGGCATCACTGGTGGCAACGGCCCGGTCACACGGCAAACCAGTTATTGTGGCCACCCAGATGCTCGAAAGCATGATCTCAGCACCTCTGCCCACCCGGGCGGAAACATCGGATGTTGCCAATGCGGTGTCCCAGTCCGCAGACGCGGTCATGTTGTCAGCAGAAAGCGCAGCGGGGGAATATCCGGTTGAAGCCGTTACGGCGATGGCCGAAATTGCCCAAGCGACCGAATCTGCCTCTCGTTCATTGAATTCGAACGTCAACACCGCTCTGATTGATGCCCCGGACGATTCAAGCTCAATCGCAAGTGCGGCCAGCACCCTTGCAGATTTGAGGAATGCGAGCTGCATTGCCACGTTTACGACAACCGGGGCCACGACGCTGCGGGTGTCGAAGAATCGTAGCGCCATCCCAATTCTTGCAATCTGTCACTCGGAGAAAGTCGCGCGAAGCCTTTGCCTTGTCTGGGGGGTAACGCCTATCGTCAGCACCAGCGTGGAAGAGTTCTCTTCCAGCCGCGAAGGCCGTATCCCGTCGCATCTTGCCCCTGAATACCTGGTTCGGCCTGATCGCCCGGTTATTGTGACATCCGGATCGGTGCATGGCCAAGCTGGCGGCACAGACTCGCTAAAGATCGCCTATCTCGGCAGATAAGGATACACCAATGAGCACCATTATCGACATACACGCCCGCGAAATTCTCGACAGCCGCGGTAACCCGACCGTCGAAGTCGACGTGATCCTCGAAGACGGCACCATGGGCCGCGCTGCCGTACCTTCGGGCGCGTCGACCGGTGCCCACGAGGCGGTGGAAAAGCGCGACGGTGACAAGGACCGTTACCTGGGCAAAGGCGTTCTGGAAGCCTGTGCCGCCGTCAACGGCGAGATTGCCGAAGCGCTGGTCGGCATGGACGTGACCGAGCAGGTAGCGATTGACGCTGCTATGATCGAACTTGACGGCACCCCGAACAAAGGCCGCCTCGGCGCCAACGCCATCCTTGGCGTGTCGCTCGCCGTTGCCAAGGCTGCAGCCGACTTCACCGCTCAGCCTCTGTTTCGCTACGTGGGCGGCACCTCGGCCCGCGTGTTGCCGGTGCCGATGATGAACATCATCAACGGCGGCGAACACGCCGACAACCCGATCGACATCCAGGAATTCATGATCATGCCGGTGTCAGCCGCGAACATCCGCGAAGCCGTGCGCATGGGCGCCGAAGTCTTCCACACCCTGAAAAAGGAGCTTTCCGCAGCGGGCCTCTCGACCGGCATCGGTGACGAAGGCGGCTTTGCCCCCAACATCGGCTCGACCCGCGACGCACTGGACTTCATCAAGAACGCCGTCGAGAAAGCCGGCTACAAGCTGGGTGACGATATCTACCTCGCCCTCGATTGCGCCTCGTCGGAATACTACAAGGACGGCAAATACGAGCTGAAAGGCGAAGGCAAATCGCTGACCTCGGAAGAGAATGCTCAGTATCTGGCCGATCTTTGCGCCGACTATCCGATCATCTCGATCGAAGACGGCATGGACGAAGACGACTGGGAAGGCTGGAAGCTCCTGACCGACAAGATCGGCGACAAGGTTCAGCTTGTGGGTGACGACCTCTTCGTGACCAACCCCGCCCGTCTGGCCGATGGCATCGCCCAGGGCGTTGCCAACTCGATGCTGGTCAAAGTGAACCAGATCGGCTCGCTCACCGAGACCCTGAAAGCCGTCGATATGGCCCACCGCGCGCGCTACACGAACGTGATGTCGCACCGCTCGGGCGAGACCGAAGACGCCACCATCGCCGACCTGGCTGTGGCCTCCAACTGCGGCCAGATCAAAACCGGATCGCTGGCACGCTCGGACCGGCTGGCAAAATACAACCAGTTGATCCGCATCGAGGAAATGCTGGGCGCATCGGCTGAGTTCGCCGGGCGCTCTATCCTGCGCGGCTGATCAGCCCACGGTTTGAAAACGCGCAGGGCGGAAGGGGTCTAGCAACTCTGCCGCCTTGCCCTCCAGTATCTCGGCGGCCAGCGCCTCTCCAATGCCTGCGGCAAGCGTTGCACCGGAATGCATGACCGCCAGGTAGAGCCCTTCGGGCCCGACAGCCCCAACGCATGGCAGACCGTCGGCCGGCACGGGGCGCGATGCAAGGGCGACCATGCTCCAGCGCAATTCCGGGCGCCCCACGAGCCTGCCAAGGCAGCTCGCTGTCTCGCGTGCGAGGTCTTCGCCGGACTGGTCGACCTGCTCGGATCGGTGTAACCTGCTACGCCAGCGAAAGTTCCACACCACATGAGCAAATGCGTTCTGCGGGAGCATCAGTTACGTAAGAAACGGTCCTGCAAGTCCGCTTCTTGCCAGTGCAATCTCGGCGCAACGAATAACGGTAAAGGATTCGGTGGGTCGGTGGTGCCGGCCAATGACCGGTCTGGGGAAGTTCGCCATGCCGGCGAACTCGCATTGCTGCAATCGCGAAGGTCGGTGGCAAGTTTCTCGCGGTCGCACTGGCCGCACTTGCAAGCGTCCAGAAAGTCCGCGATCTGTGAATTGATCCCCCTCGGCTTGCTGCAACTTGCATGAACGACGCCTTTTCACATCGCGGCGCAGCACGGTTAATCACGCAGTTGCAGCAAAAATCGTGCCGCGTGCGCTCGCAGCGAGAATTTCAAATTCACAAGATGGGCTCTGAGCTGCCCGATGCGCTAGTGTTCCCCACCCAACATAGGATTCCCATTTTCTTGTAGGCGTGTCATGATGAACCATGAGACGCAAAGACATCTGCCTTTACCTGAGCCCCGACGACCGGGCTGAGCTTCGAGCCCTCGTCAAGAACCGTAACACCCCTCGAAAACTGGTCTGGCGGTCCGAGATTATTCTGGGGACGGCGGACGGGCTCGGCACGTTTGAGATCATGCGCCGGGCGAAAACGTCGAAGCCGACGGTATGGCGCTGGCAGGAACGATATCTCGACGCAGGCATCGCGGGCCTGAAGCGCGACAAGACGCGGCCCTCGCGCGTGCCGCCCTTGCCTCACGAGACCCGGCTGAAGGTGATCGCCAAGACGGTGCGGGAGGCCCCACCCAATGCCACCCATTGGAGCCGCAGCCTGATGGCCGAGGCGATGGGCATCTCGGGGTCCTTTGCGGCACGGGGCGAAATGACACTCTAAGCATTTTCGGCTAAGCCGACGTTCATCCACAGCGCGGCGGATTCAACGCGTGAGCCCTCAGCGACAATTGCTGCAGCGAGCACTAACAACGGCTTTTGTATCGACGATCGGCTCAAAGCCGATCTGTTTTTCTACGCCATAGCTCTGCACCTATTTCAGGCGCCGAACCGTGGTTCCGGTACGCCCGTCACGCCAAGATCATAGATCGCAAATAGGCTGCCACGCTGAACGCCGTCGCCGGGAAATCGCGGCAGGGGTGGTTTGGCCATCGAGGTCACGTAAAGAATATCTAGATTTGGGCCACCGAAATTCACGCTGGTGACCTTTTTCACCGGCATTTCGATTACGCGGTCCAGGCTGCCATCAGGCGCAAAGCGCAGCAGTTTCCCGTCATAGACAAGCGCGGTCCAGAGATACCCGTCCGCATCGACGGTGGAGCCGTCCGCCGCCCCGCCATTGCTGCCGTCCACCGTGGCGAAGGTGCGCCGGTTCGAAACCTCGCCGGTCTCGATGTCGTAATCATAGGCCCAGATATCACCGGTCCAAGTGTCCTGAAAATAGAAAGTCTTGTCGTCCGTGCTGAAACACGGGCCGTTCGAACAGATGATGCCCTCGTCCACTTTGGTCACGCTGAAATCCGGATCGACGCGGTAGAGCGCACCGGACGGGCCTTCCTCCCTCGTGTCCATGGAGCCCGCGAAGAACCGGCCGCGCCGGTCGCATTTGCCGTCATTAATCCGGTTGGCGGGCAGGTCGGATTCGGGGTCGTGAAACAGCTCGCATTCGCCAGTTTCGAAATCCAGCCGGTGGAAACCGCCCTGTAGGCTGACGATCGCGCCGTTGCCGTCCTTGCGTAGCGCCATCGAGCCGATCTTGCCGGGCACATCCCAGGCGCGGATTTCCGTACCCTGCGCGGTGCAGCGGAAGACGCGACCATCCATCGAGTCGATAAAATAGAGCCGCTGCTGGTCCACGTCCCAGACCGGGCCTTCGCCCAGTGTTGTCTTTACATCCAGAAGAACTTCGATCCGCATATGTTTTCCCTCCCAATAATCTCTTCAGAAATTGACCTGATCGCCGCCCTTCAGCGACAGAATTTCGCGGGCTTCATTGGGTGTCGCGACCGACAGGCCAAGGCCCTCGATGATCTGGCGCACCTTGGTGACCTGAACGGCATTTGAGTTAGCCAACTCGCCCTTGCCGGCCCAGATGCTGTCTTCCAGCCCGACGCGCACATTGCCACCCAGGGCGGCGGCTTGCGCGGCAATCCGGAACTGGTTCGATCCGGCGCCCAGCACCGACCAGCGGAAATCATCGCCAAAGAGCCGGTCCGCCGTGCGTTTCATGTGCATCACGTCTTCGGGGTGCGGGCCGATCCCGCCCAAGAGGCCAAACACCGACTGCACGAAGAAAGGTGCCCTGACCAATCCCCGATCGGCGAAATGCGCAAGGTTATAGAGATGCGAGATGTCGTAACATTCGAACTCGAACCGCGTGCCGTTGCCGTAGCAGGTTTCCAGAACATATTCGATGTCCTGAAAAGAGTTGCGGAAAACCAGATCGCGTGATCCTTCCAGATGAGCGCGCTCCCAGTCGAACTTGAAGTCCTTGTATTTGTGAGATCGCCGAGCGGATCAAACGCGCTTCGGAAATCCTGCAAATCGAGCCGCTTTTGAAACGCAAACCTGCCGCCCTGTCCGGTGGTCAGCGTCAGCGTGTGGCCATCGGGCGTGCGTTGGTGCGCGACGTCGATGTATTTCTGTTTGACGAGCCGTTGTCGAACCTCGATGCGAAACTACGCGCAGATCTGAGGGTCGAAATCAAGCGCCTGCACCAGAACCTCGAAAACACCATGATCTACGTCACCCACGACCAGATCGAAGCGATGACGCTGGCCGATCGGATCGCGATCATGCGGGGCGGTCAGATCATGCAGCTGTCGTCCCCTGATGAAATCTACAGCCGCCCGGTCAACAAATATGTGGCGGGCTTCATCGGATCGCCGTCAATGAATTTCATGGATGGCCAGATCAAGGACGGTCACTTCGAAGTGGGCGAGCAGAAGATCCCGCTGTCCGGCTACGAATTCTCTTCGGAAGGTTCGGTCGAAGGCCCTGCGACCTTGGGTATCCGCCCCGAACATGTGGTCACCGGAGAGCTTGTGCAGAACGCGCCCTATCAGATCGACGTGGATATCGACCTGATTGAACCAACTGGCTCAGACAAGCTCGTGGATTGCGTTGTTGCGGGCAACCATTTCCGCGTGCGCATGGAGGGGCAGGCCGATGTGAAGGTCGGTGAGAAACTGCGACTTGGTTTCGACCTGTCACAATCCTCGCTCTTCGATATTCAATCGGAATTGCGGCTCTAAGCGCTTTCCAATCCCAAAAAGGGCCGAATGGCCAACCCTTAACCTGATCTAAAAGGACAGATCATGCCTTCTATTTCCTATCAGCTCTATTCGTCGCGCAATTGGGACGTTGGAGAAACCTTCAAGATGCTTGAAGAGCTGGGCGTAAAAGAGGTCGAAGGCGTCGGCCCTTACTATGAAGACCTGGCCAAGACCAAAGCATTGCTCGAGACGCATGGCATGACCATGCCGACGGGCCATTTCGCGCCTGATCTGGTCGAAAACGAGCCCGAAAAGGCGATCGAGATTGCCAAGGCCCTTGGGATCAAATCGGTGATCGTGCCCTTCATCCCGCCTGCCGAGCGCCCGACCACATTGGCCGGTTGGCAGGACTTCGCGACGCGTCTGGCCAAGGCGGGCGAGCCGATCATCGCTGCCGGGCTGGAATACGGTTGGCACAATCACGATTTCGAGTTGGTGCCCGTTGACGGGCAAATGCCGCTCGATATCATCGCGGCAGCCTCTGATGACATCATGCTTGAGCTTGATCTGGCTTGGGTCAAAGTGGCCGGTCACGATCCGGCGAAATGGCTGACGAAATATGCCGACCGCATCACCACCGTGCATGTCAAGGACCGCGCGCCCGAAGGCGAGAATGCCGATGAAAGCGGCTGGGCCGATGTGGGTCACGGCATCATGGACTGGCCCGCGATCAAGCAGGCCATGGATGCCACCGGGGTCGAGCGTTACGTCATCGAACATGACAACCCCAATGACCATGTCCGCATGGCCACCCGGTCGCTGGCCACCGTTCAGGCATTTTGAGGGATCACAGACATGAAGACTGTTGGTGTCGGCATCATCGGCTGCGGCAATATCTCGACCTCTTACCTCAAGCTCGCGCCGCTCTTTAAGGCGCTGGAGGTGCGGGCGGTTGCCGATCTGAACATGGATGTCGCCAAGTTGCGTGCGGAAGAGTTTTCGGTTCGCGCCGATACGATCGACGATCTGCTGGCTGCCGATGACATAGAGATCATCGTCAACCTGACGATCCCGGCGGCGCATTTCGATGTGACCAAACGGACTCTAGAGGCAGGCAAGCACGCCTATTCCGAAAAGCCCTTTGTGCTGACCCTGGAAGAAGGCGAAGCCCTGCGGAGCCTTGCGGCGGAAAAAGGTCTGCGCGTCGGGTCGGCGCCGGACACCTTCCTAGGCGGTGCCCATCAACTTGCTCGTGCGGTCATTGACGAAAATCTGGTCGGGGACATCATCGGTGGTACCTGTCACGTAATGTCGCGCGGAATGGAGGCTTGGCACCCCAATCCGGACTTCTTTTTCCAGCCCGGTGGCGGGCCCATTCTTGATCTCGGACCCTACTATGTGACCAACCTGGTGCAACTCATTGGGCCGGTGAAAGCGGTGACAGCCATGGCTTCGGCCAGCTTTCCGAGCCGCACCATCGGCAATGGCCCGCGCGAGGGCGAAACCGTGCCTGTGGACACGCCGACCAATATTCACGCCGTACTTGAATTCGAAAACGGCGCGCTGATCACCCTTGGCGCAAGTTGGGATGTTTGCGCCCATCGCCATGAGAATATGGAACTTTATGGAACTGACGGTTCGCTGTACCTTCCTGATCCAAATTTCTTTGGAGGAGAGGTTTATCTAGCCAAGCAGGACGGCGATACCACCGCTATTGCGTCTCGCAATCATGCATTTGAGATCCCCAATGCCAAGGACGGGCAAGGGAATGACCGTGCCAACTACCGCTGTGCAGGACTTGCGGATATGGCCGTGGCCGTCGCCACGGGAAGGCCACATCGTTGCAGCTTGGAACTAGCGACTCACGTGGTCGAGATAATGACCGCAATCCTTCAGTCCGCTGAAGAACGACGCTGGATCGATATGGTCACTGCTTGCGAACGTCCGGATGCGTTGCTCCCGGATCAAGCCCGCGCTCTACTCATTTGAATTGCACTCTTATGGTTGAACCCCCAAAGGCCACACGAAATCATGTCTTTATTGTTATGGGCGTGTCCGGTGTTGGCAAAACCACTATCGCACGCAGTCTCGCGGAGCGACTGGACGCTCAATTCATTGAAGCCGACGATTACCATTCGGACGCCAATCGAAGGGCCATGAAACGGGGTATCCCGCTCAATGATGAGATGCGATTGCCGTGGCTTCATGCATTGTGTGAGGCCGCTGAAACCGCCCGACGTCAGGGGCATGTCGTTCTGGCCTGCTCTGCCCTCAAACAGCAGTATCGTGACCTGATTCGCACCCACGTGGGGCATTTAAAGTTCATATTTCTAGATGCCGGTCGCGATGCCATTGCACAGCGTATGGCGTCGCGCAGGGGCCATTTTATGCCAGCATCTTTGCTGGATGCCCAATTCGCAAATCTGGAGCGGCCGCTCAAAAATGAGGGCGCTATCGTGATAGATGCCGCTGCTCCTATGCCGACGGTCGAGGATGCCGTCGAAGCAGCTGCCAAATCGGTTTGTGGCTAGCAACTGTATCTCTCCAGCGGTTTGCGATGACCGCTCCTGACCTGATTTGACGAGAGCGCTGGCAATGATCACAGGCTTGCGGGCGACGGCCGTGATGGCGACTTTGTGAGGTTTTCCGGCGCCTCAGAGACGGTCAGCGAATGCTCTGAGTACAAGATCGTAATGACTTGTCTCACCGCGAAAGTGTAGTTTCGTTTCCAGCCAAATCTATGCACCTGAATGACCGCTCCGGCGACATCGGCTGCAACGCGGCGAAAAGTGTGCTTCACCTGCCAGCGGATGCTGCGTCAGCAATAGCTGCATGAGCAAATGGCGGCTGTGTCCGCTTCTTGCCTATTCAAACGTGGTGCAGCGAATGCCCGGAATGTCCAAGGACAAGAGTCCGTCCCAATCGGAACAGACCCCACATTACTCCAACCCGGTGGTCTCGCTGTTCCCGGCAACACATTCACCGGCGCGAACAATCATCTATCATGTCCTCCGTGGTTAAAGACTGTGTCCATCATACTCATGGACGTGGGTAGCCTGTTCGCGGGTATGGGCAATCTCTTGCACCACGGCGGCAATCTTGCTGGATGAAACTTGGTGCAGCTCACCAACAACGGCCTCCGCGCGCTCGTAGCTGTCCGGAACGCCTTGGCTGTTGAAATGGGCGGCAGCGGTGGAAATGTCCGCGTCTCGCCAAGTCGCAGTGGTGCCGACTGAAACGCTGTCATGATCGTTGTAGCGGGCCAGGAACTTGTTTCCATCGAGTCCGAAGCTGTTGGCGGTTGCAACAATGTCGTCACGCACTGCCAGCCATTTTTCGGCCTCGGAGGGGTCCAGGTTATCCAACTCGGCCGCATTCATGGATGTGGTGTAGCTGTCGTCGACAACAGTGTATGCCTGCAGGTCGGTGTCGTATGGGCGTAGCTCGGCAACATCGCCCTTCAGCTCTCCGATCTGCACGTCCATTGCAGCACGCAGATGCGGATCTTCGACCTCTCGTGCAAGTGCCTCCATGTTTTCGATGGAGTTCACAATGTCCTTGGTCTGCTGTTCGTAGTTCTCGAAACCGGCCTGCCCCAGAGCGGATTGCATATACTGAACATAGCGATCACCGGGCGACTGGTAGTCGTCGGAATCCTGAAAGCCTTTGTCGCCGGACAGATCCGCAAGGGACGAATAGTAAGGGTGATACAAGTCGTATTCCTGAGCGTCGTTCATGTGCTGAGAAACCAAAGCCTGCATGTCGTTCAGATCAACCGGCTCCCCTGACCGCTCCGCAGCCTCCAATTCGATTTTCAGTTCTTCGACCAGATCTTTTTGCGCCGTGTGTTCGTCAACACGGCGGTTGGCCTGGTCCTCGATGTCGAAGCTCTTTGAAGCAATGGCTGCACGATCATAGCCCATCGCCTGCTGCTCTTTCATGATGATGTCGATCTGCTCTGAAACGCGATCCTCGCGCGGGGCAGATTGATCGAATTGGGAATAGGGTGCGAAGTGTTCGACTTCGTTCAAAAGATAGTCTGTACGCGAAACCATAGTTTTTCCTTTGCGAGTTGATGGAAAACTCTTTGATGGATCTACCTACGGCGTTGGCGCGCTCATCAGGCAGACCGGGTGAACTCCTTATAGGCTGTGTCCGTCATCGTCGCCCCGCCCTTGCAAGAGCGGTTGCGTTGCGTGGGCGTGAACGTCTGAAAGTTCTTCTGAGATTGCGATGATCTTGGAAGAAGCAAGCTGGTGCAGCTCGTCAACAACGGCCTCTGCGCGGTCGCGGCTGTCCGACAATCCTTGAGCCTGGAAGTGGGCAGCGGCGGTCGAAATGTCGTCGCTGCGCCATCCCATTGTTGTACCCAGGGTGACGTTCTGATGATCGCCAAAGCGGGCAACGAACGCCTCGCCATCGAGGCCGTAGCTGCTGGCCGTGTCGGTGACTTCTTTGCGGATCGCTGCCCACTTGCCGGCCTCTGAATAATCCAAGACATCCATTTCGGCAGTGCCCATTCCCATCATCGTTGAATAGCGGCGGTCCTCGATGATGAAGGCTTGAAGGTCCGGATCGTTGGTGCGCAGGTCCGCAACGTCGCCCTTCAACTCGCCAATTTGAATATCCATAGCGACACGCAGATGAGGGTCGTCAACCTCACGGGCCAGCCCTTCCATCTTGTCGATGGATTGCAGCAATTCTTTGGTCTGAGTCTGGAAGTCCTCATAGGCCCCCTTGCCCAAGGTGTCCTGTATATAGACCTCGTACCGGCGTGCTGCCGGGGCATAATCAGCGGACGACTGGAACGCCTTGTCATCGACAATATCAGCAAGGGCAGACAGATACGGATGGCTCTGTTCGTTGTCCCGAACGTCGCTGATATGGGCAACAACCTGAGCCTTCAGCTCGGGTGCGATTGTTTCCTCAGAACCGCCTAATTCGATGTGTCGCCGCAAGTTGCTCATGACTTCGGGCGACACATAAGACGGGTCTCCTGGCTCGCCGTAATCATCAAAATGATGGGCTTGATCCAGCAGATGTTCCATTCTCGATACCATAGGTTCCTCACTTTCAACGAGTTGGATGGCAAACTCTTCGATCCGGTCTTTGACAGCGTTGGCGCGCTCATCAAACAGATCCGACATTCTTGCGATGGAGAGTGTCATCACATCACCGGCCATGTCGCGGGCCGTAACTTCAACCTCCGGAGTGCTTTCAACAACAGACAGTCCGGCCTGAACCTTCCACGTGTCGGTCTCAACTTCCTGCCGCAAACCGCGCTCAAGGCGGGTCGTTGCGGTCAGCTCAATTCCGTATCCTTCGGCAACCTCAACCTGGATAGAGCGCTGAACGTCGATGTTCATGTCGCTGCTCATACCCATAGCCAACCACTGCCCATGTTCCACGCCTCGGTTATTCACAACGATGTGGACATGGGGGTTGTCAGTGTCGTTGTGGAACACGGTCAGATAGTCCCAGGTATCGCCAAAATCACCGCTCCCAAACAGGCGATCCGCGAAGTCCAAACCGGCCTCATGCGCGGCATCCGGATAGGTGCCTTCGGGAAAAGAAACGATCATGTGACGGGTATAACCATAGTTGGTTTTCCCGTTGAAATCCTCGGCCCAGGTCTCGATCAGATCACTCACCTGATCGGCATCGAGCGGGGTCACACCATTGTCGCGGATGTCCAACACGCCCTCTGCCCTGACGGTCAGGTAATTGATCTGGCGGCGCAGCTCATGCGCTTTTTTCACCCCACCTTTGCGGACGTGTTTCACAACCGCCTCGGGCTTTCCAACCACAGCACCAAGCCGCGCCTTGATGGATGAGGCCCGCGAGATCATGAACTTCATGCGCTTGGCGGTTTGCAGCTGCTGGCTGATCTGCTTGGACCGATCGATACCCTTCTGCGCTTCCCGGAAGGCTAGCTCCAGAAAGTCCCCTGCCGTCAAATTGTGAGCCGCGACGTTCATGCTTCAGATGTCCTCTCATCGTCGCGCAAGATTCGGCGAATGGCGGAGTCTGGCTCTCGGTTTCGGCGGGCCGCGGTGATCAGCGCCTTCAGGTCTTGCCGGTGCTGGATGATCGCACGATGGAGGTTTTCGACATCGCGCCGGTCGTCATCGGTCCAGATCACCGAACCGCGTTTGGCCGATTTTGCGAGCTGATTGAGGTTGGTGTATCCACCCTGAACCTGCCGCAAGTGCGTCTGCCAGAGATCGACAACGGCCGGGTCAGGATCGAGATACCCGATCAGACGATAGATCAGTCGTTGGATGATCTGGTTGCGGCTCTTGGCCCCAAGCGACTGCACGGCCTCCTCCAAACGCACCAACGCATCTGACGGCAATCGAACGGAAAAGACAGTGGTGTCGCCGGGCTTGCTCAATGTATACCTCTGGTTGTTTTTATGACTTGTAACACAACTACCTTATCCTGTCATACTCTCCAAGAGGAAACCGGGGGTGATTTTAGAAATCCGTATTTTCTCAAATTGCCCCCGGAACAGTTTTGCTCTTGGAGGCAATCTCCACGCCGGGAAAAGGGTCCTGCCCCTTTTCCAGCCAGCAGGCGTGGGTGCCGGTGGACCGGCGCAGGGCAATCACGCAAAGCGGGAGCTGCCCGAACAGCGCCCGTCACATACCGGCACGTTCAAGGTCAGTATGGCATTTTCCGCGCGCCTCAGCGCGCTCAATGTCCCGCCGCTTTCGCGGCGGGTGTGGCAGGGTTGTCTGCTGCCGCATTGGGGCAGGTCGGCACCCCTGCCCGGTCTTAGGACCGCGCGCCACCTGTGGCGCATATGTGGTCCGGCCTGCGGCCGGAGCAGAAGAAAGGGCGGCTTGCGCCGCCCTGCCCTCCCGTCATTCGGTGACGGGATCGTCATCGGTGCGCTTCGGGAAGGCCACCATCTCAACGCCAGGGAACATGCTGTGCTTGACCTGGATCGAGGTGATGGTGCCGGTCTCATCGGTATTGACGAAGAGCACCCCGCATCGATCCCAGAATGTCTTGCCTTCTTTTTCACCGGTCTTGACGCTCAGTTTCAGAGTTTGAGTTGCCATTGTTTGATCCTCGCTATGGCGTGTTTCGATGAACAAGGGAAAAGCGGGCATCAAGGGGATGTCAGCAGGGAATTTGATCCGCGCGGAATGCGCCGCAGGCGCAGGGGACATTCCTTGTTGAAGCGCGGCGCCCGGCCCGGGCGCCGCGCGTCTTCCCCGACTGCCCGCTTATGTTCATCCCTTCAGAAACACCGCAGCCGAGGATCTTCTCCGGCAACGTACTTGAAACTGTCAGACCTGGTGAAAGGCAAGGCTTTCTGGGATCGCTGCGCGCGGAACATCTGAACAAAACGATGTCTTTGATGGCGGCAACATCACCTCGATCCGACACAGGCGCGGCGCTCAGTTCTAAGTTGGGGGTTGCCCTTCTGGGTCGGTATGACCGTCGTCGCAAAGGATGAAGAATGACGGACGGTGCAAACCGCCCTATCCAACTGGCGGAGGCCAAAGACCGGACGGTCCGGCCCTGGTCCGTGCTTGTGCGGATCAGGTAAACAGCCGGACTCAATTTGGATTGGCGGGTTCGGTAGGACGCCCCGGTAATCCGCAAGAACTCTCTCAAGCGCTGTCGCGGGGCGAGACCGGCGCACGGGCAGATACAGTGATGAGTACGCCAAGAAAAAGGCCCACCGAAGCGGGCCACGAGTTTAACCAAAGGAAAATCTGGAGGTATTCTTTACAGGCTAACGCTTGCGCGCGCGATCGACAACACCGTCAGCTGTGATCGTGGCAATGCGATCCTCTGTGCGGCGGGTCATTTCCACCCCGTCACCCGTCATATGCGCCTCGGCAAATTCCGTGAACTTGAAGATGCTGCCATCTGCTTCAACATGGGTTTCGTCCTCTGCCGAGCGCCGCTTCACCGATCCGTCATGGCGGATTTCGATGATCGTGTTGTCGGCCATTCGGACCGTCACGGTATGCTCATCTACAGCGACACCCTGCCACCAGGCATCTGCATCGCGGCGCACAACAATGCGGTTTGGGTGCAGCTTGATCTGCACGTCCTGTACCTCGTCCGGATCAGCGGCTTTGACGACCACGATGGCCTCCTGCGCGCTGGGATCACCATGGATCGACGCGCTCCCGTTTTTTGGCGGCCAGAGCTTCGGCTGTGTGCGCGGCTTGCCCTTCTGGTCTGTATGAAACCCGACGAACATCTGCGCGGATTTCCAGACGCGGCGGGCGGCTTTTTCAACCGTAGACGGAGCTGCATCGGTGGACATGGTGGATAGCCTTTAAAGTGGGTTAATTCACGTGCATTTTCGGGGTGAGCGTCACACCCACAGCGCTCAGCACTTTCAGCACCGTGCCAAACTCGGGATTGCCATTTTCGCTAAGTGCGCGGTAGAGGCTTTCCCGAGACAGACCAGATTTGTCGGCCACACTCGACATACCTTTGGCCTTGGCAACATCGCCAAGTGCCGACGCGATCAGCGCCGTGTCGCTGGTTTCAAAAGCCGCTTCAAGATAGGCTTGAATGGCTTCCGGGCTGTCCAGATAGTCAGCCGCTTCAAACTTCGTTGTTTTGACACCCATGTTTTTCACTCCAACTCTCTTGCCATCGCCTTGGCGGTTTTGATGTCGGCTTGCTGGGATGACTTGTCTCCCCCGCACAGCAAAACGATCAAAACGTCACCGCGCGACACATAGTAAACGCGATACCCCTTCCCTTCGGAGATACGCAGTTCACTCACACCTTCACCAACCGGTTTCACATCACCGGGATTGCCCAGGCTCAACCGCGTGATGCGAACCAAGATCCTGGCTCTCGCCCTTTGGTCCTTCAGGCCCTTGAGCCACTTGTCGAACAGGTCCGTCTTACGAATTTCTATCATACCTATATGTAGCCTACAGGCTACAACCTTTCAAGTCAAAACAACCTATACCATTGAACTAAAATCAAAAATCATTGCTGAAAAGCAGGGCGCGTTGCGCCCTGCCCTGCCAGTTTCAGAAGCAATCCGGCACCCATGCATCGATCCGGGCTTTCTGTGCCTCGGTCACGCCCAGTGCCTTTTGATGCTCTGGATCATTGAAGAGCTTGTGCAGCGCCTCGTTCTTGGCACCCTTTTTGGATTTCGCGAAGGCTTTGAACATGTCGGCGTCGATGTGCAGGTCCAGCAGGTCTTTGTAGAGATCATCCAGCTGCCAGCCTTTCAGACGCTTGAAGCAGTTTTCAGCCGAAGGGGTCCAGATCGCGCGCATGTCAGCCTCGATCTCAGCCTCGATCTCCGCCATGAACTCCGGGCGTTGGGTCAGAAACCGCCGGGCCAGAAAACCCGTGATCTCACCATTGCGGGTCTTCTTGCCCAGATCGCGAAACGCTTTGAACGCTTCCACGCTGCCTTGTGCGGCAATCTCGTGGAACTGGTCATAGGCTGCCTGTGCCGCTTCATCCCGTTCTCCGCCAAGACGCGGGTCGAGGATGAACTGGTCATCGATCTCGGGTGTGTTCCGCTCGGCACCACCATAGCCAAACCCAAACAGATTGCTGCTCAGACCGGAGGCCGGGGTGGCAAAGAAAGCAAACAGGCTCAACACATAATCAGGCTTGTCCAGCAGGGCCGTTTGAACCGCTGCCAGCCGGATCGCCACCATGTCGTCGATGAACTTCTGCGAATAAACTGGTTTTGGTTCTTCCTTGATCTCCGGTTCTTTGACCGGGGCCAGAACACCAGCCTCAATGGCAGCCTGAACATGTTCCGCCGCGACATAGGCCGGGGATGTTTTGATCTCGCCATTGTTGGTGACATAGACAAACACGCCGGACAGCTTGCGCTGCGCGTCAGAATAGAACGGCGCCGTATAGTCCTCAAGCGCGGCCAGCTCCTTTTCACCATCCGCGTCCAGAGCCTCACCCTCATAGAGTTCGGCAAGTTCGTCATACCGTTCGGCCTGTCCTTCGGTGAAGTCCCGGCTCACCATGTCCAAACGGTGCATGTCTTTCGTACCCGAGAACCCATAGGGAATGTAGCTTTCCTCATGGGTGTCCACCCAGTCCCAGCCTTCCGCGTCGCGCAGTTTTTCCGCTTCTACCGCCAGTTTCTCGGCAAACAGACGATCCAGTAACGCGCCTTCATTGAATAGGGTTTCATCGGCAAACAGATCAGCGGTGACGGTGCCGCCCGCCTCAACATAAGCCTTCTGCCCGACAAATACGGCCTTGCGGCTAGTGCTGCTAACAGCCTCCGACGTCAGTGCCTGTTTGACATCATGCTCACTGAACCACCGACATTCTTTGGCCCGTTCCAGAACCTCCAGAATTTTCTCTTCTTCGGTGCTGACGGTCATGGCCTTGGCCAGCCCCATGCTGATCTCACCGGCTTTGAGCGCATCCAGAACGGCGGCGGGCAGACTGGCAAGCGCGAGGCGGCGGCGCACATGGGATTCGGTCACGCCAAACGCATTGCTGATCTTGGCAATAGACAGAGATTTCTCGGCCATTTTGCCATAAGCACGGACCTCGTCCACAGGGTCCAGTTCTTCACGGGCGGTGTTCTCCGCATTGGCCCATTGCTCAGCCACGAAGGGATTGTCCGTGACCTTAACGGGAACCTGTGCCAGATCAGCGCGCTCAGTCACGGCGATGTTCAGAGCCCGTAGGCGGCGACCACCGGCAACGATTGCGACTTTGCCATCGGTATCGCGCAACCCGCTGAGGTTCTGGATCAAGCCACACATAACCAAACTGTCGGCCAGAAGTGCAATACCTTCCTCACCAACCTCCTGTCGTGGGTTGATGTCAGACAGGTAGAGATCGGACAGGGATACGGTTTCGATGGTTTCCGGTGCGGTGAATGTTTCGACTTTGCTCATGGGGCAAATCCTTGTTTGAGTGTTTGAGATCGTGTTAAGGGTGCCCTACCCCTTCCGGGGTAGAGCGGAGCCGTTTAGATGGCTGCGTGTTGGATCAGGAAGCGGCGCGCGATGTGGAAATTGTCGCCCTTCCTGATTAGCGCCCACGCTTCTGCGATACGTTGCTGCAAGATTTCATTGCTCATGGTGTTCACCTCCTTTCCGGTTTGGGATTGAGATCAGTATTCGCTGGGGCACATGATGGTCAGAACGCGGCGCGTCACTGACGTGTCAAACGGCCGGTCGGACCCATACGTGTAGTCCGTGTCGTAAAGATCGATCTTCCAGAACAGCTTCTGGTCACGGACTGTCACCGCCCCAAAGGTGTGATCGCCATAGGGGTCATTGCCCTCGTCAAACTGGTCATCCGACGCCACCGCTGCCAAAGCTGCAGTCTGGAACTCCATCCCTTCACCTGACACGCCGGGCGTGACAAATACCTGACCCTGAATTCCCTTAGAATGCATCTCGATTGCCGCAGTCGGATCGATCAGCGCTTTCCGAAATAGGTCATTCTGGGTCGCAATCTCTGCCGCCTGCAGGCTGGTGTCAGTGTCGATGTCTTTTGTCTTTTCAATGTCCAAAACCGTCTCTCCTTTTGTGGTGCGACCTCTGGGGTTGATCCCCTTTGGTGCTGGTTTTGAGCCGAGCCCTGAAAGGGCGTCGTCTCTAAAACCTGCCCCGTGGCGAACGCGGAGAGGGGCGAGACAGGACCAATCGACAAGAGTGGTGCGGCCCGCAGCGCAGGCGCGCGAGGACACGGTATTGTCTATTTGTCTTGTCCGAGGGGGGAGGCCGCGCCTTCCCCCTTACGGAAGGTAGCGTTTGGCTTGTCCAAATCCCGCCTGACCCACAAGGAAAGGACAAAGGATCTCTGATCCTGCGTGAGCGCAAAAGGGACCGTCACCCGAATGGGCAGATCACCACGGCATGGACCGACCATGACCCAAAGCCCCTGCCCCGGCTCGCAAGAGACGGGTCAGGGGCTACTGGGACAGGGAGATCATTCTGGGGTGTTCTGGGTGGAAGCCGATACGTCGGCTGAAACCTAGAGCCTGCTCACGAGCCGAAAGGCTCGGGATTTGCCACAGAAACAGACTGCAGCCCGAAGTCACTCACCGACCGGAACATACCCTCGACGGAGCTTTTGCTTTTCGAGATTGTGGAGCGCTTCACTAGCCAGGGCTTCGTCATCATACGTCACCATCATGGCTTGCCCGTTCGTGCCAATACGCCCCCAGGTACGAAGCACTGAAACCTCCCCAAACAACGTCGGCTGCAACTCGATGCCATAGAACCGCGCCATGTTGATCTCAGGGTCCACATGGATCAGGTGCACAGGTGTGGTGTCTGTCAGCTCCATGACGCGATTGTCGATCAATAAAGCTCGTCTGTCCAATGACTTTGCTGGAACAGTCAATTGGCAAGGATTCAGAACCGTGATGAAAACATTCGACAACTCAATCTGTCTGATGCTTGCCTCGTACCCATCCAGGTACAGGAGCTCATATTGGCACCATTCCACATTCCGCTGCTGGAACCGTTGTGACCACTGGCCAGAGTAGGTACGGTTTTCTCATATCTTGCAAAACGAAATAGAAGGATGAAGGCAACGTGGCTGAAATCTTGGAAGGCGGATGTTTTTGCGGTGAGGTTCGATACCAGGTCACTGGCAGCGCAGTAATGCAACTCATGTGTTTTTGCAGTGATTGCCTATCGATGACCGGAACGGACGGTTATGCCGGGTACATGATAAAGTCGGAAGACCTGCAGCTGCTGAAAGGCAAACCACGGACCTTTGAGAAGACCTCAAAGGAAGGTCGACCTGTCATCAAGCATTTTTGTGGCACCTGCGGATCAGGCCTGTGGGGCGTGACAGCCTTCGGATTGACGAGCATTGCGGCTGGGACATTGGATGAGCCAAACAACTTCAAGCCAACGAGCAAGGTTTTTGTGAAAGATGCCCCCAACTGGGCCAGGGTTCCCCACCATTTGGAAGAAATGTAGCGTTTGAAGCTTTGGTATCACCTACATTTCTGTCTTGGAGTTGTTCCTCTTGGTGACCCGAGTTGCTACGATTGTCGTTGAGGCAATAAGCAGGACATCGCGATGCGCAATGCAATCTTTTTACCCCTAATGGCTTTGTTCCTGGGGGTCGTCATGGACGTTAAACCGGCGGCGGCCGCGTCACTCGGAACATATGAGGTTTTTGGCGTCGAAGACGGTGACATGCTAAAAATGCGCAGTGGGCCTGGAACAGGGTTCAATGTGATCGTTGGTCTTCCAAATGGAACCGCACTACGAGTTCACGGCTGTGAGCAGACCGGTGGCACCCGTTGGTGCCGCGTCTCTTTGGAGCGCGCGCGCAAGCTTAAGGGATACGTCTCTTGGGCATATTTGCGGAAAATCTAATACGACAGCGATCAGCACCACCATCTTTTAGCAATCATAGAATACCGGCGGAAACGCCCTGACGAATCCACTAGTTGGGCTCACACCCGTCGTCGAAGCGGCTCGCAACATCCCCGAATTCGCTGGGTTCAGGACGGCCCTAAGGCTTTGACTGGGGAGCGCTTGATCGCCTGCACCGTAACGGATTGATCCTGGACCCGGTTGGAAAGGCAAAATCGGTGGTACTGACCGATGAAGGCCTGCGCCGCTCCGAAAAGCTTTTCACAGAGCTTTTTGGGCGGGAGCCAAAGACATAGCATTCGCCATGACAAGTCCCTCCATGTAACGCAGGTCTGCATACGCGTGTGGGCTGGCTGGCGGTTGCAATCTGCGCTAAATCGCCCCTGTCCGGCAAACAGGGAGAAGCTGAAGATGACAACGGGGAACGATCTTGGTGGGCTCATCGGGTTTATCACCCGTGACGAGATTTGGCATGAGCGGCTCGCTGATGTGTTGGACGAGCATTTTCTGCCAGCGCTCGAGGCCTTCGATCTTGAGTTCGAGGATCTGGGCGACTTGCTGGGCGAGGATTGGCCGATGGTCCTGTGGGGTGGTGGCCTGGAAGATTTGCTGGGCAGGACATTCGGAGCGGACGCCGAAAACGCTGCGGATGCTTATCTGAAAGGGAGCGGTTCCAAGGAGAGTGCGCAGACCCGCGCCTATATCAAAGGATTGCGGGACGCGTCGGTCAGCCTTTATGAGGTGAGCGAGGTAGACCCCGGCAGATCCATGGTCTTGCGCAACATGCTTTCGGACGCAGAGCCGGTTACCGTCCGGGAACACAGCGCGACGCAGATGCTGCAGCGATGGGATCGCATCGCAGCTCGGGTTGTCGCACAGGGGGATTATAACGTGATCTCGGGGGCGCTGCTCCCATTCGACCCCGACACCGTCGCGTTTTTTGAAGACGGGCTCCGCTCCGTGTTGAAATTGAACCCCGACGTTGAACTGAGGCTGACACAGGATCAGCTACACCGTTCCGCACCCCTCTTCACCAATGCCTGGCTCTTCGCACATCTGCCGAACCTACTGGATCCGGAACCACCACAAATCAGCAACAGCGATGGCGACAACCTGCTCTTTCACGACATGCGCTTCCCCCTCGCCAGCAAAGTGACGCAAAGCCAGGTATCTGAAAAGCTAACACAGTCCGCAGAACTCGTGATCTCAGGCCAGAAGGATTGGACCTGGCTTGACCTCGACACCCCGTCCGGCACCAAGCACGGCACCGGCCTCGTGTTGGACAAATCAATGTCAGGGGCCTCCGTGCTTGGGTCCCTAGATCTGAAAGGTCGGACACTCACACTTTCTGTGAGCTCTACAGCGCGCGCTGAACGCGGCGAAGCCCTGGTCCGGGACCTCCTGGGCGACCTGGTGAAATCTCCGCTGACATCAATCCAGACCGCCGAACAGATGATGGCGGATGACAGCACGAGTAACGGAGTGGCAGAAGAAGAGGACATCCCCCGTGCCCTTGCCCGTCAGATGGCCCACGAATATCTCGAACAGCATTACCGCGATACGCTTGACCAGCCGATTCCTGCCCTGGATGGCAAGACCCCGCGCCAGGCCGTTCGCAGCACGGCGGGCAGGAAGAAAGTCATAGACTGGCTGAAGACAATCGAAAACCGCAGCGCGCGCCAGACCGGCTCTCCGGTGGCTGAGTATGATTTCGGCTGGATGTGGGACGAGCTTGGTCTGTCAGACTACCGAAATTGGACCAGCGATGGTTCTTGCAAAAACCGTTCCAAAGCTTCGCCTCCTGAACCCATCGACTAACCCATGTTTTCCCGGCTGCGTCTTGCAGAGATGTGGCAAGGGTTATGCTGTCGCTGCGCGTCCAGATGGTTTGCCTCGTGACAGCTGGGGCACAACAAAATTTCAGTCTCCGTGGACACACCGGTTTCATAATCGAAACAGTACTCTTGTCCACATATTTCCAGCACCTCTCCACTCTTGGCCAGTTCCGAACTTGTCACCTCGCAGTGATCACAAATTCCGTCCAAGAGAGCTGATTGGAGTTCAGAAAGAACCACTGTTTTCTGAAAATTGCACACTCTGTCACTCATAACTGCTTCAGGCTTTCACAAAATGGTGAAGAGAGAAAGCTTGTGAAACAAGAATTCAAGGGAATGTGACATAGCCCAATGGGTTCGAGATTTAGTTTCGCCGATCATTGCCTGTAAGCTGCGCGGCGCGTCGAACTTTCACGTCAGCCGCCATCCCACAACAGACCCGCGCACATCAAAATACAACCTGGGCTAGTCCTCCCAGCGAAACGCGTCGTTGTCCGCCTTCACCCGACCAATAGACGGCAAAGCGAAGTGGTTTCCCAGCACAATACATCCCGTTTCCGAGGCGCTTTCCAACAGTTTCCGACGGGATGTCACGGCCATCTCAGCATCGGAATCAAACATAAAATGCCACTCGGGATGCCAGCACTGGGCGGTTGTATGGATTGCATCACCTGTAATCAGAGCGCGCCGGTCGCCACTGGTGATTTCGACCGAGACATGACCTGGTGTTTGGCCTGGCGTGGGGATCAGAGTGACGGAATACACCCTGTCGCAGTCCTAAGGTTCACAGGAGGCCCGAGACAAAGTAGGTTTCTTGTGCAGAGGTAACGGCAATAGGCGTGGATCAGAATGGCGCGACAGCTCCCACTCGAAGGTAACAAGCCCTTTCTGGTTTACGCCGGCACTGGCACCGACCTGATTTTCAATCATGGAATTGAGCTTCCCGGTTTCGCGTCGTTTCCATTGCTGGAAGAACCTGGCACCAGGGTGATACTGGCCGGTCAAATGCAGGCTCTTGTCGATCTGGCCCGTGAAATGAATGTCGGATGCATCCTTGATGCGCCCACATGGATGGCGAACGCCGACCGGGCAGCGCCCTTGGGGTACGATGCAGAGCGGCTCGCCGAAGTAAACAAAGATGCGGTCAGTCTAATGGAAGACGTGCGCCAAGCTGCCGCTCGCGATGATGTACTGGTGTCGGCCTGCATCGGCCCGCGCCATGATCCTTACGCCGACATCCCGCCGGTACCCGTCGAAGATGCACGTCAATACCACGCCGCTCAAATGCACAGCCTGAAAGACACAAGCCTCGATCTGGTCACCGCTTATACATTCAACCGCCCAAGCGAGGCAGCGGGATGCATCCTCGCCGCCCGGGACGCTGAACTGCCGATCATCATGTCTCTGGTTGTTGAGACAGACGGGTGCCTGGCAGACGGGACCAAACTTGTGGACGGAATTGACCAGATCGACGCAGCAACCGACTCGGCGGCGCTGTTTTTTATGGTCAACTGCGCTCACCCTACCCATTTCGCCGGAGCGCTTGGCAACCACCCCCGGCTGAGAGGCCTTGTGGCGAACGCTTCGAGTTGCTCGCATGCGGAACTTGACGAAGCAGATGAGCTGGACGAAGGCGATCCAGCTGAACTTGGTAAACAGATTGCCGCGATTGCGAGGCAGAATCCGTCGATCCAAGTATTTGGAGGATGCTGCGGTACCGACATGCGCCATCTGAAATCGATGATCAGCGAACTAGCATAGCCAACTTGGTTCAATCTGAGCGATAACGCTGAGATCTAAGGTGATCCCGTAATTTCTTTCCACAACTTGTTAGGAGATCGGCCCAAACCGGTCACTCGATCGGGTATTGAGATGCCGCGGTCGCAGCCCGCATTGCCGACATTCGCTTCGTGCGCGAAGCTAAGGGCTTACTGATCTAGCGGAGTGCGGACAATTCTGACTATTAGCGAATAGGGCCAAAGGTCCTACCTGGGGTTGTCAGCCGACCTACACGGAAAGCGAATTCACTGCTCGACTACTTTACCTGAAGTTGGTGCGTAAGAATCTCTACCATCTTTTGAGCCTCAGTTGCGTCGAGTCTTCCGTGATGCAACAGAAACTCTGCGACAATTCGATCCGTGTAACGACCTGTAAGTATGTCGTCGCGTAAGACTAACTTGAGACGCGCAAATTTGGCTGCATTGTCGTGGCAGATAACGCACTTGTCTTGGAACAGGCGTCCAGATTCGTGAATAAATTCGAACTGGTCAATCAGGTGGTCGATTTCCTTGTCTGATAGCCTGCCGTGGCCTGCCTCCAGAAAATCGAGGGCAAGGCGACCAGAGGTTTTTCCGACAAGGCCATTCTCAGTCGCAACCAAATTTTCAGAAACAAAATCTCCGGCATGCGAGTCGTGACAGACTGCGCAGTTCTCTTCGTAAATCAGATGCGGATCAGACTGCTGGGCGTTCAGGGAAACTGCCCAGAAAACAAAGTTGACTGCTAAGCCAATTTTCACAAGCTGCTTCATGTTCGAAGCTCCATGCTGTACGACGGAAAACCAGCGATCAGTATAAACGACTTCGAAGTAATCAACCTTGAGAAGGGTCAACCTCCAAGCAGGCTAAGCAGGCTTTCGCTGCACTCGATTGGCGGCTTTGGGCGAGGTTTAATGATCCTCGTCAAAGCATATGCGGCAGTATGTCGGTACAGACAATTGTGACCGCCGACATGATGCTCTGCGGGCATCTCACACGCGAGGCATACATGACGATCCAGTTGGGCGCCGGTGCTGATCCATAACAACGCGGCCCGCGCTATGCTGAAAAGCAAGCCGAAAAAGACGCATCGTTTACCAGATGAATGCAGATGGCGACGGACTCGTATCTCAGGTCCAGTTCCTTGCCGACAAGGGGGGGTGTAAACTCACGTCCCCAGACGAAGATAGCGATGGATTCCTTTCTATGCCCGGATTCATCGTGGCACGTTTGGCCATAAACTAAGCAATTGATGTAGCGCTAAGCTCAATTTCAAGCTTTTCGTCATCGTCGTCGTTGATGACGGTGATTGGATAATGCGTATCAGTTCTGCGTTGCCCCTAAATGCAGCGCGGGATTCTTCAGCGGTCGGTGTTGCTGTACATAGATTGGAGCGGAAGGGATATCGGTGTGACTTGCTTGGACTCTGTCGCAAGATCGTCCTGAGCGGCGATCTCTTGCTCTAAGCGCACGCTTAACCGAAGGTACGTAAGCCGACTGCCAATTGCGCGACCCTTTCATATGGCTCAAGTCGAAGTCTAGCGACAACAATCGTTGCCGCCTTTGAGATATCTGAAAAGGAAAAGAATATGCCCAAATTGGCTCTTATCACATTTATCGCGATGGCCACCCCTGCTCTGGCACAGGACCTCAGCACAGACACGGTACTCGGCACCACGATGGAACAAGTAACCTCCAACTTGACCGAAATGGGTTACGAGGTCCGCAAGGCCGAAATGGAAGAGGGCAAGATCGAGGTCTATTTCGTCAAGGACAAAACCATGGGCGAGGTTTATGTGAGCCCCGAAACAGGCAAGATTATCAAGCTCGAGATGAAGTGAGCTGACGATGTCGATTGTTACAGATCCTGCAAGCGGGCGCGACAGCGTCCGTGACATCGCGGTATGGGACCCGCTGGTAAGGCTGATCCACTGGTCGCTTGCCCTGACTATCCTGCTGAACGGCGCAATAACCGAAGAAGAAAGCAAGCTGCACGAGTGGGTGGGTTATGCTGCTCTGGGGCTTGTCGCCCTTCGTCTGCTCTGGGCCGTCATCGGTCCACGGCACGCGCGCTTTTCCGCTTTCCCGCCAAACCCGGCAAGAGCGATCCGACATATGCGGGCGATTCTGCACGGCGACCGCACGGTTCATCTGTCGCACAACCCGCTGGGCGCGCTCATGGCCTACAACCTCTGGCTAACAGTGATAGCCCTCGGCGTAACCGGGTACATGATGACGACGATCCGGTTCTTTGGCATCGACTGGGTGGAAGAGGCACATGAGTTCGCCTTCAACTGGCTCATGCTGTCGGTTGCGCTTCATGTTGCCGGTGTGGCGTTCGATAGCTGGCGTTCCGGTGTAAATCTGGTGCGCGCTATGATAAATGGACACAAACGCATTCCGGACGGAACAGAGGTGGAATGAAACGTCGCACAATGACGCCGATTACAAAGGAACGACGCGCGACAGTGCTTGCGGGTATCATCATCCTGCAAGCGCTTTGCGCGCTGTTTTTCATCGGCGACGTGATTGCCGATCTGAGCGGCGGCGGACATCTTGAAGACCTCCATCTCGGACTCGAAGCGCTGGCAGCACTCGCACTTGTCGGTGGCGTCGTGTTCCTGATGGTGGAATTGCGACGGCTATTGGCACGGGTGAACGACATGGATGCCGGTCTGAGGGTTGCGCGCGGGCAGATGGCCGAGGTGATGGAGGGCTTCTTCGAGGACTGGAACCTGACGCAGGCAGAGCGCGACATCGCGACGATGATCCTCAAAGGGCTCGACAATGAGGCCATCGCAAAAGTCAGAAACACTGCGCCTGGCACCGTTCGTGCTCAGGCCACCAGTATCTACTCCAAATCCGACACGCATGGTCGGGCCCAATTCGTCAGTCTTTTCATGGAAGAATTGATGTCAGGCGACTTTTCCACGGGTGAGGTGGCGAAAGGCCATCAGCCGCCTGAAGCTAATGCGCCGGGGGACAAGCTCCACGCAAAATAGTGGATTGGTCTTGGATGCAAATACTGACATCAGTCTCAAAACAGTCCGCAGGTCAAATTGGGTTAAACTCAATTTTCCGGGCAGACGGACATCTTGGACTTTCACGCAATGCCTGCTTGTCCTAAGCGGTGAACTCCCCAGTGGCATGTCGTAAGGAAGAGCTTCAGGCGGTTTTGGTGTTGCCTACGGGTGAAGCGCTATTTCGCAGGCTGTCCTTTCAGGATCGACGCGCCCGCAAGATATGCATCCAAGCCACGACAGAAATGACCAACCAGACACCCGTGCGCAGGGTCATTGCACCAACGGTGCGCATCTCATAGGCGTTGCCTTGCAGCACGTGAGCGCCGAAGGCCAGGAAAACCAGAACGGTGGCAACCAGAATGCCTATCGATATCCAGACCGCTGGCCGATGCCGCAGAAACAGCCCAATACCGGCCACGACATAGGCGAATCCCGCCAGATAGTTGAACCACAGCACGAAGGGCACCGCATTGCCGACGGCGGCGCGCGCTTCCTCGCTTCCAAACAAGGCCCTTCCGCCTGAGAAAACGGTCAACGCGCCGAACACTATTGCCACGTTTGCCGCTATGTTCAGGGCGCGGTTGCCAGAGTTTGCGTTTTTCATGTCACGTCCCCTTCCTCTCCATCAAGCTGGCCGTCGCGTAGATGGAACAGCTTGTCGAACCGGTCATAAATCTTCTCGTCATGCGTCACTGCGATAATGCAGGCGTCTTGCTCGGCTGCCAGCTTGCGCATCAGGTCCATCACGATCCCGGCCCGCTTACTGTCGAGCGCCGCAGTTGGTTCATCAGCCAGAATAATGCGCGGGCTGTTGGCAAGGGCGCGTGCGATGGCCACACGCTGCGCCTCACCCCCAGACAGAAGCGCGGGCATCGCATCCTTGCGGTGACCGACCTCCAGATAGTCCAGCAGTTCGATAGCGCGCCTTTGCGCCTCAGCCGTCGATTTTCCAGCCAGTTTCAGCACCAGCGCAACGTTATCTTTGGCGTCTAGAAATGGCAGAAGATTATGGAACTGAAAGATAAACCCGATCTTGTCGAGCCGGAGCTTACGCAGATCGTCTCGCAGCCATTGGTTGTCGTAAACCACCTCATCGTCCAGCGTAACCTTGCCCGCACTCGGAGCAATGATGCAGCCAATGGCATTCAGAAGCGTCGTTTTACCCGATCCAGACGGACCGAGTAGCGCCACCACTTCGCCCGTCCGGACTGACAGATCAACATCCTTCAGAGCGTCAACGCGAGTATCGCCCTCGCCAAAGTGTTTGGAGACATTAGCAACATCTACAATCACGCGGCGCGGATCATTGAGCATGACGTCACCCTCCGATTGCCGTGGCTGGATCGACCTTGAGTGCGGCACGCACGCCAAGGCCGCTGGCCACAATGCAGACAAAGAGGATGATCCCTGCTAGCGCGGCGGCGTTGATCGGCTCCAACACCACTCGACGGGGGAAGTAGTCCTTGACGAGCAGGATAAGGATCAGACCAAAACTCCAGCCAACCGCACCAAGTGCAATGGATTGCTGCACGATCAGCCCGACGATCGTGCGGTCGGGCGCGCCGATCAGTTTGAGTGTGGCGATCTGCTTCAGCTTTTCCATGGTCATTGTGTAGATAATCAGCGCGATCACAACGGCTGAAACGGACAATAGGATGCCCAGAAACAAACCTATCTGCCGCTTTGCCCGGTCCACCACAGACATCAGCAAGATTGACTCCTGATCGGCTTGTGTCAGGGCCCCAAGATGTTTCCATTGCCGCACCGACTGCGCCACTGCATCTGGGTCAGCGTTCGGCTCAAGCCGTGCGATCACAGCTGCCACACTGTCCTGACTTTCGAGCAACCCCGCGCCTCGCGCCTCCTGAACGCGTTGCGCCGGCGGGGCCAGTTGCGTCTGTAGCACCTGCGCATCGCGCAGGGTGATGAACGCTGCCGGATCACCGGCGGAATTCATCGTATCCTCGACCAACCCGACCACAGTGAAAGGATCGCGGCCCAGTCGGATCACATCGCCGACGGACAGTCCGGATTTGGCATCTGCCACGATCTCGAAATGGGACTGACTGATCCCGCGTCCAGCCGAGATTGCTTCGGGTCCACCGGGATGACCTGACTCGTATCCGATCACGTAAAGGCGTAGCGTTTCGCCGCGAAAGGGCGCCTCGACGGTTTGGTAGCTGATGCTGCCCGCTTCGGCCACACCATGCAATCGGACCACGGCATCACGGGTACCGTCGGGAATTTTCGAGGCTTCTGCAAAGGGCCCCTGTGTACCTGATTCAACAATCCAAAGATCTGCCTGCGGTGCTTTGACGATGTTCAGCGCGTCCGCGACCAGCCCATTGTAAATACCAATCATAGCCAGCACGACCGCCATCAGAAGGCTGAGGCCGAGGCAAGTCAGTACGAAGCGGAATAGATTATGACGCACATCGCGGTATGCGAGGTTCATGGCGCATCCCTCTCGGCAACCCGAACCATGCGTCCCTCCGACAACCCTTTAACGGGTGCCACAATGAGCTGCGCGCCGTCGGCAATACCACTGACCAGCTCGACCCGTGCATCCTCGGTCCGGTGACCGAAGACTGCGGACACCTGATGCGCACGTCCCTCCTGTGCGACCCAGATACGACCTTCATGCCCATCAAACCCGGTTACGGCGATCTCTGGAACCAACAACGCATCGTCCAACTCTGTCACCGTGATCCAAATTTCGGCCTGTTCGCCGAGAAAAACCTGTTCCGGGCACCGATTGCACGCAATCCAGACCCGGCGCTCTTCGTTCACCCGATCGCTTTCAATACCGATCCGCGCGATCTTACCCGTGAAGACCTGATGCGGCAGAGACCGCAACCGCACTTCGGCAACCTGTCCGAGTCGCAGAGGCCCGGCACGCTCTTCATCAATATAGGCCAACGCCCAGACAGTGTTCGGATCCATAAGAGTAAAGATTGGTTCACCGGCGATAACAACGGTACCTGCTTCGACATGGCGCTCAACGACGACCGCGTCAAATGGTGCCCGCAACACATGATGATCGAGCAGCACGCGTTCGTATTGCAGGGCTGCCTCGGCGTCCTTGTGCATGGACTTGGCTACCTCAACATCACTTTCTGCGACGGCCAGATCGGCCGCTGCAACATCGACATCACGTTGCGCCTCTTCTGCAGCCTGGGTCGAGACGGCATTGCGTCCGGCAAGTTCCTGCTGGCGCGCATTTGTCGATTGCCGCTGCGCCAGAATGGCGCGGGCGCGGATCACGTTTGCCTCGGCCTTGCCCAGGGTGGCTCCTGCGGCGGCAAACCCCGCTTCGGCGCGCGCGACTTTTGCTTGTTGTTCCTTAGGATGAAGCCGGGCAATGACCTGCCCCTCTTCAATCACATCGCCACTGTCGACCAAAAGTTCGGTCAACGCGGCACCAACCTCAAATCCGACATCTGAGACGATCCGTGCTTCGACCGTACCCAGCCCATAGACGCGCACAGGGACACTCTTTTCAATGGTGGCAGTGGAAACACTGATCGGGCGCTCTGTTAGCACAAACCAGCCAAATACGGCGAGGACGACAACAAGGGTTACACCCAGAATGATACGGCGGCTCATGGCGAAACCTCCGTACTTTCTATTCGGAACAGCCGCATCTGAGCGTCGAGCAATCGGCGTCCTTCGGATTCCAATGGAAAACTGCGTTTCCCCAAAGTCCAACGGATCGCCAGCCCTTGCACCAGCGAGACCAACAATAGCGCTCCGTCTTCTGGTGGCAGGTCTGTGTCGAACAGGCCCTCTTTCTGTCCCTTGGTCAATTCAATGGCCAGCAATGCGACCAATTCGGTCATCAGTGCAAGAACGGATTGCCGCAGATCGTCGTTTTCCACCTGTAGCTCACGCGAGAACAGGATGGACGGGATGGCCGGCATTGTCTCGATCTGGTGCAATTGAGCCAAGATCAGCGCTTTGACTCGGGCTGTCGGATCGTTGGATGTCTTCAGCGCGTCAGCCCACGCGGTCTTGAGGCGGTCAGAGATCCCCGCAGCCACCGCCAACCATAAATCCTGCTTGGTCGCGAAGTGCCGGAAGATTGCGGGCTGCGTCAACCCTACTGCATCAGCAACCGACTGCGTGGTCAGGCGATCCGGGCCCAACTCGTCCGCGAGACGCAGCATTGCCTGTACGATCTCGGTCTTGCGTTCATCTGCGGGCTTACGAGCAGGCATTACGCACCAGTTTGTTAGTGATTACTCACTAACTAAATAGGGCGATGTTTGCTTACCGTCAAGCGCATCTGCAGTTGATTGCGGCATAGGGGATCGAAAATGGTCGCATGGCACTCTCTAGTAGCGAGAAGACGACAAGAAACAGCAGAGAGAGCCTTATGACTGCGCAACACCTATAGGCGACCTTCATGAAAATGCGGTATCAAATAGCTTGGGCTCAAAGCGGAACTCGGAGCCGACGCGACATTGAGCCAGAAACCTGTATTCCTGGCGTCGTGGGCGGCCCATTCCTGCCGTTCACCTGCACATACCGATGCCGCGGTCGCAGCCCGCTTCTCGGACATTCGCTGCATTTGCATAGTTTAGCCTGAGCAGACGTTAGAGCTCTTTCAGGATGCTTTTCCCGAGAATTGGACAGTTAAGAGAACTTTCGCGGTTCAGCAGCAGAGTGCCGCCAATCCAGAATTTAAACTGTGTTTTCCGACCGGGCATATCTGTCAACGCAAGTTGAAGTCCAAAGTGCGATACATCGTGAAGTCATCACACCAAGACACAGCGCAGTCGTCACATGCATCTGGTAGTCGTGTCGCGCCAAGGCGCTTGGTTCGTTTTGTGACTTCTTTCGTCACAACTGTTCTGTTGCTACTAACAAGGCCATAAGCAACAAGGAAAGCGTCCCGACCTACCTTGATCAGTTCGCTATCTGTGAATTTGGCGTCATCGCTTTGATACCCGTCACGTAGCGCTTGCTGCACTAAGGCGGGGTCTGCATCCTCATCTAAAAGTAGCGCTTCCTTTGCGTCTTCTCCCTTGATCCAGTCGGCCAAGTCATCGCTACCGCCTGACACTTCTTCATAAATCTCACGCGGCATCTTGATTCTACCAGCATCACCTTGAACAACGAGCCATTCCCAAAATTGGGGAATGTGTTCTAAAGGGTAGTAGGTGTTCTTCGCAGTTATCAACACGTTGGCATCGATTAGGTACATCAATGCGCTCCGCTTGCGTTGGAGAACAGATCACCCTTTTTTCGTTTCGCCTCGTACCTTCTCAACAGCGGTTCTACCGCAGATGGTTTCGACCCCAAAAGGTTTGCAGCTTTTGTGTAGGTAAGCGCATTGCCGCGAACGGAGCGATAAACTACCTCCAATAGTGCGTTGCCCAGATTGTGAGATTTCACAACGTGCGGGTTTGGTCCGTCGCTATCTTTCATCTTTTCTTTTTGGCTCTTGAGAGCAGCCTGCCAACGTGCCGAGTACACCCCACGAAGACGGCCATAGGCATCGCCACTTAGGTCACCTGTTCTATAGAGTTGATAGGCGACCATCGGACCACTGACAGACCACTTATAGGCAATACTATCAACCACTGCCTCCGCACTATTGCTATCGTCAGGGTCAAAGTCAGGCATACCCTTGCGGAAGTGCGCCGAAGGCAAAAGAAACTCTCCAGCCACATCATTACAAAACCGTTCAATCTTGGCGGATTGGTTCGTCGGGGTGGCAGTAGAGGCTTGACCGCTTACTCCGGTTGTTCCAAGCCAAATATGGGCAAGTTCGTGCATCAGTGTAAAGGAGCGGGACGGTTTGGCCTCTTTTGCGTTAATCACAATAAATGGGGCGACATCATCAGCGATTGCAAAGCCGCGGAATACACTGGACGGGATCGTGGAGTGGTGGGAACCAAGATCGGACAACAGCAATACAAAAACGCCGATGTCTTCCACTTCCATACGCAGCCGCTTAAACAGCTTGTCCGGGTCACCGCGGCGCAAGCTCACATCCGTGTAGTCAAACTCAAGTTCGTTGGAA
Organism: Ruegeria sp. BF12; assembly: GCF_056538705.1. NCBI lineage: Bacteria > Pseudomonadati > Pseudomonadota > Alphaproteobacteria > Rhodobacterales > Roseobacteraceae > Ruegeria > Ruegeria sp. BF12. The sequence continues at coordinate 6,824 of NZ_JBQFTP010000012.1, read as the reverse complement.
ATGGATTTTACCGTGGCCTCAACACTCGTTTTGAGATTGACGGATCCTACAAATTTGTGCTCCCAAAAATCCTCGTCATCTATGAGGATGTCTTTTATGGCCTCTTGCCGAGCCTTCACATCACGCAACAAAGCATCCAACATAGCATTTTCGCGCTTTGTGCGGCTGTCCGGACTTTGACGAAAATCTTGCCCTCTGCGTCCGGTGCGTGGCGGCTGTTCCATGTAAAATGCTAGCAAAGGTCTTTTGTACAACTTGGCAAAGCTATTCAGTTGTGCACGGGACGGTTCTCTGTCGCCACTTTCAAGTGCCTCAAGCTTCTGATCAGCCGTCTCACGGACTCCATCAGAAAACAGCTTGCGCGCAGCATCTTCCAGCGTGAAACCAGCGGTCTCACGTGCCCAAATCAGGACATCTGGATTGACTTTAATGGACATAAACCGTGCTTCGCCGTTGGATATTTGTTCTTTGATTACTTGAGATGTAGGACACTTTGCAGACGACGCATAGTGCATAGATATCACAGTGAGGTCTGCTTAGCGATGCTAGGTGCATTTTGGGGCCGACCCAGGGAATTCACTCTGCCGCCTGTAAGGGAGTTTCGAGTGTCAAAACTGACTTTGCAAAGGTCACTTCTGCGCTTTACTGACATCGGTACGGCTGCGGCATCATCGAAGTCGTCATTCTAGACCGGAATGGCCGTTTTTTGATTTTCGAGTGAACGGTTTCGCGACTGCAGAGAACGGCAGCTTCCCGCGCTTCGTGCCGTACTTCAGCCCCCTACCCGTCCCGATCTAGCTTTAACCAATATCGCGTGTACCGGAGTTCACCCGTTCGGATCAAAGCGCCCTTCTCTACCAGGTTCTGGAGATCCCGCGTTGCTGTGGCGCGCGATGTTCCCGTGATCGAGATATAGTTCTCAGCGCTCAATCCCCCTGTGAACCCATCCGGCCCAGCCTTGAACAAACGGGCGATTACCTTGCTTTGGCGAGTGTTGAACTGATCACGGTACCGATCATAGAAGTGCGTCTTGGAAATAAAGAAACCAACCCGCTCAAGCGTCACCTGCTGTGCTGTAAGGACAGTTTCGGCAAACCAGACGAGCCACGGTGTGACTTCCAGCGTCTTTTGATGGCGTTCGAGTTGGTCGTAGTAAGCCTTCCGCTCTCGCTCGATCGTGAAAGCAAGGGCAATCAGACTTGGCTGACCGATATTCTGGGCCAAGGACTTTTCAGCCAGCGCCCTACCCAACCGGCCATTGCCGTCCTCAAAGGGATGAATGCTCTCGAAATACAGATGGCTCAAACCGGCCCGGATCAGTGCGCGCAATGGTTCGGGACCATCCGGTGCGGTCCGGTTGAACCAGGCTACGAACTGGTCCATTTCAGCCGGAACCTGATGTGAAGGTGGAGCTTCGAAATGCACCGTTGGGCGGTCGAGCCTGCCTGAGACGATTTGCATCGCATCCTCATGGCTCCGGTATGATCCAATCGTTTCCAGATGCCTGTCATGGGACAGAAGCATGTCATGCCACCGAAACAGGGTGTCGTGTGACAGTGGTTCCGAATAGTTGGAATAAACATCCACCATCATTTCAGAAACGCCCTGCTCGCGCGGTTTGGATGGATAGCTGTCGGGAGCCAGTCCAAGATGTCGGCGCAAGGAAGATTGCACGCTGAGACGATCCAGCATCTCACCTTCGATCGCGCTGGTCTTCATTGCTTCTTCGCTTAGCAGGTCGATACGCAATTGATCTCGATCCGATGTGTTCACATGATGAACCGCTCCAAGAACTTCCCCTGAGGACAACAGGAACTGTTGCTCGTATGGTTCGAGTCTTGCGGCGTCGTAACGAAATGTCGGCCAATCAGGGTTCTGCCAGTTCCACATCGTGAGGTATAAGCTTCCTTTCTATAACTCACTATTTATGGTTGCGTGATTTATAGAGGTCAATCCTATAGCTCACCTTTTTCAGACCCTTCGATCCAGTCATCACTTGGAGGTGTAATCTGAAAACGGTAAATTTCATCCTGTTTCCCCAAATTTACGTAGCATTGGATGTCCGCGAGAGCATTGCCTTTGGAGACAATTCGCCCTTTTCGATCTTGGCCAGCAACGAAATCAGGTAAGCCCCTGGAGATTGTATGTTCTCAGCACGTTGAAAGATGTATCCGAGAACAATGAAGCGAATAGCTGGGCCAAAAGTTGATTTCATTGCATACCAGGTTTGGCCAAGCCGTAGATACTCGGCGATATCATCCATAAGCCGATCACAGTGGTGCTGATCTTTTGCAAAGCGTAGTTCTGAGCATAGCCGTGGAAAACTGCGCTCCATTTGGTCTGGAGAAACCTGAATCTGAGAAAGCTTTTCTTTCTTAACTTCCGGATTCAAAGAGTCCTCTTTGTGCCCCTCAATTTCACTGTCACTGGCCCTCAAATTTTCTGTATCAGTCTGTGTTATCTCGGAGATTTCCACAGAGATTTCTGCCAACAGCTCGCTGAGTACATTCGCATCTGGTTTGCGACGCAGAGCATTGCGTACGGTGGTCACCAAATCAGAGATCGCGGTGTCATTTGCTACGAGTTCCTTAAGGCGCGCCAGAGCGGCGGAAACTTTGTCACGGAGTACAGTGAACTCGAGAACGCGATCAGCATGCCTCTGGGCTTCCTGAATGAACTCAGCGTGCCGTTCAGACAAAGGCATCAAGGAGAGCCCAGTTGCGGTGACCACCCTGCCCTGGCGATCCCGGCGCGCCCATCGCTTACCGTTTGCGCTCATGACGCGGCGGATAAGTCCAAGGTCCACCAGCGTCGAGATATGACGCTCAACTGTCTGCACGCTGACATGAGTTCGTTTGGCTATCGCCGCGTTGGACGCGAAACAGATGTGATGATCATCCTGGTCCGCAGCAATCTGATCACCGCCCATAAAGGAAACCATCGCTCTCAGGACATTGAGAGTTGTGGATTTTAACCCAAGAGGTTCTCTGGCCTCTTCAACGGCGCGAAGAAGTATCCATTTTTTGGGCGTACTGTTCCCCTGCCCTGCCGTTCCCGACAAGGTCGCTCCAATTGGAGCCAATGCTGTTAGTGTTTTCATGATTATCTATCGGCAGACAAAAATTACCCGTTCGCTCAAGAGCGTTTTTTCTTGTGTGGCGATTCGGGTGCTGCTAGATTCTAGGTGTCTAATCTAAGAATTGCGCTTTGCGCAGCAGCCCTCGAAGCTCCGGTTTCGGGGGTTTTGTTTGTTTGCCTTCCTCCTTTCTGCTCGTCCTCAGTTCTTTTTCTTGGCGTTTACAGCTGTAAACTCAGCGTGTGAGCGCTTAATGATTTCAGCCATGTTTTCGTCCAACCAGCTAGCGAAGCCAGCGTTAGCTCCGGTCCTTTTGACCGAAACAGTTAGTGATCCGTTGGTAGATTTGATTGTAACGCCTTCGATTGGGTTGAGTTCGGCTGCACCTTCTCTTTGTCTTGCACCGCGTTTGGCAGCTGCTTTTAGGAGCATTTCCAGCCGATCATCTGACGACATCGATGGCTCAATGGTTGCAAGAAGATTTGCAGCTTCATCTTCCGCTAGCTTGCCTGCAACGAAGTGCTCTGCAAGCACGGTCCATTTTGGGCGGCCTGATTTTGGGGCTGCGCCGATCATGTCACCAATCTTTGCAGGAACATGTTGCGTAATTTTTGTCAGGTGAGACAGCCCTGATTTCGAAACGTTCAATACTTGCCGCACCGTTGCCGTGTCATGCCCGGAAGTCAGGATCGCCTCGGCGAAACGTGCTTTCTCGTAGAAGGAAAGATTGCGCCTCGCAGCATTCTCAAGCCCTTTGGCGAGAAGCGCTGAAGCATCGTCGATATCCTGAACATTGGCGCGGACTTTAATACCAAGTTCACGACAGGCTTTGAGCCTCCTCCGTCCATAAATTGCCTCGTATCGACCGTCGGATTTCGATCTTCTGACAAGAATGGGAACTTGTTGGCCACCGTCTTGTATACTCGACATCAAGCTTTCAAAACTATCGTCTTCTTCGTCAATGTTTACAGCTGTAAACTCACCGAGCCTATCGGCAGGCCCCCAGTCGTCGATCAGAGCAGGGTCAATTTCCCTGATTGCGGCAAGAGAGCCCTGAAGCGCACCAAGAGCAGGGGCATTGGGTTTTGGAGTTTTATCGATGGCCTTGGGGCCAGAGCGCGCGATGGTGTTTGCGATCCCCGACATCTCCTGAAGCGACTTTCTAGCCATTAGCTGCGTCCCCATGCTTGATGGATCATTTGCTCTACCTCAGAGCCGATCGCATCCATTGAGTTCTTTGCCCGATCATAAGTTGCGCGTGTCATTTCTGACCGCACGACTTCGTAAATTGATTGTTTGAGCATTGTGGCGTCACTGACCGCGGTGCTTTTGAGGGCTGTGGCTGACATAACGCGATCCTGAAACAGTGCCCGCATGAACGAAGCCAGTTGTTGAGACGGTACGTCTGTTGGCTCGTCACGCGTTATCAGGAATTTGAAGTTGTCGTATTCGAGCGTAGCGCCGGCATCTTCAATGACTGCCATGTAAGCACCAGCGAGTTCGAGAAATTGAGCCGTCGAAGACACGTCCAGCATCGAAGGTGTAAGTGGCACAAGCAATGAACTGGCGGCCGCCATCCCAGCAATTGTCAAGAATCCTAGCTGAGGTGGGCTATCAATCAGAACAAGGTCAAAATCTCCTTCCACCTGGGCCAGGGCATTCCGTATTCTTGTAAAGAACGGATGGTCTGGGTTGGAGTGAACGGCAGATTCTGTCTCAAATTCGGAAAGAACAAGCCGTGACGGAGCCACAGAGAGACCGGGGAAGTACGTCGGAAGCACGACGTCCGCCATATCTACCGGATCTTCATATCGAATAGCATCGTAAATCGTCAGCCCGTCAAACTCTATTTCGGGGCTTATGCCGCACATGGATGTAAGAGAGCCTTGAGGATCCAGATCAACAGCCAGCACACGGTAACCGCGAAGCGCAAAATAGTGAGCCAAGTGAATTGTTGTGGTGCTCTTACTGCTGCCGCCTTTGAAGTTCATCAACTGCCAGACTTGGAGCTTTTCTCCTTCAGTCCGGCGAGGGACATAGCGCCCTTTTTTGCGTGAGGTTTTCTCAAGCGTTTCGCGAGCCTCCCAAAGTTCTTGGGCAGTATAGTAACGCCTACCGCTGCGTACGTCATTCGGTTCAGGAATCGTTCCCTCTGCGTGGACTTTGCGCATGAATTGACCTGAGACTCCTAAGAGTTCAGCAGCTTCTGGCGCTGCAAAATTTCGCAGTGATTTGGTGTTGTCGGGGGCAAATGCAGCAAGTAGATGTTCCCGGATAGCCGAGTTTAATCTCTCAGATATTTCCGTGGCGAGTGCCGATGGTCTTTCTGCCGCAAGTGGTGTCACGGGAATCATGTAGTTGCCTCAAATTAAAGAATGTGGTCATTTTTGCGCCACTTGAGATAAACAGCCGTGATTCATAGCACTAAGTCAAGGATTTTCGCCTATATTGTAGATTTTCCAACGCGGAGGACTACATACGCTTTGCATCAGAGCAGGGTGGTTTACAGTTGTAAACTCGGTTGAGCGGGATCATGGGTTCTTTCAGTCGATGAAGTTCTAACGTAGGCATGCGAAGGCATTCCTGTAAAACTCCTCCCTATGCTCCGCTTTGAGTAGAACGCCTCTAGCATGGAGTTGGAGTGAAGGCCGAACGGCTTTTGGCGCAAATTGCGCAATTGGGAAGGGCAGGGAGCTAGTTGAGCTGATTGGTCAAATTCTCTCACCAACAATTTCGTTATCGAGTTTTCTGCGATACCAACTTCGTAACAATACTTCTGCGCCAGTACGGGAGTACGATGCGGTGAGAATGGCATGGCGATCTGGGTCAGATACACCGAGCTCAGCCCGTGCGCAGAGGAAAACACGCGAACATTCCGGCTAGAGTCAGCCGCTCGCCAATTGCCCAAGAAATGGCATACCGTGAGGGCGGGGTTTCGGGAATTGTGCGCCTGTAAGTTGCGACGGAACACGGAACTGTCCTCGATCCAGTGCAGCTGTGCTTGCGCGGCGCGGCTTTTGACGCAAGTCTCTACCGTCATTGGATTCATATGGGATCACAGACATGATCCGTGTGTTCACGTCCCATTAGCGTCCATAAAACCAGCTTGCTCGAATTAGTGATTTTGGGCTCCTCAATCGTTGAACAGACGGTCTCGTTGGCATATATTGCCAAAAAGGAGGCTTACGCCATGGTAACCCGCAATGTTGTACTTACAGAATCGCAGGATCAACTGGTGCAGAATCTGGTTGCGTCCGGTCGATATCAGAACGCCAGTGAAGCGTTGCGCGCCGGCCTTCGGCTTTTGGAGCGGGAAGAAGCGGGGCTGGAGTCTCTCAAACAAGGCTTGCAGGAGGGTGTAGCGCAGGCTCAGGCCGGAGATTTGGCAGAAGGCAGGGGTTCGGATGCGATCCGTCGTGCCTTTGCAAGGGCACGAGCCAAGGCGTGACCAGACCCTTTCGACTGACACGCCGCGCTGAATCCAGCCTGGTGGAAATTGCCCGATGGACCATCGACAAGTTTGGATCGCATCAAGCCGATCTTTATGAACAAGAACTAATAGCGCGCTGTCAGGCCATCACAGAGGGCAGGGTGGCCAGCCGAAGTTGTTCTATATTGGTCGAAGAGGCGGCGGATCTCAGATATGTGCGCGCAGGAGAGCATTTCCTGGTTTATCTGGATCAGCCGGACGCGGTGATCATTGTTGATATCCTGCATTCCCGTTGCGATCTGCCGCGACATGTTTCCG